>NZ_JBHGAQ010000033.1:0-22374 GCF_042610505.1 Chryseobacterium sp. sg2396 | reverse complement strand
ACCGAAGAAGCCGGTCTTCAGGTGGGTCCAGATGTTGGCTCCAAAATTGGCAAATCCCTGTGATACTCCGGCAATAAGGTTTCTGAAGAACCCGATCGGATCCGTGATAATGGCCTGAATGGCATCGATGACCCCGGACAATAGGCCGGCAAGGGTATTTTTAATTTCAATAATAACTGCAAAAACGCTGGTTTTAAGGGTAGCCAGCGCCTGGTTTACCCATCCGCTGTTCTGGGTTTTAATCTCAGCAATCCGCGCATCAATGCTTGTTATATTATCGGCATATTTTTTAGCCAATACCTCAATAAGCGCATCTTTTTTGCTGTTTATACTTTCTTCCAGGACACTGAACTTTGTCTGGATCTCAGCAATCGCTTCTTTTCCGATCTTACGGAGGCTCGGCGACAGGCTGCTGACATACTTCTGCACCTCTTTCTTGCCTGTGGCAATCCTGGTTTTTGCGGCATTCAGCTGACTGGTCACATAGGTGGCAATACGGTCAATATGCGTATCCATCACGGTGATGTACAATTTCTTGCCGCTGTCAAAATATTTATCAACCTCAGGAGGAAGCCCCGTAAGTTTATCTTTCAGCCATTTGCCTGCCGCATACAGGAGACCGTAATCCGCATAGGCGTCGCCGTACCGTTTCTTTTTATAATCCTTCACACCCTGGTCAACATGCTTTTCAAACGCTGCTTTAGCCTGCCGGCTGCCTGCATCAAACATTTCCGCCACTTTTTTATCCAGGCTGTTTAAAATACCATCTACGTCCTTTTTAGAATTCAGATAAATGCCGTTGATATGGTCGGCAATTTCCTTTCGTTTCCGGCTGTCTTTGCCTGCCGTCTGTTTCTGCTCGCCATGGGCATTCTGCAGTCCGCCTTTTCGGGCACTGTGCATTCCGGAGATATGCCGTGAAGCCTTTGCCTGCGCATCATCACGGGTTTTGGAAAGTTCCTGGCTCTCTTTGTTTCTGAACTGCTGGGTGGCTGCAGCACTTTGTGCTTTCGCTTTGTTCTTTTCTGCGAGAGCATCGGTAAAGGAAGGCTCGTTGGATTTTGCCAGCATATTGTCGGTAACGCCATGTGCTTTCATCTCACTGTCGATATTTGCGGTCTGCTCCTGTACAGGACGTTCCACACTTCCCGGATTTCTCTTTACAGGCATCGCTTTGGCAGCATTCGGTACCGCCGGAGCTTTCCCAATATTAGGGGACGGCATCTGTGCAACGGCCCTTACCGGCTGTGCAGCAAGATCAGGCTGTGCGGCGGTTGTGGAAGCAATAGCGTGAGACGCTGCATTTTTTTCCCTTTTTACATCGCCTACCGCTGTTTTATTCACTTCGCTGATGTTATTGTGCTTCTCAAATTCGTCGGCTTCAGCCTCATTTTTAGGAAGTTTAATTCCTTCTATTTTTTTTGTTAAAAGTGCTTTAAAATCATCTTTACTGAAAACTCCCGGCTGCTGCGCATCCATCGTCTGGACCTGGCTGGCCTGCGCCATACTCTGGCGTTCGTTGGAAGGCGAAGGGGCTGCAGCCTGGGCAGCGTCCGTGGCTTTTTGTGATGATTCGTGCTGCTTCTGCAATTTTGCGGTGCTGCTGATCTCTCCGCTCAGCTCCGTAAAAGCAGGATTGCTTTGGATATTGGCAGAAGGTACAGCTTCCGTATCTTCAGTTGCTGGCTGGTCCGGGTTTACAGGCTGAGGCTGGTCCGGTAAAATCATATCCGTTTTACCTGCGGTTTCTTTTTTCTCCAGGGGCTTTGCCGGCGTGTTGGTGTCCGCTGTTTTTTTACCCGCCTGGTAAGCCGCCGCCTGCTCCTCCAATGTCTTTGGCAGGTACGTTCCGGATTTCCGGTCCTGATACTCCTGCATCTCATTGATGCTCAGGGTCGCCATATATTTTTTCTCCGCTTCTTTGGTGTCGGGGTGGTTGAGGTCACCGGTTTCGGCCAGGCTTTCCTGAAACTTACCGTACCGGATTTCGGCACCCTGGCCGTAAATGGTCTTTGAGCCGTGGACCGGTGCGATGGTTCCGTTCAGGTTCATCCTGTCGGAATAAGGGTTGGCCGATCCGGCCGTTACCGCGGTGCTTTCCGGTTTCTGGGTTTGTAAATTGGCAAATTCGGTTACCGGCAGGGGAACCACTACAGGCTTTTCAGGCTTCTGTTTTTTGCCCGGGCCGTGAGGATTACCGCTGCCTTTATGTAAAGGTTGTGCTGCTTCCATGGATTGGATGTTTTTTAATTTTAAAATTTGGGTTAAAATACCTGTACCATACCGGAGGCCGTGCTTTACAGACTATCTTCCGGATGCGGAAGAACCAGACCGTCGGTGTAAGGGATTTCTTCTGAGGTTTAAAAAAATAAACCTGAAGCGGCATCGGCTCTGTGATGAGAAACACGCGTGCTTAAACCGCCTCAGGCTTCGTCCTCATGTTTTAGTTTTCTGGTTCAAAATTCATACTTTTCCGCGAGAAACGCCAGCTTTTCGCCTTCATGATTCTGTAGTTGCAGTGAAGTGTTTTCCACGGAAGTTTTATCGTAACAAAATTCAAGACTATTCAAAATAAATTTGATCGTATTTAATTTATTTTCAAACGATTATTAAAATAAACTGAATCCAGTCTGGCAATTCAGTATTTTAAATAGATTTCCTATTTATCTCTTAACAAACGATTTGTCCATTACTATTTTTGACAATAATGTTGACAAAAGAAACTTCCCGCATCCAGCTTCCCTATTCCAGCCTATTTACCTGATTTCCAATTCGATTTCATTTTATATCAGTGATTCAAGCATCCGGATCAATTCCGGCTGCGGATGGACATCGGATTTATCAGGTCTGAAGGAGGCGTGTGCCCAAACGCCGCCTTCGCCGCTTAATGCTCTTTTATTGCATTCAAATATGACGTTCCCTTTGTACTTCAGGGAGATCTTGTATTGCTTTCCACAGTAAACCAGAAGTTCTTTCAGGGAAGCAATTTGGGCATTCGTATATTTTTCGTAAAACCGGTAGCCTCTGAATTCTTTTTCATAGGTCACTACCTGCTCGGCAGCGACTTCCTGCCCGGAGAACGCATAATATTTTGAATTTTTAAAAGTCAGACCTCCCCAGCTGTCGAGCTCCACTCCGATAAATTCCTTATTTCGCTGTGTGTTTTGCTCCGGCAGTCCGAACTGTTCGAAATGTGCTTTTTTAATTCCGAGGTGATGCGCCCAGTATTTTGATGAAAACAGCTGATGGATCCCACCGTCCCTGGCAATAATAATGGGCGTCGCCACCCGTTCGGCCGTGGATTTCCACCAGTTGATGTCTCCTTCTACCGAATCTCCCGACACCGTATTGCAACACAATGCCTTTCTTTGCGGTGGCTTCCCTATAATATTGATTTTCAGGGAAACTATGATTGATAATGTTCATGATTTTTATCATTAATTTATTTTAAACCGGCTCGTCTTTCTTTTCCTCCTCACCGGTGGCCGGCCGGGTTGTTTTCACGCCGTACCGGCCTTCGATGTAGAGGTTGATGGCTCTTTCGATCCATTCCGGCAGGTTGGTGGTGATCATCTTCAGAAATTTATCATAGCCGTAGCCCAATACAAACAGTACTCCCGTGGAATACCATTTGTCGTGAAGGTCGGCCCTGCTCATTACATAGCTCATGGTAAAACCTACGATCATCACGATGGCGAGTGTGACGAAGTGTTCCCAGAGCTGTTTCTTTTCTTTGTTCTGTATTGAAATCAGAACCCTTAATAATCCTCCGGAGAACGCGATGGCTGTCCCGATTAATAAGGCTTTTATACTATCCAGATTCATTCTTTCCTATATTTGTTACATTTCGGTCCAGCATTCAGACCCCTTCACTCCTGCTCAAGCAGGTACAGGTCTTCCAAAAATTTTTTGCTGTTCCTGATATTTTCACTTTCATTGATATAGGCAAGCTCGTCGATAAGTTCACTGATCTTTTTACGGGGCTTCTCAAGTTTTTCTTTGGTATTGTTTTTTTTCTTTTTCATGGTTGATAAATGTATTTGGTAGTTATTGTTTTTACCCATCGGGAAATATTTTCCTGCGGTTAAGGGCAGAAAATTGTAAGGTCTGTTTTCCTAACAGCATAGACCAAAAAGAAAAAATTGTTATTACCTTCGTATTGTAACGGCAAATTTAAATTTGGGATGATGTTGGGTACAACATTTTGACAGCTCCGGTGCAGGATCGGTTTCTGTACGGAGCAACGCAGTTCCTGTCGGTCTTGCTGCGCATGGTATTCAGAGAATATGTTTCGGGAAGTAAACGAAACACCTTTGCTTATGATCACGGTGATGAATAATGATTCTTTTGTAATGTGGTGTTCCTGCGCACAGGCGGTAAACCGTATTTATTCTGAAAAGCAGATCATTTAAAAATAAACAAAGGCATTTCGTTTATATAAAAGTCATGAAGAACGGAAGTACTATTGTTAGCTTTTATTCAATAGCTGTAAAGGAGGATTTTCTGTTTTAAAATATATTTATGGATTTGGTTTACAGAGTTCCGGCTGTAAAAACTTTCTTGAGATTACTTAACAAGAAGTATTACAAAAGCCGGTTTTTATCCTGAACATTTAGCGGCTAATCCTGAACAATGATATTGTAGATTGTTCGTTCCGATAAAAATAACATTTCGGTAAGTTCCGTTACAATGACTTTCATCTGTTTGTCCTGATTGCGTTTTACATAATCGTTGACAAAATCTTTTCTTTTTTCTGTTAATTCTTTACTTCGTTTCATTTTTTTTAAGGTTAAAAGTTATTTTTTCAATCAGACCGGCTTCCTTATCCTCTATGATTCCGCAGCTGGAGCAAGTCCGTAAAAGTCCTGCAAAGGCAGATTCCAGCCTTCGGAAGATGTCTGATTACATTTAATTGGTTTTGATTTTACAAGCCGGCACCACAGATTGCTGACAAAGCTTCCGTCCGGATTTTTTTTACAATAAATTTACCGATGCTTTAAGAGCATGATGATCTTTAGACGACCGGATAATTTATTTACGTTTCCAGTAAAAAGTACAGCATAAACCTTACATTTTAATTTAACCCGTTCACTAAAATGCGAACAAACTCATTTAACTGGTTAAAAAAACGCACTTTTTACTTTTAAATCTTGTTATTCTGTCTAAAGGGGCGCCATACAAGACAGAGAAAATAAGTTATAACCGCAAATATTCCGAATATTGAATTGACTTGTTTTTTTGACCACCAATCCTTATTAAGCTCACATAAAGGATTTAAACATCAAAATAATGTATAACTCTAAATATAATTTCGTATATTTGTGCTATTATTTCTTATTAACGAGACAAATATACGAACAATGTTCGTATTTAAAAAATAAAAGAACAAATATTTTGCGTCTTTTTTTGCAGCTAACGATAAACCTATCAGAATGACCCATTTAGAATTTAAACAGATCAGGAAGCAGCTCAACATGAAGCAGGCGGAAATAGCGGAAGCCATTGGTGTCGGAACGAGAGCGGTCCAGTATTGGGAAAAAGGCGAACGGAAAATACCGGAAACTACGGCATATTTTGTAAATAATCTGCTGGAAGAACAGCAGCGGAAAATAAAGAACAGCGCGTCTCCCGTTGTGTTCTCGGATCTGAAGGTGATGTACGTGCCGCTGGCGAACCAGTACGCACAGGCCGGCTACCTGAACGGATTTGCGGACGAAGAGTATATGGAAAGCCTGCCGGTGATTCCCTTTACCGATGATGTAGAACACCGCGGTGAGTATATGTGTTTTGAAGTGAAAGGAGACAGTATGGACGACGGTTCGTACGAAAGCTACCTGGAAGGCGACATTATTTTATGCAGGAACATTCGTCAGGATTACTGGATGAGCAAGCTGCATTATGATAAGTGGGATTTCGTGATCGTCCATAAGGAGAAAGGCATCCTGGTGAAGCGGATCATCAACCATGATGTGGAAAAAGGCATCATTACCCTTCATTCCCTGAACGAATACTACGATGATTTTGAAATCCACCTGGATGATGTTGCGAAATTGTTCAATATTATCAGTACAAGACGGAAAAACAACAGAAGATAATCAAACCAAAGTGTATTTTGGTGAACAAAAATCCTCAAATAATTGAGGATTTTGTTTTTACTGATTCAGATTTATATTTTTAATATACTGATGACACTCTGCTCTTAGCTCACCGATGCACTACCAAAAAATTGGTTCTGATAATTAAGGCTTATAACCAGAGTATCTCCGGATGATGAGGCCTTTGGAGGAAATCCGGACGCTCCCGTTGGTGCTGTTCCGGCTGCATTCCATTGTTCCCTGGTAGTATTATTAATCAGGTCTCTCAATTTTGAGGCAACCGTATCAGGAGTATCGGAAGCTGTTGCAGTAACCGTTAGCAAAACACTATAGACACCTGCCTGGAATTTATTGCCTGCCGATACATTCTGACCTACTTTAAAAGTCTGAGTTCTTGACCCACCTGATCCTGAACCTGTCGTAGAATTACCTATTTCAGTAAGTGATGGATTACGTTCAGCTGCTTTATTTACAGTAACCATCACTTCATTTGATGCTGTGGCTCCTTTATTGTCTTTAACCGTCAGCTGGAATGTATAAGTACCTTCCACCAATCCTGTAACGGCTGTATCAGCTGTATTCGGATTACCTATACCTGCAATTGCCGGAGTAGTCCCGATCTGTTTCCATACATAGGAAACTATAGTTCCATCAGAGTCATAGCTGGAAGAACCTTTTAGTTCCACTGAATTGGTTGGCAATTGTATATTCGTATATGATGCATTTGCAATAGCAACAGGAACTCTGTTCTCCTCTTCAACAGGTCCTTTATACCAGTCTCTGAGCGCTATGGTCTGCACACACTCCTTATTGCTGACTTTCACTTTTATCATTGGAATCTGCTTCGGATTCAGGTTGTAGAGCGTATAAGTAAGCATTCCGTTACCGTCGGGCTTCAGAGGAATAAATCCTCCGTCATCCCAGAAGTCCCAATTGTATTCATAACCTGCAAAGCCGGTTCCGGAAACGGTAAAGTGAACCGTTGTTGCGGATGAACCGTTTGTTGGATAATCAACAGAGCTTACGGATATATTTACCTTAGGCTGTGGAATCACTTTAATGCTGCAGTCGCTCGGTTTTCCGTTTACCGTAAAGCTGATATCGGTATTATAAAGTGCCTCACTTACGGAAGACGGATCGAAAACATAGTTGCCGTTATTCTGTTTCACCCCGCCGTTCAGACCTGCATCTACAGACGCTTTTACTTCGCCGTTAGCAGGAGAAACCGTAAATGGCAAAAGGCCGGAATCTGAGCAAACCGTTGTTTTCGGTAAGCTTAATTTCACTTCAACTTTTGGGGTACAGCACTGATACGGAAGTGAAAAATCGGCAATGACATTCGTACTTCTTCCATTCTGCTCATATACCATGACGAAGGTTCCTCCCCGCTCCACGCCACGCGTATGCTCCAATCCCGGGTGTTTATCTACATACTCATTGAAATAGGCCCTATACAGATCTTTATTGTTTTTCAGTTCCGTGAAGGATAAAAGCATCACATCAAAGCCCAGCTGTCGTTGGTTTCTGATCTGCGTAATCTGATCAAAGGCTTCCTGATGGTTCATCCCCTGATGACCTTCGATATTATAAAATGAATTTTTATCTATATTGAAATCCAATGGTTTCTGTACATGGTTATCCGTCGATAGCAAGCCCTGATCATAGCCCAGATTGTATCCGGATAAGCGATTAGCGGTTTTATCAAAATTCCACGCTTTCAGAAATTCCGTTGTCACATTATAGTAAAAAGGAATCGCTTTATTACCCAGCGGATTAGTTTTCTGCGACGGTGTAATCTTAATCGCCGCCGAGGTTTCAAAACTATCGGAATACCTGAAATTCTGTGCCTGCTGCTTAAAACGGTTCATCAGAACTTTTACTTTTGAAGTCGTTTTTTTATCGTCCAGAACAGGTGAATGGTAAAACTGATGTCTTGAAGAATCCAGCTGAAAATCAGATGCGACCTTCCCAAGCATAACATGTTTCGGAAAAGAAAGGAGGTCCGGAAGACATCCGGCAAACGATCCGGGAAGTAGTTTTATAATTTCAGAATACGTATCCGTAAGATCCTTAACCACATCATAAGCATACTGAAAACCTCCTGTCTGCGCCAAGCCCGTAATTAATTTCTGCTTAAAGCTCTGATGATCTACCCCTGATATTCCAAATACTTCGGCAATGGCATTGATTTTTTTGAAAATATTCTCCCCGTAATTATTTTTTACCAAAATGCCGGAGTAAAGATTTTTTAAATCTAAAGAGGAGAAATCCGCATCAATTCCTCTTTCCAGGATAAGCCGCTCTATAATAACCCTCTCCTGCTTCAGCCCCGTCATCATATCAGTGATAAACAGAGGATGCGGCTGGATTTTATCTTTTTCAAAAATTCGGGCAATCCCCTCTTTGGTTGTCACCAGTACTTTAAGATTCCGGATCTGCTGGATTCCGTGATTATCGCAATCCACGCCACGGCACGGCTTTACTTCTTTTTCATAATCTTCAAGGTAAAGCAGCAGATATTTGTTTTCTATACCGGAAAGTTTATTGATGGGCTGGAAATCTGAATTTGCTTCCTGAGCGGTTGCCAGTTCCCAGAGTTCGATCTGCTTATTGTCCGCATCATAAAATGCCGGATATTTTACTTTAAAATTATCGTATATTTTAAAATTCGTGTAATTTTTACTTTGTATGTCAATGGTTCTTAGATCACTTACGTACAATTCTTTGCTCACCTCGCCTGTATTGCTCAGGGTAAGCAGATCGCCATCGGTCGTAAGAGCCACTCCCTGGGAAAGCTGTATCCCGTTCAACAAGCGGTCTTTGTAAACAGGTTCCGGCCTGAGACCGCATACAATACCGACTCCCTGCAGCATCACCCTTGACAAACGGTCCTGATCCTCAAAAAAATCCAGAAATTCATTGAACTGCTTTTCTTCGATGTACTGCCCCTTGCTGAACTTGCGGTATTGCGTTGATATTTTACTTAATTGATTGTTCATTATTGCTAATTTTAATGATTTAGTAAGGTATTTTTAAACTTCCCGGACAAAAACCTGCCCGGGAAATTATTGTATTTCTATTTACTAGGACAAATACCTGATACGTTCCATGCCGTACTTCCTAATGGTGCCAAAACGGTAACCTTAGCATATCTCGGCAAAGCAGAAGTTTTGTTGAATTTCAATGAACCTGCTCCGTTTGAAGGATTAGCAGTCTTTATATCCGCCGGATTCACCCCTTTACTTATCAGGCTGCTGTTGTAAGTGCTCGAACCGACGAAGCCACTGTCATATTTCTGACCATTCCATTCGATGATAAATCTGTCCGGTACGGTATAAGCGTTGTAATTAATTCCGGCCATTCCCGTATCCGTTCCGAAATCGATGTTGTATTCAAAAGTCCCTACGCTTCCGCTGTAGTTAAAATTATCGCTGCACGAAACGAGCTGCAGACCGCTTAATTCGACATCTACGGTAACCTGTGTGCTACAGCCGGAATTTTCGGCAATAACATTTAGGTTTGTATGATAAGTCGTATTTTCATTCGGTACGATCGGGAATACATGGGACACCAAATTGCTGAAGTTAGGGACCAAGGTATCCGTATGGCCATCACCGTAATTCCATTGGTAAGACGAGATCGACCCTGAGCCGTTATTTACAACCTTGAAATAAACCGTCGCTTCATTGCTGGCATAATTGTAAACGGTATCGGCAATCGTCAACGTTACATTTGGCTGGGCATTCACGACCATTTGGGCCTCCACAGGCTCATCGTTCACGGTAAAGGTAATGGTCTGTCCAAGATATGCTGCGCTCACCAGCCCCGGATCGAAGAAGCTTTGTCCTGCAGATTGTGTAACGGCCGGAATCTGAACACCATTCACCATAGCTTTCACTTTTCCATCCGCCGGAACAATCGTCATTGCAATCGCTTTATCTCTCTGGCAAAGCTTAGCTGCCGGCAATGTAAGGAATACAGGATCTTTTTTGGAACAGCACAGATAAGGCAACGAGAAATCGGCAAGCACCTGATTGTTTTTTTCGGATTCGCAGATCAGAACGAATGTACCGCCACGTTCTACGCCCGCCAAATGCTCCAGCCCGGATTTTCTCTCCAAAAAGTTGCTAAGCAGTTCGGTGGAAATTTTGTCCTTTTTAGTATCCTGTTTTATCACCGTAATTTCTTCTCCGGAGGCAGACGAAAAATCCGCTTTATTCAGCAGACGCAGCTGGCTGTCTAATCTGGAAAGGTTCAATAAAGTGCTTTTCGCGTCGCCGGTTTCTTTACTGATGGCACTGGAGATGGATACCAGCTGCTTTCTAAGCTCTTCGATCGATACTTTTTGCGTACCGGTATCGCCATTTCCTCTTCCTCCTTTCTGCAGGAGCAACACAATAACATCGAAAGCCAGCCCGTATTTCGCCTTCAGATCATTGATATTCTGTACTGCTGTTTCAAAAGGCATTCCTAAAAATCCTTCAATTCTGTAGAAATCGTTATCATCGATTGTATAATCCAAAGGATTTTGGATAAAGTCTGCAGAGGACAAATTAGCGGTGTGATAACTCAGGTTATAGGTTTCCGTATCGGTTTTCGTTTTTTCAAAATTCCATTTTTTCAGTAATGGCTGATCCACAATATAATAGTAAGGAATTGCTTTTTCGCTCAATCTTACATTGAGGTGTGACGGAGTAATCTTAACAGGTCCTGCATATGACTGAAATGCTTTTAGCTTCTGTACGAAACGGTTGGCGAGCATAATGATTCTTTCGTAATTTTCATCATGGTCTGTCGTAATCGGCGAATGGTAAAAATTATGACGGTAAGGTGTACGCGCTCCGAGTTCCAGCGTCGCTCCTACCGCGCCCAGCATCAGGTGTTTAGGGAACGAGGCAATATCCGGGCAGCAGTCTACATTCAGATGCAGGATCAAACCTTTTATTTCATTATAGGTATCAATCAGATCTTTAAACAGGTCATACCGGTATTGGTAATCTTCCAGATTTGAGGTAACGGGCTTCAGTACGGATTTCACTTTCGTAATAAGTGCATCCCCACGAAGGTCCGGACTCACGTTAAAAGTTTCTGCAACGGCATTAAAACCATTACATAGTCTTGTAACATCATCAATCGCATCCTGAAATATCGTTTTTAGGTTTCCTGCCGTGGTAATCCCGGAATTCAGGATCACTCTTTTAGCTTCCAGCGGAGGCAAATTATCGAAGAGATCCTGGTAACCGTTATGCACTTTGTACAGGCTGTCTTTCGCATCCCCTTTGGCAAGAAGATCCGCCACAGCTCTTGAATCTGCAAGTAAAACTTTTAGGTTGGACACCTGCTCGGCGCCTGTGTTGTCGCAGTCGGCATCCTGGCATGGAGTTTCTTCGTTGGAATAACTTTCCAGGTATAAAATAACAATCTGATTCTTCAGGTTCGCGATTTCACTTATGCTTTTAACCCTTCTTACATCAATCATCTGATTGTATTCTTCCTGTGTAAAAAGTTCCAGCAACGGGATCTGCGTACCATTGATCTGAAAGTTTTTATACCCTGCTACATCGGTATATTCTCTGTAATATTTATAATTTCCGGCATCGAAGTTTATGGTAACTTCTGATGCTTTGCCGGTTTTCTGACGCAGTATGATCAAATCCCCGTCCGTGGTAACGCCGGCTCCCTGCGTCACCACAATGGTATCCAGGGAATCGGCAAGGGTCGATTTGAAACCGCATACGATCCCAACACCGCTGAGGCGGGTTCTTGAGAGCCGGTCCTGATCCTCAAAATAGTCTATAAATTCATTTAACTGCCCTTCCGTTAACGCCTGGTTTTCGTTGAACTTTCTATATTGGGTGGTTACATTATCTAATTTAGTATTCATTATATATCAATTTTAAATGTTTGATTGTCCTAATATTATTTTTCCGTCCAGGTCGTCATTATCATCCATAGCACAGTCTAAGAGTCTTCCCGGCCTGTAAATATTGTTCAGGTTGGTAAGCGCAGCCAGCAGATTCTGGATACTGCTTCCCAAATTGGGAAGGTTGTTTCTGGATTTATCGGTAAGATATTTTCTGAAAGCAACCTCAAATTCGGACAAATCGCTTTGAGCCGTCTGTACTTCGCTCATCCGGTCTCCTACCCAGCAGATTTTCGCTAAGACATGGGCCGGAATTTCCTGCCGGATCACCGTTTCGGCATAACGCCTGAAATCCGGATCCTGGAAACGGTACGCAAATCCCGGAAGAACAACGCTTACCCGGTAAGAATAAGGATCGAAGACATCCGTTTCACAATCTTCTTCGCAGGAAGACATGAATGATGCCCCGGTTACCTCAAGATCATACATTACCTTAAAGGTTTTTCCAATGGACATACAGCCGATGCCTCCCATGGACTTATAGTTTTTGAGAACCGGCTTCAGCAAAAGGTGCTCAACAAGGAAAATCCCTTCTTCCGTAAATTCGTATTTAAAATAGTTTACGATATTAAAAATTCCGGCTTTCAGATCCTGCCTGTTAGCATAAGGATTGGTTTTCTTATGGGTAGCCATTACGTTTCCGGCATCGTCGAGAATATCAAAATAATAATTCCCTCCTGCGGAAAACCGGATCTGTATATTTCCGATCAGGTTATATTTATTAGGATCTTCCTCAAATTTTTCCCATGCATGTTCCAAATCTTCCTGGTCGATCTGGATCGTCTGGTAAATGGCTTCGTTCAGGTTTTTATTAGCTGCATATTCAATCTGGAAAGTATTGACAGATGAAAGTATGATGCTTCCTGCTGCATCCTTTATTTTCCAGGTGTACGTTGGTTTACCGCCAGTGTTTGCCGTTTTGATAATCGAAACAGGTGATTGGGATAAATTTCTCTGCGTATAGTTTTTGATGCCTAACAGACGGGCGATCCTTTTCTGCACTCCGGAAATATTGGTGGTATTCCAGACATCGGCATCCGCATTCAGCGTATAATTATAACCCAGCCCGCGATCCTTGCTTAAAGATGTATATTCTTTCAGGAAATTCTCCTTATTGTTTAAAACGATCTCATCGGTAGATTTACCATACAGCGATTTCATCAGGAATGTATAATCGCTGAATGTTTCCGCAAAACGGGAGATCAGGTGGTCCAATACTTCGTTTCGTCTCTCTACACTGTTGTCGAGTTCTTCATAAAGGGAATCCGTAAGCTTGTCCTCATCATTTTTATCATAACCGGAAACCAGCTCATCAAAACCTTTGATGTTTTTAAGGGTCTGTGTAAAATAGGTTCTTTTCAGACTGCCATTGATGCTCAGTACCTCTTTCACTTTTTCGAGATGCTTAAAGTATCCGGCCAGAATCTGATCAAAAAACAGAAGATAGGCTTTCATCTGTTTGGCCAGGGCTTCGCGCTCCGGGGTCCTGTCCCCGATTATTCCCGTTATTCCTACGCCGTAAGTATCGGGAAATTCGTTCAGGATGGTCGCATAATTGCCGATATCGTAAGAAGTTCCCTGTGGTAAAGCAAGTTCTTTATTCTTTTTCGCATCGTCACGAAGTACGTCTTCCTCTTTTTTAAGGGTTATTAAATATTCCTGTACTTTTTTATCATTGATATTTAACGGAAGGGAACCTTTGCTGTAGCTGAATGAGCTTAAATCGCACAGTTCCGGCTTTTTGCCGTTTTCGATGCATATCAGCCAGTCGTTGGTCTGTTTAATAACCTGGTCGCAGCCTGCAATGGAGATTTCGTGGATTTCTTTCACTCCGTCAACCTTCATGATTTCACTGATGATATCGGAAAGCCGGACTTCTTCTCTCAGCTGACTTTTTCTGAGTTCTTCCGTATCGATAAAACCGTTTTCCAGCAGCGGCCCGTCAAAGATAACGTCCGTAGGATAACCTTTGTCGAGCATCTGCTTGAGGGAGTAAAAATGAACTTCAGGAGACAGGTAATTGTTGATCGCTTTCAGTACTTTCGCATGCACCAGCTCTTCGTCCGCTTTGTTTACAAGTCCGATACGGGCACAAACAGCAACTTTCTGGGTCTGGATTTCCTTAATTTCAACCAGGTCCTCACAAAGCCCCCTGTTGGCATGATAACGTTCGAGTATTTCGAAATTTACATTCCCTCTTTCGCATCTCTTCCCTTCGGCATCCAGGTCGTCGGAGTAGTCTACATACAGGTCATATAGGCCTTTGACATTGAAATTACTTGTTTTTTCACCGATCGGGTTAAAATCCAGGTTTCCTGTTTTGCAGTCTACATAAATTTTTTCAGTTCTGGGAACCAGCCAGCAGTTCAGGACCGGCCTTTTATAATCCGGCTCCATGCTGATGTCGATGAACAGTTTTCTGTAATCAAGTTCATTCAAAGGTCTTGAAGGCAGGATTTCCGTAGCTTTCAGAAACTGGGTATGGATATCTTTGGATGCATCTTTGGAAGCCAGGAGATCTTCGGTATTCAGGTTCATTCTCATTCCCAGATCGGTAATGGCATAGCTTAAAACTTCCAGCGTCGTGATCCCGGGGTCGTGGGAATTGTAATCGGTCCAGAGCTTTCCTCCCAGTTTTTCGATATATTCGATACCTGTCCTGCGCAGAAAGTGAAAATCGGTCTGATCTCCGGTTTCTACATTTTTGGGTATACTAATGTGCTTATTTTCTGACATAATTATATTTTCTTCTTGTTTGTTAGATACATACCTGATCTGCAACAGTAACTTTATGCTGCTTGGCCGATACCAGTATTGATTTCGGATCCACCTCAATCAGAGCCTGTTTTTGTAAAACATTATTTACGTATATTTTTATTTCGTCGATATAATCCACATAATACAGCTGCTCCAGATAGCTGATCAGCTGATTGACATTCAGCTTTATATTGAAATCAATATCTTTGGATTCGGTGAAGGCCCATGGCGAAATGTATTTTTTGATATCCTCATCCAGCTGCCTGGTGTAAAATGATTCGTCATACTGCGTGAAAAACCTTACGGCGGCTTCAACTTTTGCTTCTTTATAATTAGGATTCACCACATGGGTCTGAACCTGCATCGCATTCAGTTCGCTTACATAGTTCTGAATTCTGTTCAGGCTTGCTCTGCTTACCCGCGGCTGATAAATATCGAAAGCATTTTTATTCCTGATATTCGGCACCACCATAAGGGTAACGTGGCCCGGAGCCAGATAGGAATTTTCAGAAGTATGGTTTAAGCATTTTACTTTGAACACTTCCGGGAATTCCTGTAATACCAGCTGTTCATAATCCCATTGGGTAACGGCCCTGTTTTTATGCCTCAATCTTTCGCTGACCCTTCTGTAATATTCCGCATCCGTTTCTTTGTATTTGCCATCGAAAGAATTGTAAGGCTGGCTTACCGATTTTACCTGAGGAACTCTTGTGATCAGTTTTGTAATGGTATTCGCTTCGAGGCCGTTGTTTAAATGAGAAAGCTCATTATCATGGTTTTCAAATACCGCCAGGACGGCCTGGGTATATATTCCCTGAATCTTACATACCGCGTCGTAGCTTCTTTTCGATTTGGCCCTTACCCAGACCAGTCCGTCGGTAAATCTCGTATGATCCGTATCAAGATCTTTCGGGATTTTAAACTTTACAATGCCGGATTCCAGGAATTTTCTGGTTTCATTTTTAAGCATGTAATCCGACAGATCCATCCAGGTGTTTCCTGAAAGAATGTGCCATTTGATGAATTCTTTGTCCTCAAAAGTATCTACCAACGGGTTTTCACTTCCTTCCAGCATCTGGATCAGCAGGGAGACGGTGGTCTGCGGTTTGGCTTCCAGACCGATATAAAGCTCACCGCCGTTTTCGTGTACGGGAACCAGGTTCTGCGTATCAACGCCTTTTTCGTATTGTCCGAAAGCATCTTCGTGATACACCTGCATGCCTGCGCTTTTTGAAGCCTGCCCGTCCAAATCTCTGCTCAGGTAAGAATAGGCCGTTTCCCGCGCGCTGTAATTCAGCTCGATGTCTTCTGCAAACGGAATGTACGGTTCGTTGGGGATAAGCTTTTTTTCAAGCGGATTACTGGATAATGCCAGGGTATAAAGCTTAGGATACACATCCTGTAGGAACGACTGTTTCAATGTCACCCGTAAAGCTTCCGAAGTTCCTGCTTCACTGCTGATACTGTTTACGGAAAACCTGGTTTTGTATACGCCGTCCGCTTTATCAAAAAGTGCAATATCATGGGCTGTGGTGTACCAGTTTTCTTTGTCCAGCAAAGCGGCATCCGCTTTGAAATAAGCATCGGATCCTACTACTGAAGGGCCTTTTAAAGCCTCGAAATCCTTCAGGCTGATGTTCTGGTTCGGCTGAATAACGTATCCGTTGTACAGCTCCTTAATGGAATCCGGGACATTTTTCCAGTTGATGGTAATGTCTGCCTTCTGCCACTTTTTAGAGAACATTTCAGGACATTTAATGTAAAAATTAGATCCTGTAACGGGTTGCGCCGTGAACGGATAGTATGGTTTTTCAGAATTTAAGGCGCCGTTGTCATTTTCGATCTGAATGGATTTTATCCCTTTTACGTTAACCGATACGTCGATGTTTTTGATCAGTTTTTCGGATAAAGCTTCGTATACGTCATAGTATTTATGTCCTTCGATCATAAACCTTACGACAGGAAATGCGGTCTGGAAAGTTTCTGCGAGAAGCTGTTTATTGTAAGGTACTACCGCAGGGAAATCTTTGGATAAGGTGAAGGAAAGCTCCAGAAGATCCTCTTGGTTTTTCATGCACTGTAAAGCGATTCCCGACAGCCATTCTTTTTCACCGCTGCAAAGCACCCTGATGTTGCTTTCAATATCCGTATTTGACAGGTTCTGTAATTTCTGTGCGGCATTTTTAGCAAATGTGATGGCGACAGTAACCGTTCTTTCGCCTTCTTTCAGGTCAAAAAGTGAAGAAGCCACCGAAAATCCGAGTTTCGCTTTCGGAAGTTCTTTGTAAATGGATTTTTCGGAAGCGGTTTCATCAGCATTATATCCAAATGGCCACCAGTAATTGCTTTCTTCAGGCAGCTTTTCGCCTAAGCCATCTGCCGTATTGGCTTTCGGAGCCATTTTCAGCTCCCGTTTTTCGGCATCATTAAGGAAGCTTTTAAGTTCAACTACTTTTGCCTGGTTGGCCATAAGCTCTTCTTCGGTTCTGTAAATACGCTTTTTTCCATTCGCATCTTTATCGCCGTCCAGCAATGTTCCGTCGGGAATTCTTTCCTGAAGGGCTTTTTTGGCCAGCTCAAAGATGATGTACACCTTATCGGATCGGGCATCATTCTTCTCAATCTGAAGGATTTCGTTATAATAGAAATCCAGGTGTCTTTTCGTTAAATTATTGAATGCTTTTTTGGAGAAGTCCAGCAGTTTTAAAAAACAAACGAATAAGGTAAGATGCGGTGTCAGGTTGCTGTCCTGCTCAAAACGGGAAATAAGATCTGTAACCTGCTTTTTCATTTGTTTGTATTCTACGCTTTCCCTGCGCGGAACTGTATAATCATCATCTCCCAGGAAGAAGTTTCCCCAGTTTCCTCTAGGGGTCGCAGGATCATCTTTGTGAAAATAGTTTACATGCCTGGCAAAATTATTAGCGAATAATAGCCAATCAAACAGGTCGAAATCGTGCAATTCGAGATTGCCAGGATCCAATTCTGATAAAAAGCGCTGCATTTGTGATTTTCCTTCGCGGTAATGCGAAAATGTATCTGTTTTTTTCATTGGTTTATATTTATATTTCTATGGTCAGATGCAATACTTCATGCATGTTTGCACGTATTCAACATGGCTACAGACATCCCGTCATTGTTTATATTTCGGTAGCTTCTCCTTTGTAGAAAGGGAAAACAATATTGCTTCTGGTATTGGTGTTTCTTACTTCGTAGTCTATTTTTATCAATACTTCTCCTTGAAGTTCCTCTTCGGCATCAATCTCTATATTTAAGATATTGATCCTGGGCTCATGATATAAGATAGCACGCTCCACGATTCCTTTCATCTGGGTAATGAGGGTAAGGTCCAGCGGCTTGAAGAGCATTTCCTGCAGGTCGCATCCGTAATCCGGGAACATGACACGTTCGCCCGGGCGTGTGGAGAGTAAAATAATAAGGCTGTTGTTGATGTCTTCCACATCGGTGGTCATTTCCAGGGTTCCTTCCGTCTCATTAAACTCAGGAGGAAAGCTCCAGCCTATTCCTAAAAAATCTGTATTTATAGTCATACGTTATTTGTTTTTATGGTTGCAACATCCTTCATTCGTAACCTGGAATTCTGATGGTCCTGCCGTTTGCTGCGGATGTTTTTTATATATTGGTTTTCAGATTATTATTTGGCGGCTTATGATTTCATAGAAATCCGTTTCCTTTATCCGCCAATTAAAACACTAGCTTCTCCTGCGGTGATAACGCCTCCGTGCGCGGTGGAATCCCCCATTCTTGCGGCCGGTTTCCCGCCGATCAGGACACTTGAGGATCCTGAGGCAATGGTGTCCAGCGGGCCTGTGCATACGGCCTTGTCACCTACTCTTGCTGCGGGCTTTCCTCCGATAAGTACCGTAGGTTCCCCTGCCGGAATAATAGGTCCGCCCACATGCGGAACATTTCCCGTTACCATCGGGCAGGTATGCATATCTGTAATTCTTGCTGCCGGTTTCATAGTGATTAATTGATTTTAACTTGAGATCCTTTTACGACGGTGACGGCTCCCGATTTAAGCTCTGATCCTGAGCTTCCTTCTGCTTTAAACTGTGCAGAGGCTTTTACACTGACATTGACTCCTTCAATTTTAACATCACCTTTGGCTTTGATCTTAATGTCTTTCCCGCTTTCCATACTAATCCCGTCTTTATTAAGGGTTAGTATATTGGAATGCTCATCCTGAATTTTGATGACATCTTCATCTTCATTTAAGATCAGTTTTTTACCTTTCGGCGTTTCCAGCGTGTATGATATTTTATCGTCGTTGAAGATCATTTTCATTTCGCTACGGGTGACGAATCCTTTTTCGTTGTTCTCGTCGGCGGCTGTGAGCGGGGCAGGTTTGGCACTGCTGTTGAGCATCCCCAGAACAACGGCATCGTTAGGATCGTCGTTGATAAATCCGATGATCACTTCATCTCCGATTTCCGGCCTGAAAAACGAGCCTCTGTTCTCCCCTGCATCGAGCGTGGCCACTCTGGCCCAGATTCCTTCTTCTTCGCTGTTGATAATCGGGATCTGTACGAGAATCCGGTCTTCTCCATCCGGATCCGATTCGAGCTGTGACACCACTCCGATCTGCAATCCGCTGATGGAAGGAATAATTCCTGAACCCGGCATTTCGCTGATATCATAGGTTTCCGAGAACCAGGTAGGAGAAAGCCCGAACTGGGCATCTGTGAGCCAGTTTCCATCCGCAATCTCATGCCGTACACCAGTTACATATATTTTTCCGTTGAACCGGTTTCCAACACCCTGTAAGGTTAAGGTAACGCCCGGCAGTACGGACGGAATTCCCTGGAACTTCACTCTTCCTCTTGTTTTGGCAAGCTGCTGGAAGGTTGCCTTGGCATCGCCCCATTCCTGGAGTTCGCTTTGGGTAAGGTTCCCGCCATGCTTCAGCTGCAGGTCCTCGATACCGAAGACTTTTGCGAGGTCACCCGGTGAAAGGTTTCCGTTGAGGCTGATGGCCGGATCCTGGGCTTCCACTTCCGTTAATTCCTGATCGGTATAGCTCCATGTCTTAGCGGTAATCTTACTGAACTGATTCCTGGCGTCGATTTCCCCATCGAATTCATGAACGGAAGATCCGTACACCACGGTTTCCACTTCTTTTTTACCGAAATCCGGTTTGGCAATTGTAACCGTTCCGTTTTCGACGAAACAGAGTTTCCCGTTGACCTGGGCTCTTGTCAGCATGAAATCCCAGTCGGAAGCACGGTATTGAACCAGTTCCTTATGTGAATTTGCGGTTGCCTGAACATCAGCTTTTAGCCCGTTATTGCCAATCAATTCTTCGATGATCGCACTGTCTTTGCTGTCGTAAAAATATTTGCTTTTTCTTCCCAGCGTCATTTTTACGGCTTTATCCCTGCATTCTACGATCAGGTAGGAAGAACCGTTCCTGACTTTTATGTTATGCTTTACGACAACACCTTTAAAGATGGTTTCTTCTTCGGAATGGTATCCGGCCGTGATCTCAATTTCTTTCCCGGGGATCAGCAGGTCTTCATTACTCAGCTTGAAATCCTGTTCCGGCGCGCTGCCGTCCAGAATGGTGATGCAGGCATAGGGAATCCTGTTGATTTCTTTTTCCACAACAATATGGGTAATTCCATACCTGCCCGGTAATTCCGTACCTCCGGACATTACCTTGAAGGTGATCAGATCCGCGTTTTTTGCTGTTTGTATGTATCCGCTGTTGTTCATGTTATGATATTTTTTCTATGGGTGGAAAATAGAGCTCCTCGCCCGGCACCAATTGCCTGAAATTGATCAGGTTATTTACTTTCGCGACTTCCAGGTAGTATTTGGAGTCGCCGTAAATTCTTTCGGTCATCAGGGGTAAAGTATCACCGTCCTGTATGGTCCGTTTGTGGGTAAGGTCCGGGGACGTTTTATTTGCCATCCTCGCAGCGAGATCAGCACTAATGGATTCTACAAAGGTTGCTTTGCCTATAGCTCTTAAAGGAGTTCCGTCGCTATTAAATAATTTATAATCTATTGTTAACTCAGTGAGAGATCCTTCGAATTTAAATTTACCCCAACTCACAATAACATTATATGGTTTATGAATTGTCCCTTTAAAATCTCCTGTTGCCGAATAAAATCTTTCCAATTGTTCCGTAACCGTATCATGCTTAAATTTTTTCTTCTTTATAGCATTGATAAGTTTAATTCCAGAGTATGCTTCTGTTACTCCCGTACCATCAAATAAAAACTCTAATTGTAAGGATTGAGGAGATTTTTTAATAAACTTTGAATTTGTTGCATTTGCTCCATCTGGTTGTGTAGTATCATATTCAACTTTATAGGTTAAAGAAAAACCTGTTGGATTGATAAGAGCTTTAAAAGCATTTACGTTAACTAAAGCATTTTGTTTAAAGCCATTATCTTTGTAAGTCTGTATCGTTACTTTTGTGATTTCTCCCATTATCTTTCTTTTTTACGTTGTTCTATATTGACGGCCTGTTCTACACTTTCGCTGACCGCCCGCATGATCTGCACTTCGTCTACACTGGCTGCAGTGGATGTCGCGGCGGCTTTTTCGTCCACATTTATTTTAATGTGAAGCTCTTTTATTTCTATTGGCATTTCGTTTTGTTTTAATTAACTTTTAATAAACAGATTATTAAAAATCAATGATTTAACGTATCTTATTTTAAAAATCCAGGCACATAAAGGGTGCTCGACCGGGCCGTCAGACCCGTCTTTTGCTCTTTATCAAAAAAGATTTTGTTGAATTTTTTTTCGCAGCGCACGCTTCCACGTGCCCGGATTGATGTAGAAATTACAAGCCCAGACTTGCTAACGATGTAGGTATTGTGAAATATCTGTATTTCAGCTCTATGGTTTCAACAGCAAGTTTGCTTTCTTCCGCATTGAATTCCGATACTTCCCATCGTACAGGATAGGCACCGACTACATTCCAGATCATTAACGGAGCTGTAGACTGGAGTCCTCCGGAAAGGGAAATGATAAGATCCCTGGGCTCAAACTCAAAGTTTTCCATCGCATTTCTGCACCAGCTTATCAATCCTGAACTTACGAGCAGTCCGCGTTTCAGAACTAAATTAGGATATTTGGGACGCAGAGGCAGCTGATGGGTAAACCTGTTTTCACCTCCTTCGGCATATTCTTCAGTGGTAATATCTGTCGATAATCCGGATATGGATTGAAATCTGGAGTCAATACCCTCTGTTGTCGAAATCCCGTTAACGATAAAAGAGAAACTGGTTGGAGGATATAAAACAGCCATGATTAGTTATTTTCAATGGTTAAACCTTCGTGCGCAATTTCCAGCGTCTCTACAGCGACTTCATTCCCTTCCGCTTTAAGATCCGTAGACTGTAATTNACGATAAAAGAGAAACTGGTTGGAGGATATAAAACAGCCATGATTAGTTATTTTCAATGGTTAAACCTTCGTGCGCAATTTCCAGCGTCTCTACAGCGACTTCATTCCCTTCCGCTTTAAGATCCGTAGACTGTAATTTTACAGGGAACGCATTCTTCACTTTCCATACAACGGCAGGCTCTCCGTTCTCGTCCAGAAGAGAGATCGTGATGGATC
>NZ_JBHGAQ010000032.1:0-25930 GCF_042610505.1 Chryseobacterium sp. sg2396 | reverse complement strand
AGACCAATATTTTTAAACAAAAGTTTGACTTTTTTCTAAATATAGGTACTTTCAATTATTTCGAGCTGATCCGGGCAATAATATAGGTAAAAGAGCAAGTCTTTCCGGGCTATTTCACAGGCTTTAATTAACCAGTCCAAAAGGATAGATTTTGCCGGAAGATATAATGTATCATTTTTCATGTTGCATTCTTGTAATGAATAAATCGCGTAATTTTTAAACAAGAGATGTTAGAAGCAGCCAGAAACATATTAATATATAAAAATAAGTTTTTTAAATAAGCACCCGGTTAAAAAGCCTATAATTATGAAAATCCTTATCCGTTATATACATTTTCATTTTAAAAATTATTTTGTTTTTAATATAAGTGTTAAAAATTTTATCTCAAATAAAATTTTCTGTAAATTTTTAGATGAAACCTGTTTGTAATAATTTTTCTACATTTACATTAAACACGAAAAAATGCTGATCAAAGTTTACGGAAGTGCCATCCATGGCGTTGCGGCACAAACCATTACTATAGAAGTAAATGTCGATACCGGCGGTGTAGGCTATCATCTCGTTGGCCTTCCCGATAATGCTATTAAAGAAAGCAGTTACCGGATTTCTGCTGCTCTGAAGAATACAGGCTTTAAAATTCCAGGGAAGAAAATTACCATCAATATGGCACCTGCCGATCTGCGGAAAGAAGGTGCAGCTTACGACCTGAGCATTGCCATTGGCATTCTGGCGGCGTCGGATCAGATCATGGCAGAAAATATTCATGAATATATTATTATGGGGGAACTTTCGCTGGACGGTACCCTGCAGCCGATCAAAGGAGTGCTCCCGATCGCTATACAGGCGCGGGAGGAAGGGTTTAAAGGGATTATCCTTCCCAAACAGAATACGCGGGAAGCGGCCATCGTCAACAGCCTGGATGTTTATGCGGCAGAAAATATCAAGGATGTGATCGATTTTTTCAACGAAGGGAAACCGCTTCCGAAGATTGAAGTGGACACGCGGAAGGAATTCCAGGAAAAGATCAACGATTTCCCTTTCGATTTCTCGGAAGTAAAAGGACAGGAAACCGCAAAAAGAGCAATGGAAGTTGCCGCCGCCGGTGGACATAACATCATTTTGATCGGGCCACCCGGAAGCGGAAAAACGATGTTGGCCAAAAGAGTCCCGAGTATTTTGCCTCCGCTTACTTTAAAGGAAGCCCTGGAAACAACAAAGATCCATTCGGTGGCAGGTAAAATGGGTACGGAAACTTCTCTCATGACCGTAAGACCATTCCGGTCACCGCATCATACGATATCCGATGTTGCTTTGGTTGGCGGCGGAAGTTACCCGCAACCCGGAGAAATTTCACTGGCGCACAATGGTGTATTGTTTCTGGATGAAATGCCGGAATTTAAAAGAACGGTTCTGGAAGTCATGCGCCAGCCGCTGGAAGACAGGGAAGTAACTATTTCCCGCGCGAGGTTTACGGTAAATTACCCGGCGAGCTTTATGCTGGTAGCCTCCATGAATCCGAGCCCAAGCGGATTTTTTCCGGATGATCCTAACAACACCTCCTCTACTTATGAAATGCAGCGGTACATGAATAAGCTTTCAGGGCCGCTTCTGGACCGCATCGACATTCATATTGAAGTACAGAAGGTGGAATTCGAGCAACTGGCAGAACGTAGAAAAGGAGAAAAAAGCGAAGACATCCGGAAACGGGTGCTGATTGCCCGCGAAATTCAACATGAGCGTTATAAAGATTTAAAGATCAGCTATAACGCACAAATCGGTCCGAACGAGCTTGAAAAATTCTGCCGGCTGGATGAATCATCCTTCAGCCTGATTAAAATGGCCATGGAAAAGCTTAACCTCTCGGCCCGTGCTTACGACAGGATTCTGAAAGTTGCCCGGACGATTGCCGATCTTGAAGAATCTGAAGCTATTTTATCACATCATGTTTCGGAAGCCATACAGTATAGGAGCCTGGACCGGGAGTTTTGGAACGGTTAAAATGCGAATGTTCAATTTCATTAATCTTAGAGCCAGTTTAAATTCAGAGTGTATTTTTTAACATTAAGCCATTAAAATTTTTTAGCTTAGAAAAATATATTGCTGCCTAACTTTCACTACTTCATTTAAATCATTATAAGTGAAGAATAAACAAGTTTATTTTAATTCAGAAAATTAAGGACGATGACGAAAAATCCTCTGAGTTAAAGCTTAGCAGACTCTTAATTGATCATTCAGTTGCAAAGCAAAATTCACTATTGATCAAATTATTTTAAAATTAAAATATAATACGTCGAGTTTTGTCGCATCGGGGAATGACGTTTGCCTAAAACTTGTCGATTTATATGAAAACAGCCGTAGAAATTCTTAATGGAGATTCAAAACAGGAACAACAGAAAAATTTAAACATTATATTGTACAGGGAATTGGTGCCCCATGAAAGTGCAGTGGCTACTATCATTTTTCCTGATACTAAATATAATTTCAGATCATTACTTATAGAAAATGATAAAGGACAATCTGCACGGTTCTCATGGCAGCAGAATGTTGTTTCTTCTCATTCTGAAACAGGGTATTTCAAAGAAGTTATGAATGATCTGGGTGTTAAGGTTCATTACAATGAAGATTCAATTACCATTATTAACGGAGGTGTAAAACAATTCCTGACGGCTAAGTTAGACAGATAGTCCTTGATTTTAAATTCCCTTTTTACCTGCCAGAATCATGGTGATCATCTTGGCTTTCCGCGCTTCCCTGGTTTGCTGCTTTTTTGCCTCCGCGATCCAGCGGATGTATTCTTTCCTATGGGTATAGCTCATGGCATCGAACAGGGCTTTTGCATCCGGGTGGTCATTAAAGACCAAGGCAATATCATCTGAAATTTCAACAATTCTCTCTTCTTTATCTTCAACCAGAGACACCGATACCTCATCGCCGAAGGTCTTGCCCAATTGTTTCCGCACTTCTTGTGTAAGTCCTAAAATATGGCATTCCGATTTCATTTTTCCCAGGCTGCCGCGGTACTCTACCCTACCGTCAAAAACAGCTTTGATTTTTACCTGCCCTTTTTTGTTGAATAGTTCCTCGGTAGAGAAAGGAAATTCTACAAAGGCAGCATTCATTTTTCCATTTTGCTGGATAACGGCTTTAAATTGTACAGATTCTGTTTTCATTAGCAAATAGCAATATGATCAATTTGGAACGTTTATTCTTTACATATTCAAACAAACGACTAAAAATAAAACAATTTCAGCAATAAAAAACCGCGAAAGTTTTTCTTTCGCGGCTCCTGTGAATATATCAATAAGATTATTTCTTCTTTCCTTTGGCAGGTGTTGCTTTAGGCATTTTTGTTTTGGTATCGGCTGGTGTGTTTTCGTCTTTTACCAACTGTAATTCGTCGATCAGTCTTCTTGCACCGGCGTATTTGTCGATGGTCCAAAGTACGAAACGAACGTCTACGTTGATCGTCTTCTGCCATTCAGGTTCGAAAACAATGTCACCGCTCAATGCTTCACTGTTTCCATCGAATGCGATCCCGATCAGGTTTCCGTCGGCATCGATTACCGGAGAACCTGAGTTACCTCCTGTAATATCGTTGTTGGAAAGGAAGTTCACCGGCATATATCCTTTAGCATCGGCATACTGTCCGAAATCTTTCAGGTTATAAAGGTCGATCACCCTTTGAGGAAGATCAAACTCTTCATCCCCTTTTTTGTATTTTCCTACAAGCCCCGTCATATCCGTATAATAATTATCGGTAATGCCGAAGTAGTTTCTGTCTGATCTGATCGGAAGTTTATCTACGGTTCCGTATGTTAATCTCATTGTAGAGTTTGCATCCGGATAGAATTTTTTCTCAGGCATTGCCTTCATCAGTCCTGCCAGGAACAATCTGTTGTTTTTCGCGAAATTATCGTCGATCTTCACGAATTTTTCCGCGGAAGCCCTCTGGTCGGCTACGATTCCATTGGCAATTTTCCAAAGCGGATCTGCATCCAGTTTTAAAGCATCCGGGTTCAGCATGAAGTTGGTCGCAGATGTTTTGTTGGCAAAGATTGAAGAATAGGCAACATTGGAAAGGTTGTTCGCATCAAGTCCCATAATGGTTTCAGAAGCGACATCCTTATTTACTCTTTGCTGGTAAAGATTTACCATGGAGTTCATCATTTCGCCTTCCAGCTTGGTATTGATGTTTTCATAGGCAGCTTTCAAAGCGGCTTCCACTTTCGGCTTCATCGCAACTCTTCCGGCCATATCCTGTTTGGCGTATGCCTGAAGAACACTTCCTACCTGTAATGCAAGGGTAAAATATTTGGAGTTTCTGGAAAGCTGGGTCATGTACATTCTTTCCACATTACGGTCGGAAGTCTGCTTGTAGTAAATCCCGATATTTTCAAGTACATTTTCGTTCTCCGCTACATTGGCAGGCTGTACCGCCCATGTTTTGAAACGTTCTTCGATCTTCTGCTTATCTGCAATGGTCCCGTTTTTAATAACGGCATCGATTGTCCCCTGTCTGTTTTTCCAGTAGTTGGCTACGGAAGCATACTGGGAAGCATAATTAAGCTGCGTTCCTTTATCTTTATCCATGTACTTCTTCATCACGTCCATCGCCAGTTTGGAAGCTTCTACCCATGCCGGATAATCTTTGTTTACCATCTGCTGGATCCCGTAAGAAGTCAGATAACGGTTGGTTCTTCCCGGATATCCTAAGATCATTGAGAAATCGCCCGGCTTTACGCCTTTAAGAGACACCGGTAAAAAATGCTTAGGCTTCAGAGGAACATTGCTCGGAGAAAATTCCGCAGGGTTTCCTGCTGCATCCGCATACACTCTGAAAACCGTAAAGTCTGCCGTATGTCTAGGCCATTCCCAGTTATCGGTATCTCCACCGAATTTCCCTAATGCGGAAGGCGGAGCTCCTACCAAACGGATGTCTTTGTAATCCTGGTATACGAAATAGTAAAATTCATTTCCGTTAAAGAAATCTCTTACGACTACTGTATATTTTCCGTTTTCAGAGTTTTCAGACTGGATCGCTTTTGTTTCAGCGTCGATCACGGCTTTACGCTCTGCAGCGGACATATTGTTATTCAGTTTGGAATTGATTCTCTGGGTAGCATCATCCATTCTTACCAAAAATCTTACATAAAGATCTTTTGCATTGAATTCGTCTTTCTGCTTCATGGCCCAGAACCCGTTCTTCAGGTAGTCTTTTTCCGGGGTGGAAGCAGCCGCTACGGCACCGTAACCGCAATGGTGATTGGTAAAAATAAGACCCTGATTGGAAACGATCTCTCCTGTACAGAAGCCTCCGAAGCTCACAATGGCATCTTTAAGGCTTGAATTGTTGACGGAGTAGATTTCTTCCGGCGTAAGATGCAATCCTTCTTTTTGCATGTCTACCCCATTGAGTCTTTTGACGAGCATTAACAACCACATTCCCTCGTCTGCCCGCATCTGGACAAAGCTCAAAAGGAAAGTGAATAGCAGTAATATTCTTTTCATTGTATAAAATAATTTTTGTGTCGCTAATTTACTAATTTTTTACGGTTCCGCGTCTGTGATGGTATGAAAATGGATTTAAGGCGTTCATGAGAAGAATATGGATTACCTTTTTATGGATCTTATGCCTGGGAACTGTTCTCAACTGCTCTTCTATAGCTCTTGTAAATCCACAGCTTAACCGCGAATGGATGTTGGTTTCTTTTAAAAATTATCCCAAAGAAGAACTGATCCGCAAACAGGCGAAAATCGATCTTACGGCTCCCTCTGAACATGGGAAAATCAAAGGCGGTGCTTTTATGGGTTGCAATAAAATGTTTTTTACCGCTGCATTTAAAAAAGACGGAACCGTCAAATTTTCCGATATCGGCTCAACGCTCATGGCATGCCGGGATATGAAACTCGAACATGATTTCGCCAGAAACTTCGAGACCATGCAGTATTTTAAGCTGGAAGGACATTTTCTGATCCTGAATGACAACCGGGGAAACACCATGAAATATATTGCTTCCGACTGGGATTAATGTCCGTGGTGTACCATTCATCCTGTATCTTAACGTGAACCCGCAGTAAAAACCGTATTAACAGGTTGAAAGAGAGAAGCTGGATGCCGGAAATGCCTCTTGTTAACATTACGAAAGGTATTCATTAAAACAACTATAAATATAACGGCAAAGAGTTCAGTCGGAAAAGGGAAGATTACAATTAAATCCTTTATTAACGCATGTCACGTTTATATCATTAAATAACAAAATCCCCCGCGTTTCTGCAGGGGCTATTTCATCCAAACTCTTCCTTCAGGAAATCATTTGATTCATAAAAAATCAATCCTTTGGAATCGTTTTCCTGATATCCTGAATTGTTACGTCTCGGGTGGAGAGCAACTTGTGCTGGCGGTCCTGTGATGTCCCGGTTGTAGTTTGTGACTTTAACTTTACTGGAAGCCCTTCTTCCGACGCAAGTTTGGAGGCCAATGGTTTTTCAGCTATTCTTTGCTGCGCCTCTTTCATCATTCTGTCTTCCAAGGCTTTGGATTCCTTGTAATTGACAGCTTCCTGGGTTTGAGCGTCAGAAGTCTTTCTGTTTTCCTGGGCGTAGGCATGAAGGCCACAGGCCAGGAAAAGGGTGATGTATATTGATTTCATGATGTTTTTATTTAATACTAACTAATACTCTTATTTTACCGGTTTCCGGCTGATCGTAATCCTGAAGGGCTTTTCCGATCACCTGCCCTATTTTTACTTTCTTAGGATTGGCTTTCATGGCAACGCCGGGTTGTGAGGAAGTAACCAGAAGGTCTCCCCTTTTAATCTTTCCGCCTTCCAGGCAGACTTTGGTAGGAATCACACCGATCACACCCATCGGAACCTTACCTAAAAGTTCGGAATCGATATTTTCCTCTGTTAAGAGAACGCCCGGTTTTGTGGCGTATACTCCGGCTACCAGATTGGAGTAAGGTTTTGACGATTTTTCTACCGTTCGGTCGGCATCGGTGGAGATGATGAGGATATCGCCCGGCTCATAAGCAGAGACATTGCCTTCCACATCAAACGCTTCGGCCACGTCTGCCCCGCTGTTCTGGGTTCCCCCGTTGAAAAATGCCGTTCCCGACTTATTAATCCGGGCCACATTGGCATTGCCGTTCTGGAAAACCGCCAAATTCCCGGAAGATCCGGTATGGTTAACCAATAAAGCACTTCCTGTTCCTGCATTGGCGACGGTTAAGGTAGCCTGCGAATTGGCTGTATTGAAATTCCTGAAATATCCTGCTCTTCCCGCACTGAAATTCGGAGTCCAGCCGTAGATCGCGTTTCCGCTGCCATCTACAGTTGCTTCCACCCCATCGCCGCTGCCGCCGGCATTAGCCGTCACACCGTTTCCGCTGCCGTCCGCAAGCGCCAGTACCGCAGGGCCTGTCCCCGAGGTATTCCTCTGATAGAATAAGCCGGCATAGCCTCCGGTTCCTATGGATTCTCCGTAAACTCCTGCCGTTCCGAAGTTGGCAAACATAGAATTCACCTTGCCGTGTAAGGCTGCCGATGTACCGTTGGTATTGTTTACGGTAAAATCAGAGGCATTCCCGTTTCCTACGGTAGATACTTCAAGCGTAGTGACGGTGTTGCTGCTGTTAACATTCTCAAATTTTCCGGCTTTTCCAGTACTGCTGTTCACACCCACCTGTCCATATACACCGATTCCGTTACCGGAAGTATTGGTGGAGATAAAGCCGCGGACACCGTAACCGCCGCCGTCATTTCTTCCGACCACCGCTCCGGCAATGTCACTGGTATTTCGCCCGACAATAGCCTCTCCGGCTCCGCTATTATCGCCCACGATACCTGCTGATATCTGCGACGAAGTGGTTCCATGAATGGCATAGCCGGTACCCGACGTACTGGAAACCCCTTTTCCGGTTCCTGTCGTAGAAACATTCATCACGGTTCCGTTTCCTACCGTATTGGCATTAAGCACGTTATTGTTATTGGTAGTATTAAAAATCGACATACTGGCGGCAATCCCATTGGTACTTACCGCATTAAGGCCGGTCCCCGTGTTGCTGTTCGCATATACGCCATATCCTGCAGCCGTTCCGTTTCCGTATACCCCTATTCCTGCGGGATTTGTTCCGTAGACACCCCATCCGGACCCGTCCTGGCTTCCGTATACTCCGATTCCCAGTCCGCCCGTTCCGCTGTTATTTCCCCGAACGGCAGCAGAAAATCCGCCGGGAGACGTATTGGTTACCATCCCTCTCACCGCAGCAATATTGGAAGTGGTTGTGGTATTTATTCCTTCCAGGGAAGCTCCGTCGCCGTTATTGGTTAAAGAAAACAAATTTCCGGCATTGGTAAAAGTATTGGCATACGGAATGGCAAGAGAGGTTCCGCCGCTTACCCCGCCTGCAGATTTTGCAAACATCGCGTACGGCACACTCAGCAGCTGGCTGGTTCCGGTAATGGTATAAGCGGTTCCGCCCGTAGGATCGGTTTCCGTTTTTAAGTAATAGCTACCCGAAGGCCAGTTGATTGTATTGAACGTCCCCGAAAGCACCGTTCCCGTTCCAAGCTCCATAGTGAGCAGCCCGTTGGCATTGGTATTTCCCGTAAGCCGCTCCGAATATACCGCTGTACCAGAAGGCGAACCCTGCAGGACACTCACGCGTACGCCGACGTTCTGGTTGGCCAACACCTGCCCTCCGGCATTCCGGATGATGGCCTGATAGCTCATTTTTTCGGGAGCCTGTGCAAAAGCGAGTTGCGCGCTCAGCAGAAGTCCCGCTGCCAATACTATTTTTTTCATGATGATTATTTTTTAATGATTTTAAATGTTTTTATATTTTTACCTTCCTGGTTGATCCTGATCAGATACATGGCAGAAGGCAGCCATGAGAAATTGAATTCCGATTTGGACCGGCTGATCTTTTCGGTTTTGATCAGTTTGCCCTGGGCATCGAAGAGCTGGTATTCCGAACCTTTGAAATCCTGCGTGGTAAAATCCAGGTACAGGTAATCTTTAAACGGATTCGGATACAGCAGAATTCCTGCTTCGGATGGATGTGCCGCCTCGCCGGTAGCGAGTGTCGTGATTTCGTAGACCTGCTGTACCCCTTCGGATACCTGCCGGCTGCTGCCCTTTACCAGGTAGGCGGTCTGGCCTACGCTGTAAGAAACCGAGCCGTTGCTTCCCGCGGCATTCACTCCCGTTGCCAGCACTGCCGATTGCGCTTTCAGCAGGGAAACGGGGACGAGCGCCGATATCAGAAAGAAGCATTGAATAGCCATTCTTTTCATATGAAATCTGTTTTTGGTTAAATGTTTTAGTTAAATTAAGGAGCGTTCTGTGCGGCTAAATTACCACATCCTTCAGGCGGATATTTTTAAAATAGACGAACGACCGAAAAAATCGACCAATGACATTTGATAAAATGCTATCTTCGTGAAAATAACACATTATGATTGCAAGATGTCTACTCTTTATTGTATTCTTGCCTTTATCCTTATGGTCGCAGGAATTTTCAAAGCTTGAAAATTTTAAATCGGAACTGAAAAAGAATATTTCTGAAGAAAAACGCTTTGCGCTGCAGCAAAACCTCATCGATATTTACCGGATCTACAATCCCGACAGCTGCCTCTTCTACACGCAGAAGAATCTCGCCCTGATCAAAAGGGACGGATGGAACTCCCGAAAAGGAAAAACGCTGCTCGGCCTGGCCAGTTATTACACCGAGAAAAACAGTACGGCCCTGGCCTACCGGTACAATAAGGAATCGTCTGCCATCAATCTAAAAAACAAAGACGAATATGTCCTGGCCGACAACTATTATATGTTCGGCCGGCTGGCCCACCAGAAAGGAGAACACGCAGAAGCGGTCAGGAATTATCTAAAGGCCGTTGATCTGGGGACGAAAAGTAAAAACCTCTGGATCGTCAATGCCGCCTACCGCAGCCTTGCTTTTTTATACCTGGACGAATCCAATAAGGAAAAAGCCTATGAAAACATCAGCAAAGCCCTGAAAGTGGCCGGAGCTTCGCATTCGCAGGAAGCCCTGGGATTCTGTCACGGCGTCCTGGCAGAAATGGAAAGAAGCCTTAGCAAACCCAAAGAAGCACAGGTGCATTTTACCAAAGCTTATGAATACTTCAGGAAGACGGAGAACGAGTTCGGGCAGGCATGGCTGCTCACCAACTGGTCATTGCTGGATGTAGATCATCTTACAAAAGGTTATGAAATGCAACAGCAGGCCCAGAAGATTTGGGATAAAATCTCGCCCAGCCATTACATGTCGGTGGCCAATCACTACAATATGGCTTTTTCTTACCTTGAGTTTTATAAGCAGTATGGAAAATATAAAAGCTTGTTGCCATGGAACAAAAGCCAGCTATTACAGAAGGCCGAAAAGGAATTTGCCATCAGTAAAAAGATCGCTGCCGGAAATAACAATAAACAATGGGTCATGTTCAATTACGCCGGATTATCGGAATTAAGCCGGCTCAAAGGAGATCTGGACGGTTTTGCGAAGAACTTTCAGGAATATTACAACACGAGGGATTCCATTTATTCCCAAAGCCGGAAGAATGAGATGGCCAAACTGGAAAGCCAAAAAGTGGTTGAACAGAAGAATAAAGAGATCGCCCTTAACAAACTCATTATCAAAAATAAAGAAAGGGAAAAACTCTACTACCTTTTTGGGCTCCTGGCCTTTCTGATTATCGGAATTTTGATGTTTTTCCTGTACCGGCAGTCGAAGAGAAACAGCGACCGCCTGGAAAAACTGAATGCCGAGCTTGACAAGGCCAATAAAACCAAAATGCAGTTCTTCGGGATTTTGAACCATGATCTCCGCAGCCCGGTGGCCGGACTGATCCATTTTCTTCACCTGCAGAAAGAAGCTCCGGATATGATGGATGAAGAAACCAAAAAACGCCTTGAAAATAAAGTCATTAAAGCATCCGAAAACCTGCTGCAGCAAATGGAAGACCTCCTCCTCTGGAGCAAAGGGCAAATGAACAATTTTGCACCGGAGATGAAGGAAGTTCCGGTTAATGATATTTTTAGAGACATCGAGGGAAATTTTTCCTGGGTGGAAAACATCCGCTTTCAGTTTGAGTTCCCTGAAAACATGATGCTCCTCACCGATAAGGAATACCTAAAAACCATCACCAGGAATTTAACCAATAATGCCGTAAAAGTCCTTGAGCAGAAAGAGGGTGAAAAAACCATTTTCTGGAACGCGTATTCGGATAAAAATAGGAATTACCTCAGCATCACCGACAACGGTGAGGGTGCTTCGATAGAAAAATTCAGGGCCCTGTTCGACGACAGCGTAACGATAGGTACCAAAAAAGGACTCGGGCTTCACCTGATCCGCGACCTGTCGAAAGCCATCCGGATGGACATTGAAGTGAAAACCGAAAAAGATAAAGGCAGTACGATTATTTTAAGTTCCAAAAAAGTCTAAATTGCTTTTGTAAGCCCTCCCGATCGGAAGCTTTACTTGATGCACCAACTCTACTTCATGGGTATTCCTGCTGCGGATCAGGTGACGCGGAACAGCATAACTCCGGTGAATCCTGACAAAAGAACCGAAATCGCTTTTAGTGAGCATACTTCCGATAGAATCCAGGATGCAGTATCTTTTTTCAGAAGTTACAACCCGTGTATAATCTTTCAAAGCTTCCAGATAGAGGATATCGCTTATTTTAATCTTGGAAATGTTGCTGCCCTCTTTGATTTTAATGACATTCTCTCCGATCAGCGTATCAAAGTTTTCCGATTTTTCCTTCATTTCAAAAAAATCGAAAAGCTTCTGCATGGAATACCGGAAGCGTTCTGATTTCAGGGGTTTGGTCAAAAAATCAAAAGTATCGACCTCGAAGGTATCGATAGCATATTCCGGATGTGAGCTGACAAAAATACAGGCCGGGATTTTCTGACAGATCTTACGGAACTCGATGCCGCTCATCCCGGGAAGATCGATATCCAGGATCAGAAGATCTACCGGGAGATGCAGATGGGGCACCGCTTTTTCGGCAGCATCAAAAGAGCCTACCAGCACCATGTTTTCAAACTGCCTGATCTGCTGCTGAAGGACAAGCCTGTCCAGCTCATCGTCTTCAATAATCATACATCGGATACTACCGGTCATCGGAATATTAGTTTTAATTTAAAAGCATGAATACTTATGCCTAATGATGCAGCAAAGGTATTAATTTTCTATAAATCAATATCATGATAACCGTAAATTAACGTTACGCGAAAAAGAAATTCATGCTAAAAAGGCGGGAAGTTGTATGATGGATGCCGGAAGTTTTTCCTCTCGGGATTACATCAATTTATCCAATTTAAATTTCGATGTTATATCCATTCCGCTACCACAAAAAATCGGCTTGTTTTTTTTCATGAAAAATGGTATCTTGTAAATCTTACAATATACAGACAGAATTTAATGCTAGAAAAGAAAGAACATAGTTATGAAAAGGCCGTTTTGGTGGGGGTGGTAACGCAGCACCAGGACGAAGACAAGCTTCAGGAATATATGGACGAGCTTGAGTTTTTAGCCTTCACGGCCGGTGCTACCGTAGACCGCCGTTTTACCCAGAAGCTGACACAGCCCGATTCCAAGACCTTTATCGGCAGTGGAAAAGCGCAGGAAATAAAAGAATACGTAAAAGAACACGCGATAGGCACCGTTATTTTTGATGACGAGCTTTCCCCTTCCCAGCTGAAAAATCTGGAACGTGAAATGGAGGTGAAGATCCTTGACCGGACCAACCTGATCCTCGATATTTTCGCACAAAGGGCAACAACATCCTACGCACGTACACAGGTGGAACTGGCACAATACCAATACCTGCTTCCGCGGCTGACCCGTATGTGGACCCACCTTGAGCGTCAGAAAGGGGGAATCGGGATGAGAGGTCCCGGTGAAACGGAGATCGAGACCGACAGGCGGATCATCCGCGACCGGATTTCCTTACTGAAAGATAAGCTGAAAACCATCGACAAACAGATGGCGACCCAGAGAAACAACCGCGGAAAGGTAGTTAGAGCCGCTTTGGTAGGCTATACCAACGTAGGAAAATCGACTTTGATGAACGCCTTATCGAAATCTGAAGTTTTTGCGGAAAACAAATTATTTGCAACGCTGGATACGACCGTAAGAAAAGTGGTGATCGGAAATTTACCTTTCCTTTTAACGGATACCGTAGGGTTCATCAGGAAGCTGCCAACTCAGCTGGTAGAATCTTTTAAATCTACGCTGGATGAGGTTCGTGAAGCAGATCTTCTGATTCATGTGGTGGATATTTCCCATGAAAGTTTTGAAGACCATATTGATTCCGTAAACCAGATTTTAATGGAGATCAATGCCCATCAGAAACCGATGATCATGGTGTTTAATAAAATCGACGATTTCAGCTACCAGAAAAAGGATGAAGACGATCTTACACCTTCTACAAGAAAAAACATTTCTCTGGAAGAGTGGAAAAATACATGGATGGCCAAATCCAAATATCCGACGGTATTCATTTCCGCACTGACGAAGGAAAACTTCCCGGAAATGAAGAAGCTGATCTACGATGAGGTCATGAAGATCCATATTTCCAGGTTCCCGTACAACGATTTCCTTTTCGAATATTTCGATAACGACGAGGAAGAAGTAAATCAAAAAGAATAGATGAAATACCACTTTTTCCTTTTATTGATTTTCTTTTCGGTTTTCGGTTTCAGCCAGAAGCCGAAAATCGACCTTAAAACGATTGAAAAAGATCTTAAAAACGGGAAATCTCCTTACAATTACGAGAAGCTGACTTTTAAATACAAAGCTTATCCAAGATCACTGGATACCATTGAGGCACAGCATCTTTACTATGGACGGAATTTCATAAAAGATCCCGTCCTTACAACCGATCCGGAATTTAAAAGTTTAGCGGAAGCCTTTAAAAGCAATAATTTCCAGGACTGCATCCGTCAGGGGAAAATCCTTTACGATAAAGACCCGACCAACCTGGATATCCTCCTGATCCTTTTGAAAGCTTACGACTATCTGAAGGACGGCGATAATTTCATGTACCACCTGAGCCAGTTCAGAGCTTTAACGGACGGTATGAAGTCTTCTGGCGACGGCAAAACCGAAAAAACACCGTATCTCGTGAATACTGTGGGCGACGAATACATCCTGCTGAATATCCTGAACCTCGGGCAAGATTATACGAGGGGTTCAAAATCCGTAAAGGACGGCATTCTCGACATCTGGGAAAAAGACAACAGCAAAGTTTATATTAAAGTACTTTATATTGATTATTAAAAAAATAAAATTAAAAAAAACAGCTTAGTGGAATTATATTATTCATTTTCAGCTCTTATCGTTTTAGCATCCATATTTTCATACCTTAATTACAGATTCCTTAAACTTCCGAGCACCATCGGAATCATGGTAATCGCCATTGTGGTTTCCATATTTCTGGTTTCTTTCGGAGAAACGGTTTTACCGAAAACCTACGGGCATCTCCACAACCTGATGACAGGCATCGACTTTACCGAAGTCCTGATGGGTGCCATGCTTAACTTTTTGCTTTTTGCAGGAGGAATCCATATCAATCTGGATGACCTCAAGGAACAGTTCCGGCCGGTCTTGATTTTTTCTACTTTAGGCGTGCTTATTTCCACTTTCGTCGTGGGATTCGGTATGTTTTACCTGCTACCCTTTTTAGGCATTCAACTGCCTTTCATATACTGCCTTCTGTTCGGGGCTTTGATTTCCCCTACGGATCCTGTAGCTGTTCTCAGTATTCTGAAGCAGGCCAAGGTATCGAAATCGCTGGAAACAAAAGTCGCCGGAGAATCGCTTTTTAACGATGGTATGGCCGTAGTGATTTTCTCGGTTGTGCTACAGCTGGCCATTGGCGAACAGGTGGACTTAGGGCTTGAGAGCATCGGAATGCTGCTGCTGAAAGAAGCCGGCGGGGGGCTTTTGCTGGGGATTATTCTGGGCTGGATCACTTCCAGGCTGATGCGTGAAGTGGATGATTATATTATTTCCGTGCTGGTTACTCTTTCCGTGGTGATGGGAGGTTATCTTATTGCCAGGCAGCTGCATATTTCAGGACCGCTGACGATGGTCGCCGCTGGGCTTTTTATGGGTAATTTCAGTCTTAAATTCAAAATGAAATCCATCACCCAGGATTATCTGATCAAATTCTGGGAGCTGATCGATGAAATCCTGAATGCAGTGCTTTTTCTTTTTATCGGCTTTGAGCTGTTGATGATTAAAGATTTAAGGCATTTTATCATTCCGGGACTGGTGGCTATTGTTATCGTTCTGCTGGCCAGAGTCATTTCTATTTGGGGCCCTACGAAATTTATGAAACGGACCTTTAGTCCGCAGACCGTTAAGGTTCTGGTCTGGGGCGGAATCCGGGGCGGGGTTTCCATTGCTTTGGCAATGTCTGTTCCCAAAAACGAATACAGTGAGATTATTTTAAGTATTACCTATTGCGTGGTGGTATTTTCCATTATCGTTCAGGGGCTTACGATCGCAAAAGTCGCCAATCCGAATAAAATTGCCATAGAGGAAGAGAAACTGGAAAGTGTTGCCTTAAAAGAGAATAAATAATCAATTGCCGGTCAATGCAATATCTGAACACAAATCCTGCAGTTGAGGAAATAAAAGAAGCATTAACTGTTCTTGCTGCTCCCGAAAAGGCACAGTTTTTCCCGAAATTTTTTAAAACGGGAAAAGGGGAATACGGCGAAGGCGATGTGTTTTTAGGCGTAAAAGTCCCGGACCAGCGGCGGGTGGCTAAAGAATATTATGCAAAAATTTCACCGCAGGAGCTTAGCTTCCTTCTCTCATCAGGATATCATGAGCACCGCCTGACCGCCATTTTCATTTTAACTTTTAAATTTGAAAAAACGAAAGACGGAGCAGTACGGGAGACTATTGTTGAATTTTACCTGAACCATCTTCAGTACCTCAACAACTGGGACCTGGTGGATTCAGGGTGTTATAAACTCCTGGGCCGGTACTGCTTTGAAAATAAACGGGACGACCTGCTCCGAAACCTTTCCCATTCCGATATCATATGGCATAAAAGAATAGCTGTTGTCGGGACCATGCATTATGTAAAGAAAGGTTCTTTTGAGCTGACGAAAGAATTCGTTACCCGGAATCTGAAATACCCCCATGATCTGATGCACAAGGCCAACGGCTGGCTCCGGGAAATGGGACAGAGAAACCAACAGGAACTGATCAGTTATTTAAACCTATATTACCGGGACATGCCCAGAACGTGTCTGAGATATGCCATTGAAAAGCTGGACGAAGGCCTTCGGCAGGATTATCTGAAGGGCAGAATCTAAAACCTACTTTCGCTAAAACAGCCGCATGGTCCCGACAGATTGTAACCATCAGAATTTATGGGAATCACAGTTTTTAATTGACGGATTCAGTAAAGAGTTTAGTTTAACGCAGTTCTGTCAAAATCTTTGATCTGCTTTTTATGGACTTTTGATCTGCTCGGTACTTTAAGTTCATCACCCTTATTTCTTTATTCTTACATTTATCATTTATTTGAACAGATTCGGATTATGGATTCTTCACACCTTGCCTTGCTTAAAACTTTTACCCACTATTTCCTTCACTTCGTTTTTCCGGTATTCATCGCCCTGATTTTCTACCGGGAACACTGGAAAAAAGTATACCTCATCCTGCTGGCGACCATGCTTGTGGACCTCGATCACCTTTTTGCCACTCCCATTTTCGATCCGGACCGGGCGAGCGTGGGGTTTCATTTTCTGCATTCCTACTATGCCATTGCGGTGTATTTTTTGATGCTTTTTTTTAAAGGGAATATTAGGATCATCGGCATCGGGCTCTTGTTTCACATGCTGACAGACCTGCAGGATTTCTATTTGTGGCAGCACTGATGTTTTTTTAATCACAACAGTTACAAAAGATATTCATACCGAATAACAAAGCTGGATACTTCATGTCACGAAAAGCGCACATAAGTTTTTAAAAATTTTTGATTTTAGGCATTCTCCTGTTACCGGATTGTAAACTGTAGTAAATGATATAAGTTTTTATTAATATTTCCTTTTGGTATTTTAAAAACCACTGATTTTTTGTATTTTACAGAGGCTTATGAAATTAAAAGAACTTTTACACTATACGTATGTTTTCCCGGTTCTGGCCGTGGGTTATTATTTTTCCGGACTGATGGGAACAGGCGTGGTATTCGATATCATTGCAGGAATTTTATTAACGGGCAGTGTGCTGTCGGCGGTTCATCATGCGGAAGTGGTTGCCCATAAAGTCGGGGAACCTTTCGGTACGATTATCCTGGCCCTGTGTATTACCATTCTCGAAGTAGCACTCATCATTTCACTGATGGTCGCCGGAGGAGAACAGGCCATTACCCTGGCGAGAGACACGGTTTTTGCCGCTGTCATGCTCATCCTGAACGGGATTCTCGGCATCTGTATCCTGGTAGGCGGAGTAAAATATTACGAACAGTTCTTCGCAAGGACTTCCGCTACCACCTATCTGGTAAGTATTGTTTCAATCTTAATTTTAACCTTAGTGCTTCCGAATTTCACGTCCAGCGTCAACGGACCTTTCTACAACCAGGCCCAGCTGATCTTCGTATCAATTGCCTGCCTGGTAATTTACGGAGTATTCCTGATGGTGCAGACGATCCGGCACCGGAATTATTTCATTGCGCCGGAAGAACACCCCGAAGAGCATTATGCGCCTTCTGTGAAAAAGACAACGGTAAGCTTTATATTTTTAGTGATCTGCCTGGCTATCGTGGTGGTAATGGCGAAAGGACTTTCTTCAACCATTGAAGACATGGTCCAGAGTTTAGGAGCTCCGAAATCTTTAGTGGGCGTCATCATTGCAGCGGTCGTTTTGCTTCCGGAAGGCGTGGCGGCGATCCGTGCGGCGCGCAGCAATCAGATCCAGTCGAGCCTCAATCTGGCACTGGGTTCGGCATTGGCCAGTATCGGCTTAACGATTCCTGCAGTTTCCGTTGTTTGTATTATGTATGATATCCCATTAGTCTTGGGACTGGATAAAAAAGATGTGATCCTGCTCTCCCTTTCGGTTTTCATCGTGATGCTCTCCTTGAGCCGCGGAAAAACGAATATCCTCTACGGAACGGTATTGCTGGTGAACCTTGCCGCCTATATTTTCACGGTGATTGTGCCTTAAGAGGAAAGCTGGGTGTTGGGTGCTGGAAGTTTTACGGTTAAAATAAGTGCCTGCCGTATTAAGTATTTTGAATCCTAAGTAGAAATCAGATTAATGGGCTGGAAGAAGGAGGCTGGATGCGGGATGTNAAGTTTTACGGTTAAAATAAGTGCCTGCCGTATTAAGTATTTTGAATCCTAAGTAGAAATCAGATTAATGGGCTGGAAGAAGGAGGCTGGATGCGGGATGTTTCTCTTTGTCAATATCGTTATCAAGGTTTTTTTTGTAAATGGGAATTCTATTTTAAGTCTTGAGCCACTTGAATTTGTTACTTATTTAAATGGTTGATATTTAAGGTTCTATTTACCTCAATAGCAACTTAAACCGAATTTTTAAATCCAATTGTAAACTTATAACCTTAAACCCAAAACGTTGAACCCTACAGCCTTCTGGCCAGATCCATTTTAAAAGCCATTAACTTAGCAATGTTTTCGGCTTTATAAATTGCCTGATCCGCGTTTTCCCCGGTGAAATGCTCATCAACGGTGGCCGTCCATAGCTTCAGCCAGCGGTCGAAATGCTTCTGCTCCATCGCCTGGATTTCATTGATCGGGAAATGCGCCCCCATCGGATTTCCTTTGTAAGACATCTGCCCAAACAGAACCGATTCCCAGAACGCATACATCTTCGGCAAATGTTTGTCCCAGTCTACTTTGGCAACCTCATTAAAGAAAAAGCCGATCTCCTTATCCTTAACGACTTTATCGTAAAACGAATTCACCAGAAGCTCAACATCCTCTCTCGATTCCAATTTTTTCATGATTCAAAGGTAGGGTAAAAAGTGGGTTGGGAGGCGGGCTTAAGAGTTCTGAAAGATTGATTTCATCAATTACTTATAATATATCTTAAAAACACAAAGAAAGACGTATGTCTTTCTTTGTAATAATATCTTGTTTAATATGAGTATTAATTAAAACAATATATATTTATCATAATATTACAGATCTATAATCTTCGAATTTGCCAACCTGAATACACTCTTAAGGTTTTCGAAAGTACTACCTGAGCACCTGTTTCAAAATCAATTCCATAACAGGAATCCTGAGAATACTGTGAAGAACTTAAAACTGTTTTATTGTAATAAGAATTTGATCCGCTTGAAGGACTAAAAATTAATCCTACTTTTTTAAGTTTGTACAACTCTTTCAATTCATTAAGTGATGGTAAAAACCAATCATTTACATTATTTACTGAGTTGTAGATAGCCATAGCAGCAGCAATATTAGTATAATTATTTGCTGCTTTTATAATTAAAGAATTTTCTTTTCCTGTTCCAATTTCAGTTTGAATGTTTGATAAAAATCCGGTTACTGTAGACCACTGAAAGTTGTTTGAACCTGGATCATTTAACTTCGTAGCTGGAGCTTCCAAGTATCTCCATCCATTTGTGACTTCTCCTTTATCATAAAAAATGTAACCTCCTGAGCCACCAATATAACCTGCAGATTTAAATGTTATTTCATTTCCATAATAAACTGATCCATTAAATTTCACATAACTCCTAACGTAAAAGGTTTTGTTATAAGTAGAAGTCATCATCTGATTTAAATCTACATTCATAATATAGCTTCCTAATCCAGCAGTTGGATTTACCTGAATATTATTTGAAATTGTTGGATTAGGGCTTGTACTTAAGCAAATTCCCCGTTCGGAATTGGTGGTGAGTAAAGACCCAACGTTACATTCAACAGTAAAACTGTCTAATGAAATATTCTTTGCAATGCCTGTTATGATATCTGCTGGTATAGAAACAGAAACTTCATTGCCATATTTAACAATATTTGTTGATCCTTCTTTTATAAAAGCCCGTATATAGTAAGTCTTACCTAAATCTTCTACTTTAATTGTATTTGTAAAGTTTCCATTAGAATTATCATATGCATTAACAATACTATTATTAACGGTTGGATTAGGACTAGTACTATAGCATACACCATAGTTATAGTTATTAGGAATATTAGTCGATGCGTTCCCCCCGGTACTTATTGTTAATGAACTCGTATTAAAAACACCTGTAGTAGTAATGTTAACAGCATTAAAATTAAAGGCACCTAATCCTCCATTATTAGAATTAAGATCGTCGTTAGAATTACTACATGAAAAGATAAGTAATAAAAAAGTAATGTAGCTAAATAATTTGATATTTCTCATAAGTTATTTTTTGGGCAAAAAAATGAAAATATAGTAATTAAATTGTTTTTTTTAATATTTTAAATAAATTTAATTTCCCCGCTACCGCACGAATCCTTTCGTGTGGCCGTTCTTCAAATGTCAAACATTCTAAAAACTACAACATTGTCCAAAAGTCCTTTTTCAGCAGAATAATCTATAGCACTGCTGTATCTGTAATCTTCTGCACGAAAAACCAAGCCGGCTTCCACAGGATTTTGATGTACATAATTTATTTTTTGGTGAATAACGGGATTGCTCCAAAGTTCAATTGGTTTATTATCATGTCTCCAAAATTGATATGGGTTTACATTTGAACTTTTTGAACCTTTCTTTAAGAAAGAAATCCAGCAGGAATTCATTTCTGCTTTCTTTATGTTTTTTTGATGGCTTGTACCATTGCTTTGTTGGTAAATCTTTTTAAATCACCGATAAGAAGCTCCGGTTTTTGTCCGCTTATACTTCTAAAATCAAGTGTACATGCCTGGACATGATGCACCAGGCATGTATTTCTAACCCTTTATTTTTTTGGCAGCATCTTATACTTTCTAAAAGAATCTCTTCGTATTCATTTCTTATAAATACATTAAGTCATCCTACAACAGCAAAACTTATAAAATATAAACCTCCTGGATTATGAAATTTGTAATTTCTACTCATCATGGTATGTCTTTATAAAGATAAAAAATAATACCATTTCAGAGAATGATGTTTAAAGAAAAAGCCACACGAAAGGATTCGTGCGGCAGCTTGTGAATATTAATGTATTACAATTTTTGTCAGATACTTACATAATAGAATTAAAATAATTACATACAAAACTAATTACGTGGTAATGATGTATTTGTATTATAGACTTACTTTGTTCTGTCATAAACTCTTTTAGGAATCCGGTTCAAATCTTTTTTTTGAATTTTCATTAAAGTGATATACTTTTGATAACTATTTTTGGCGTCATGACTATTGTTTAACATCCATTGTGTATCGGCTATATTTAACCACGCAACAACACGGTTTGGATCCTTTTCTAATATTTTTTCTAATAAAAATAATGATTCATGATAAGATTTATTTTCATGCGTATAAAAAGCAATATTGTTATAATCATTTATTGTTTTAGGCGTTATCGGAAAATTTTCTAACAGCAAATCAATCTCATCCTGACTGAGCTTAGAAGTACAATGGTTATATTTATTCGTTAATGACACAAGCTCAAGTGCTTCACTAATGGTCAATTGTCTACTAAAACTTTCAAGGTCATTTTCTGTAAAAGATTCGATTTGATCTAATGGAAATAAGAAATTTCTTTTGGGAAAATAAGTATAAGAAATTTTACATAGATCATCATACTCTACATAGGTCTCTTTTAAAAATTCTATTTTATTTACATTTATTTTATTTTGAATATACTTAATATAAAATTTGTATTCTAAATTAGTATGAGGGTTATTGTCAGTAAATGTGCGTTGTAATATTAAAAAGTTATTATTGAAGTATACCTTGCTTGATTTTGGACTGACAGATTTTGCTGTAAAGTCTGCGATATATTTATTATTATCGAAGGAAAAGTTGATTATTGAGTTATCTTCTTTTATAATATCAATAATTTTTAATGTATTTAAATCAATCTGAATTTTTTTCTCTGATTTATCCATAATTCTTTCATCTGAAAAAATTTGCGGTTCTAAGAAATTGAATATAATAATATTGCCATTTTGTGTTAAACTTAAAAATTTATTTAAAGAAGTATTATTGACCGACGCAATATTCATAAAGCCTATCTCCTTTATTATATTTCCTTTTACCAAAAAGATACTATATCCCCACGCGCCTTGTTCATCACCTTCTTCAAAGAAAAGCACCCCGACATTTTGATTTTTATAGTAATAGGGAATAGACGACCAAGAATTTTTTTGCAACTTTCCTATTAAAACGCCCTCTGAATAAATCTCATTTTGAAAACCATCTGTATATTTTTTAGTTGCTATTCTTATGACATTATTATCAACTTTGTATTCGTAAAGGTAATTTTTTCCTTGTAGAGTAAAATCTTTCCTACTTTCTATTACTGAAGAAACGTTCAGGGGTAGTTCTTGTTCTGTTTTTAAAAATATATTTTCCTCTTTACCATAAGAATTCCAATTTGATATATTGAAAGCAATGAGTATAAATAAAATTATCATTTTCATATTTTGTCAGTACTTCTGTTTGTTTTGTTATATGATTTTTGTAATTGCAAATTTGCGTTTGAAAGATTTATGTAGCACAGAGGATTACATCTATATTTATATCCATCTCCTTTTTGAGGAAGTTTTTTGCTGGAAAATTCAATATGTAAATGTGGTCCGTGAGTTCCTTCAGCAATGCCAGTTACACCTGAAATGGCAATAATATCTCCTGCCTCAACCTCATTTTTCCTAAATTCATAACTATTTAAATGGGCATATAAAATATATCTTTTATTTCCTGAGTCATATAAATTTCCTTTTATAACTTCTTTGTCATATTTTAAAGAATAATTTTTTCTATGTTTTTCTAATTCATTTTTATCAACTTCTAACACAATAGATTTACCATATCCCGGAATACTCTCGCTAAATACAATATGACCTTTCATACACGCATAAATTTTCGTTTTTTTATTTATGGCAAATATATCTAAACCGGTATGTGGTCTGCCACGATGTCCTCCAAATGAACTAAAATCAGGATCATAACTACCACTAAAATTATGTAAAGTTATCTGAGGATTATCAACAGGATCATGCCATTTACTATCTGCATTCTGGGTTAGTGGGTTAGTAGATGTATCTTGCTTAATCGTATCTGTTTCTGACAATAAATTGTATGCTGCCAAAACATAATCTTTTCTTATTTTTTTCTTATCATCACCTTCTCCAGAATTAATCACATTAGAAATTGCTAGGATATGTTTGGACTCAATTCCTTTATCAGCTAAATTATTCAATTTATTTTGATCCCAGAAATAAATTGCTGATAATACTAAATTGACCGGATCTAAAACTTTATCAGGGTTTTTTATAAAATCTATTTTTTCTAAATTTAGTTCTCCGGCATATGTATTAAACCATTGCTGAAAATTTTTATAATTTTGTTTTCCTGTAATCTGTATAAGTCCGCGTCCTCTATAATTATAGCCATCTTTTTTCGGATCTTTTAGATTATTATTTTCACAAATAGTATTCCCTAAATCTGCAGCTTTTTTACCTTTTGCGTAGGCATAATTAGCAATCATTGCTTGTATCTCTTTTGTTATTTCATTTTTATTGTTTTTATATTCCCATTGCTTTGCAAATTCCTTACCTTCAACTGTTCTAAAATTTGCAAAACTATCATTTAATTTCCCGACTGCATAAATAAAGTCCTCGTTATAGCTCCAAAATTTAGTTTCTTTAGCAACCTGCCCAAGAAAATGAGCTATTCTCTGTTTATTTTTCTTAATACCAAACTTTTCCATATATATGTTTAAAAAGTCGATATATGCAGGAATTCTTTTGTTATAAGGACTTATCTTATTAATGCTTCCATGCGGAGTCGCAGACATAAATTTATCTAGAAAATCTACAGTAATATTAAATTGTTCACTGTTAGAAGATAGAGGCTGTTTAGTTTTTTCCTCAACATTGTTAGCAGGCTCTTCTTCAATATCATTTACTTTTCTAAAATTAGAAAATTCCACCATTACTTTTTCATTGGGATCGAAAAAATATGCATAAACCTTTATTTTTTTTGGTTCATTATGGAATATACAATCCATCATATTAAAACCATTGCTAATGATTTCATTGTGATTTTTAAACTTGATTAGTTCTCCATCATCGTACCGGTATGCCCATTTTGCTGAAAGCAATTCTACAGAATGTAACTTTTGATTGGGCTCAGCTGTAAAATAATATCTTTCTCCTGGCTTAACCTCTGCCTGTAATTTTCCGTCCTTGTCAAACGGACCGTTGACCTTTACTACTTTTCTGTTGCTATTCCAAAAAAGATTAAAATAATCATTACTTATATTTATAATGCTATTTCCCAAAGCTAACTCCCATGAACCTAAGGTTTTTACAAAATCTTTCTTTTTAGTACAGACTATACGATTATTTTTATAATCATAAAGCTGAGCATAGATGGTCAGGCTTTCATTCATTCGCGGAAGCTGAGATTGAATATCACCCTGATCTATTACCAGCTCTTTAATATGATGTTCTAGATCATCATAAAATTTTTTATTAACTCTTAGGATAATCCGGTGTGTATTTGGATCAAATTTTCTCGTGCTGACAAGTATTGTATTAGAATTTTTATTTCCGGAGCTATTCTTAATCTTTATATCGGTTATTGTTGGTAAATTCATTTTTATCAGATTAAAATTTGACTGACAGCAGCTGATAAAATCAACCGCTATCAGTCAAAAAGGTTAAACATTAGATTTTTTTCACAACCAGATGAACCGTAGTGGTAGAAGCTTCTTTCACTTCCACAACCCTTGTTACTTTTCCTTCTATAACAGAATACTGGTTATCAAAGTCATCATTTTCATCAAGGCAAAGCTCGTATTTACCAACAGGAATATTTTCCATCCAGAAATCCCCTTTATCATCCGGATTGGTAAAATCTACAGGTGATTTATCCTTGTTTTTAAGCATGATTTCCGGCAAAAGTCCTTGTAAGCCTTCTATATGACCTGAAATGGATCCTGTCTTCTGCTCGTCACTTCCTCCCATCTGTGCATCAGTTGGAACAATCTGAGAAGACTGCGGAACTTTGGTCGGATCTTCGTAGTCGGAAAGGTTATCATCAAAAGGCAATGCTTTGGTAACATTCAGCCCGATCAACTGTGCCTGAAGAATGGTAAGGGCCGTAGGAACCCTGCTCGCCCAGGCTTTACCATATTTCTCCCCTTCGGTTTTACGCATTTCATCTACGATAGATAAGAACATCGGATCATCAATTACCGGTACTTCACCACCATTCCAAATCTGTCCGGTCACCATAAAATGCCTTACCGCTTCTTCAAATCCCGGTCTTACGGTAACAATAACCCTTGCCATTCCCGATTGCATGAAAGCACGGAAAGTAGCATCATTATCATCGAACTGATACATTTTGTCCCAGTTGTTCCTGTTGCCCCAATAATACGGATAGAAATAATAGGACATGATTTCCCATTCAAATGCCTGTTCCATAAACTTCACGAAGGCCGTATTTTATAAAAATAAAAATGAGGCTGTCCTTTGGACAGCCTCATAATTCTATTAAAATATTTTTCTGTTGATAAGTACTCCTTTTTTCAAAGGGGGTGAGTCTACATCTTAATTTAGAATTTTTATTTATTTTTTATTAAAGGTATAATTGAGATCAAAATTGAAATTGTTGCTGAATAAATAATTGGAGGAACAAAAATTAATCTTGTCAAATTATTTACATCTATGAAACCTACTAAGTAAAAAGTGAAGTCATTTAAACTTTTTACTTTTCTTTAGACTG
>NZ_JBHGAQ010000031.1:0-26945 GCF_042610505.1 Chryseobacterium sp. sg2396 | reverse complement strand
GGATAGCGGGATAAAGCTCCTGAATATTACTTCTGAAATTTATGTGGATATCTGCGACATATTAATTTGTGTAAAACCTTGATGGGCTGATCAGATACTTCTATCAAAGTCAAACTCCCATACATAATGTATTTTTTAGACAAAAATAAACCTGAAAGAATATCTTCCAGGTTTTATAAAGAGTGGATATTAACTTTGATATCCCAACAATTTTCGCATTTGGTAAAAGAATCTTTCAATTAACCGTAGATCTTCTGTTACAATTTCGGCACTTCCTTTGAGTTCTTTGTCAAAGATTAATGTTTTATTATAACTGGTTTTTAATCCTTTTGGGAGAAGAACATCAACATAATAGTTTCCGTCTTTATCAGGAGAAAGGGAGATATTCTGAACTTTTCCTTCTACAATACCGTATTCCTGATAACGATAATTATCCAATTTAATGAGTACTTTTTCACCTGAAACAATTTTACCGGAATTAGTGGCCGGAACAGCCATTCTTCCTACCAATTGCTCCTTATTTTCAGGAAGAATAGACAAAATAATTTCTCCTGCCTTAATAAATTGGTTTTCCCCAAAAAACTGCTGGAAACTGGCAATTCCATTCGTGTTTGAAATTATCAGATAATTTTGTTCCCATTGTTTCAGAGACTTTCTCAATTGCTCAAACAGCTGCAGGGTTTGGGAGGAATAGGTAATTTTATCTTTTTCGGTATTGATCGCCGTTCCGCTTTTTGTTTTATTGATATTGGAAATTCCTTCTTCCATTTGTGAAAGAGAGATATTGATATTCTCCAGATTCTGCTGGGACTGTAAGAATTTTATTTTTTCATTTTCAAGTTCCATCGAAGAAATCACTCCTTGATTAAACAATTCCTGTGAACGCTGATAACTTTTTCTTGTAAGTTCATATTTCGCCTGTTCCAGTTTTTTTTGCTGTTTGGTTGTAGCGATTCGTAACCGGTATTCAGAGAGACTTTGATTTGCCGCTAAATTTTCCGGAGCATAAGGCTGCAGCCTAGTAAATAACGTTTCATCTTGAAATGCTTTAGCAAAGCTGTTGTAATCACTCTGCAGTTCACCAAGTTTAAAATGTGAAACTTCCTTTAAGGGAAATGACAGCAACTGATCCGGAGCTAATGAATCCACGATCTTTTTAAGCTTTAACACATCTTCATAGTTTGCTGTCGATTGCAGGACCATCAATACCTGATCTTTTCTGACCTGCTGATGCTCTTTGATAAATATTTTTTCAATTTTGGCATTCGTTCTGGTTTCCAATTTTTCCGGCGGATTCTGAGAAGTTACAACAATCGGTGCAGGAATAAATTCAGGATACCGGATAACATAGCTCATTATTAAAATAAGCACCAGAATTAAAAATATAATGGTATTTCCCCAGCGGATCATCCAATGGGGCGGTTGGGTTAGAATATCCTGAACGCTTTCGGAGCGGAGTTCAATATTGTCTAAAACGTCTTTTTCCATATTTTAAATATAAGCAATCTTTAAAGAATTGAAGATTGCTGTTTCATACATTAGATCAAATCAAAATCTATTCATCATTAAAGGCCATCATTGCAGACTTTTGGGGAATACATATTCTTGTGAACACATGCACTTCTTTTTTCGCACCAGTAAAGATTGCTGCATCCGCAATCAAAAGGTTCTCCGGGAAGCGGTGGTTCTGTTGGAAAGTAAGCTCCGCAAGTACCGATACCTCCTCCATTCAATGACTTTAGATTCTCTCTTGATAATTTTTTTAAATTTTTCATAATAATTAATTTGTTGATTGATTCCTACTCTCTCTTAGCTTTTCGCATTTCGCCTGTTCTTACATGTATTTAATTTCCAAGTTCCAGCTGATTCTTTACCAGTCGGTAATATTCACCTTTCAGGGCGACAAGCTCACTATGGCTTCCTTCTTCCACCAATCTTCCTTTGTCTAAAACAATGATTTTGTCTGCATGCTTTACCGTAGAAAGTCTGTGTGCAATTACAATAGCTGTTTTTCCTTTGAAGAACTGTTCCAGATTTTCCATAATTACTTTCTCATTGTTGGCATCCAGTGCTGATGTAGCCTCATCAAATAGAATATATTCAGGAGATTTGTAAACTGCCCGGGCAATAAATAACCGCTGCTTCTGGCCGCCACTTACCCCAACGCCTTCATTCCCGATTTTGGTATTATAGCTTAATGGTAGTTCTTCGATGAAATCTTTAATGTTTGCGATTTCTACAGCTCTTCTTAATTTATTTTTATCGACGTAGTCTTCACCCACAGCAATATTGTTGGCTATGGTATCATTAAATACATATCCTTCCTGCATCACGACACCACAATGATCTCTCCAGAATCGCGGGGAAATATTTTTAAGCTTGGTATTTCCAATACGGATTTCTCCTTCAGAAGGTTCATAAAATTTCATCAGTAATTTTAATAAAGTCGTTTTACCGCTTCCACTGGCACCAACGATTGCAGTCGTTTTTTGATAAGGAATGGTTAAACTTAAATTTTCAAAAACAGGAACATCCGAACCGGTATATCTGAAGGAAAGATTTTCGATTTCAATGTCCTTTCCGGGCAGTTCGTGGCTATATTGTTCGTCTTTATTTTCTTCATCTTCTTTATCATGAATTTCCCCCAATCTTTCCAAAGAAATTTTGGCATCCTGGGTCTGCTTAATGAAATCAATCAGCTGAAGCAAAGGGCTGTTCAATTGCCCGATAATATATTGAACGGAAAGCATCATCCCTAAGGTCAGATTTCCTTCTAACACTAGCTTGGCAGATAAAAAGCTTACCAGAATATCCTTCATCTGATTGATGAAGTTTCCGCCTACCGATTGCCATTGTTCAAGGGAAAGAGATTTTATTCTTATTTTAAAAAGTTTAACCTGTAAAAACTCCCAGTCCCATCTTTTTTGCTTTTCAGCATTGTGCATTTTGATTTCCTGCATCCCGTTGATAAGTTCAATGACCTTACTCTGTTCCTGGGAAACCTGGGAAAATCTTTTGTAATCCAGTTCTTTTCTTCGGCCTAAAAAAAAGCTGATCCATCCGATATAAGCAGCCGCTCCGATAAGATAAACAATGAACAGCCTGTAATCGTAGAATAAAAGCACGATACTGAAAATAATCAGATTGACCAGTGAAAACAGGGTGTTCAGTGAGGAACTCGTTAAAAGCTGCTCGATTCTGTGATGGTCGTTGATCCGCTGCATGATATCTCCTGTCATTCTCGTATCAAAGAAACTGATCGGAAGCTTCATTAATTTGATGAAAAAATCTGATATGATGGAAATATTAATTCTTGCAGAAAGGTGAAGCAAGATCCAGCTGCGAATAATTTCGATTCCCATTCTACCCATAAAAAGCATAATTTGTGCTAAAAGAACGAGATAAATAAAATTAAGATCCTGGTTCTGGATTCCAACGTCGACAATGCTTTGGGTAAGAAAGGGAAAAATGAGGGAAAGTAAACTTCCCGCCAGAAGTCCAACCGCAAGTTGTATGACAAGTGATTTATATTTTAATAGATATTTGGAAAGAAACGAAAAGCTGGCTTTGCTTTCCTGATCATCGAATTCGGTCTGGAAAAAGGCTGGGGTGGTTTCTAAAATCAAAACAATCCCCTCTTCTGTTTTTTCATTGGCATTCTCGCCGATCCAGAGTTTTATAAACTCTTCTCTATTGTAGGTTATCAAGCCATACCCCGGATCAGAAACATAGACTTTATTGTTTTTATCGATTTTATAAACAACGACAAAGTGGTTTTTGTTCCAGTGAACAATGCAGGGAAAGGGAACTTCTTCTGCAAGAGATTCAAAGTTGATCTGAACGCCTAAAGAACGGAATCCCAAATCCTCTGCAGCATCACTTAATCCGAGCAGGCTGCTGCCTTCCCGGGTAGTTTCTGAAAGGTTACGAATTTGTTGTAGGGAAATGCTTTTTCCGTAATGTTTGCTTACGATACGGAGGCATGTAGGACCACAGTCTTTAGAATCCGGCTGGCGGTAGAAAGGAAAGGATTTCAATGATTATTTTTTTATTTATAAATAAGTTGCCGCCGGTTTGACGGCAACTATTTTTATTTCAAATCTTTTAGCTTAAAAGTAGCAGTATTTGTTGCAGACTCTTTCGCAACCAGATAGGGTTACATCAGAATTGGATGAATTCGGATCAGCCTGACATGCTGAAAGTGTAGTATAACAAGCAATGGCTGCTTCTTGCCTTTGTATACACTCAATGGAAATTCCTCCTTTTACAGATTTTAAATTTCCTCGTGATAACTTTTTTAGGTTTTTCATAATACTTTTCATTTTGTTAAAAATCATTTTTTGGCGGAAAACATAGATACGTTTCTGGGCTAGCACCTGAAATCAGTCTGCAACCACCCGGTGCACAACACCATCCTGGTCCACAATCTCCATCTTCTGGGCAAACTCTGAAGCCTCCTTTAATAGATTTTAAATTCTCTCTGGAAATTTTTTTTAAATTTTTCATAGTTTTAAATTGTTTTAATTTGATCTGTTTTTAGGATTAAAATGGACATTGATCAATACTTCTGCATAATCCGTCGAATCTTCCTCCGTTTCTACAGCATATTGAAGTTCCAGGGCAATAATCATCACCTGTTCTGCAGGCAATCCCTCCTGTTACCATTTTTAATTGGTTTCTGTCAAGTTTTTTTAAATTTTTCATATTAATAGGTTTTTTTGGTTAGCCATAGATCGGGTCCCAGCAGTCTGATGGTTTGCATTGAGTTCCGCTCATGCACATGACATTACATCCTACCAGACACATCATTTCATTACGGTTTGGGCAGTACCATCCTCCCATACCGTCACTTACGGGTGGGCCATATCCACCCTGAATCATTCTCAGATCCTCTCTCCGGATTTTCTTTAAGTTTTTCATTGTAATTAATTTTTAATTTTCCTACTCTGTTAAGCTTTTCGGATTCCGCTTTAAATTTGTCCTAATATAGTGAATATTATAGATCAAAAATTATTTAGTGCTAAATTTCTTCATCCTCCGTTAATTCGTCGATAAAATAGTAAATGTCTTCACGGTCATATTTATCAGGAAATTGGTAACCGTTGATTAAAATAATCGGCGTAAAATTTAGTCCGGCATTTCTGTTTTCAGCAGACATCTCGACAAGAGCGGTAAGATCCTCATTACTGGAAGGCATTCTGCTCTTTTGTCTTATTTTATTTTCATCCTTGTTTTCAAACCAATATTCTATAAGATGCAGGAATTCCTGTATCGGTTTATTTTTATAGGTATACATGAAATCAGACATGAGATTGGTAAACTTTTCATTTTGCGGATCAGGAGTGTAATTAAACCTCATCTGCACAGAGATGTCATCAGGATACTTGCTTAAAAGGTTTTCTATGATTTTATGCGCATCTTTACAGAAGCCGCAGTAAGGATTGGAAACAATGGACAGGTGGAGTTTAGCATCTTTATTACCGACAAAGAATGTTTCATTATTGCTGAAAGTCACTTTTTCTGTTTCCAGCAACTCTCTTTTGAACAGATCATAATTTCTTTTAAATCTCAAATTTTTAGCATTTGATTTCTGTAAAGTTTCTTTATCCAGAAGTGTATTGTTGAGATAAAGAACCACTGAAAGTATACTGATCCATAAGATTAGGCCTAATAAAATGGTTTTTATATCAAATGCCGTATTTTCAAATAAAAAGGCTCCTACAAATAATTGGGCAATCAGTATGGAAATTATCAGCAGGCATACACGGCAAAATGTTTTTTCTACAAAGCCCTGTACATACAATGAATAACCTATAGCAATAAGTGAAGCGAAGGTGAATCCTTTAATAACAAATGATGTGGCGGGTAAGAATAGGCCAAGTACAGTTAACCCGATAAAATAAATCAATGAAAAATCTGAAAACTTTAGACCTAAAATACTTGTTTTATCCTGGTTGATGATTTTATTACACGAATTTACATTCTGATTTCCCGCTGTATCTCCGCAGATACTTCCGATTACAGTAGAAGTATTCCCGAACTTCTGATTAAAAATTTCCAGGGAAATATATACGCCTGCCAGTGAAAGGACATTAAATACCGCCTCATACCAGGCCTGGCTTACAAGAGAATAGATTAAAATAACAGCAAAAACAGCATAAATCAGAGGTTTATAACTTGTTACTGTTTTATTCTCTACTTTATCTCTTTCAAAAAGCAGAACAAAATCTGTGGACTTTTTGTGAAGCTCATCTTTATTTAAAATCTTTGTTTTATCTGAATATATCGAATACTGATTGCCGTTTTTCTTCACTAACGAGAAAGAATTATCCACAATAGCGATAAATTCTTCCGGAAGTTCATCCCAATATTCCTTATCCAGTTCATACGCATCATTTCTCACTCCCATAAAATTAAGGGTATCGCTGAAGGCTAATGCAGAAGGGTAGTTGGGATGAGAATTGAATTGGAAAAGAAATTCCTGTTTGTCAAGTTTTAAATAGTTGATGAGTTTATCCAATAGCATATTAATATTTTTCCTCTAAAATAAGCAGATGTTTGAACAAAACAAATACTTTTTTCATTTTAACGTGATTTATGATGATGATATTGCCTCTGGAGTGTTTCAGTGTAGTTTTTAAATACAGAATTACATAATTTAATTATTCCTCATCAAATCCAACAGATCTTTTTCTGAAGAAAGCCCGACACTGGATCTTATAATTTCAAAATTATTGTCTATAAGTACGGTATAGGGAATTGCTCCATTAAGTCTGAAACGCATTTGGACTTTTTCATAATCAGGATTCTTTTCGTTAATAATGAGTTGTTTCCAGTCCATTTTTTCATCATTCATTGCCTTTTGCCATGCGTTTTTATTTTCGTCAATTGAAATTGAAATAAATTCCAGTTCGGGATCTCTATTATCATATACTTTTTTTAGAAGAGGAATTTCCTGTCTGCATGGACCACACCAGCTTGCCCAGAATACAACCAGATGTTTTTTATATTTGGGATTGAGAACAGTCGATTTTTTGCCGTTAGCGTCTTCAAGTACAGGCAGCGTCGAATTCTTTTCACTAAATCTTTTCTTATTATAGGAAGAGAGTTTTTTAAAAGACTCGCTTTCCGTAATATCTCCTTTAAAAAGCTTTAAAAATTCTTCAATCTGCTGTGGAGAGAAGCTGTTTTTATTTTCATCGATATTATACAGTAGATGATAAGAATATGGATATTCTTTAATTTTCTGATCTACTATGAGAATACTTTTTGTATTAATATTATCAAATAAATCACAATTTATATTATATAAAGCTTTTGTCTGTATCCCTGCAGAAATCCTTGGACTTGTGACGATTTTATATTTCGATCCTAAAATTAAGTTCTTTGGCTTAAACTCTGTTAGATTACCATTAATTAAAATCAAAGAATCAGAAAAAAAATATTGTGACTGACAACCTGATCCTCTATATTTTGCATTTGTAGGAAATGAAAATGATCTTTTAGTCCCATCATGATCTACGTGCTCGACTCCTAAATATTGTGGCTCAGCAGTTTTCCGGATATATACTATTTTAAATTTTCCGTTTTTGGTTTCTACGCTATCAATGCGATCATTATATTTGTCCTTGTATAAATACAATTTGCCATCTGGTAAATTAGGAATATTTCCGGATAGTATTGTTTTATATTTATTATTGCTACAAGATAGAATAAAGAAAGCAGTAATTAAGGATAATAATAATTTATAATTCATAATGTTTATCTAAAAGAAGTTTGCCATAATATGGCAAACTTCATATAAAAGGTGAAAATTTAACTTAGCATCTTGATTGTTCACCATTAGATGTAACATTGACATGTCCTAAGCCTGTATCACAATAACTGCTTTTAACAGGTACGGATGTATCACCCACCTGGTGCCATTCCACAGTCGTACCGCATTCTCCATCTCTTCTGACCCATTCCCCATCATTTCCTTGTATAAAGTGAGCACACGCTCTTCTTCCTCCAAACACCTCTTTCAAGTCTTGTCTCGAAAGTTTTTTCAAATTTTTCATTTGTTCATTTTTTAATTGATAATACGTTTTGCCATACAATCCCTGGCATGGGCTTTACTGATCAGTTTACAATTTATACCTGCGCAAATATAAATTGGAGATTAAAGCGCTTTATCAATATTGAGATTTCAAAACTATGAAAAATTATCTCACATAGAATGGATAAAATTTGCGAATTTTTTGCAATTTTCTTGCAAAATTTGCATTCGGTTTTATACATTTGCTTAAAAGCACAAAAAATGATACGCAAAAAATTAAAAAGCCTCAGAAAGGAAAAAGGGATGAGCCAGAAAGAAATGGCAGAAATATTATCAACCGATATTTCAAGTTATTCCCGTAAAGAAAACGGAAAATCGAAAATTCACGATGAAGAATGGATAAAGCTGGCCAACGTGTTGAATGTTTCTGTTGATGATATTAAAGAAAGAGAGAATATTAAAGTTGTTTATAATGAAACACTGACATCTGATGACAATTCCGGAAACTACAGTCAACATTTTAATCTTCCCAATTCAATACTGGAAAATTTACATGATTACATTGCCATTTTAAAACATGAAAATGAATCTTTAAAAAAGGAATTGGAAATATTTAAAAACAAATAAACAGCGTTTGGATACAGACGCTGTTTATTATAAAAATATCTTTTGAGCTAAATGTTAGAATCAGGTCTGAAATATTAAATAATAGGTTTTTATCATTTTAATGGGAAATACTAAGGATTTATTTATATTAAACGATTGTTTGATTTAATGGTGTTTTTTTAATCATATTTATGCTCAATCATCTTTTTATCAATGATATAGGTTTTTCGCATGAAATGGAATAACTTTATTAACATAATAAAAAGTTTACAAATTCTTAAAGTTTTCATAAAGTTGAAAAAAACAGATTAATTTTTTTTTTTATTCTAAAATATATTGTACTTTTACAAAGCCTTGAATGAGGGAACAAGTCAAGGTAATAAATTTTTTTTCATCATTTGTGTTTTTAGAATCGTATCGCCTGATACGATTCTTTTATTTTTAAGCTGTTTTATAGTTTAATAAAAGGTCTATAAAATATGAATAGGTCACCGATCCTTCCTGCTGATTGCTCTTCAGAAAAAGATTGTTGGTAAATCCGAAAAAATCATCCAGCAAACCCTGGTGTTTTAATACGAAAGCTTTTTCATACGCCCGGTCTCTCTTCATCGGAAGCGAATAATTGCTCAACATTAATTTTACAAATTCCGGATCATTTTCCACAATGAAATTCAGCAGGCTTTTCAAAGTGAAATATTCGGTGCTGTAACGCAGCTCAGGATTTTTAGAATCAATTCCGATCAGGTATCCTATGAAATTAGCTTCCTGCTCCCGTGCAAAACCGAGCTGGTGTGAGCTTTCATGAGCAGAAGTAAAAGGAATATAGGTATTGGGAAGCTGTGAATTATATTGTGCTTCGGCCGTGAAGGGATTATAATATCCCAGAATACCCGTAAAGTTCATCACTTTTTTAAAAAGGCTGGGTTTAAAAGAGTTGATTTCAGGAACTTTTTTACCGGAAATGTTTTTGGGAAGCCTGGTCTGTTGCAATAGAATTTCTCTCTGCAGGGCTTGCAGATCCGTGATGATAAAAATTCCGTTCCTGTCTTCTTTTACCAGCTTTCTTGTCTTTTTACATTTTTCAAGGTATTCCTGAGCAAGTATTTTTGCTTTTTCGATGGTAGGTTCTTCTTGGGTAGCCAGCTTTTTGATTATCGGAACCTGAAAATACAGCATGCCCCAGAATACCTGGTACAGGAAGTAAAAAATATTAATCCCAATTAAAATTGAAAGAAGGGAAGAATGCCTTTTGTTCTTTTTAAACAAGATCATAGAATAGTAAAGCAGAAAAATTCCTGTCAGAAGATAGAGAAGATCTCCGATGGAGAAGGGGGTCCAGGCAAAAACCGACTGATGGATTTTCTTCTGAAATTCAAAAAAACGCTCAAAAAAAGAAATCACCACGGTAGATTTTGAAAAAGCGTAAAACAAAAGAAATTGGGCAAGTAATATACCCGCCCAATATCTTTTCTTATGTATTATTTTTGTTTTATTAGTGACCACTGCCTTTTGTGATTTTGTCTAGATCAATTCCCTGAGCTCTCAGGATTCCGCTTACTCTGATGGCGTAGAAAGCAAGATAAGCAAAACAGATGACTCCTACAATATAACTGAAGTGAATGTTGGTAAGGTCGGCAATATATCCCTGAATCAGGCTCACAATCCCACCTCCCATAATCATCATGATCAGTAAGCCGGACCCTTGGTTGGTATGTTTCCCAAGTCCGTTGATCGCCAGGGCAAAAATACATGGCCAAAGAGTAGAGCAGAATAAACCTACACTTGTGAAAGCATATACGGAAACCATCCCGTCTGTAAACATTCCTATTAATAAAGAAGCAATACCTGCTACCGAGAAAATCAGAAGCATCCTTGCCGGATTTCCTTTGCTTAAAATATCACAGATAATCATGGCGATAATAATCAGTCCGTAAACATAGAAATGCGAAAGGTCATGCTTCGCAATCGCGTTCACCAGTAAGAAGACACCGAAAGCCAGGTAAGGTGCCAGGAATCTCAATACCTTTTTGAATCCTGCGCTGATATCGAAAGCTTCAACGGCGCCTGTCCAACGGCCTATCATTAGAGAAGCCCAGTATAAAGAAATGTAAGGAGCAACATCTTTGGTTTCAAAACCTAAGTTTTTTTCCATATAAGCGGGAAGGTTGCTGGCCGTAGAAACTTCCACCCCTACATAAACAAAAATCGCAATCATTCCCATCACGAGCTGCGGATAGGCCAAAGCGGATTTGCGGTGTTCCCCTTTTACAGCGTCATCCGTATTTTCAGTATTGGTTGGGGTTACAGCCGGAAGCGAAGAGAATTTCAGCATAATGGCCACCAACACAAACGCTACGCCCAAAATAAGGTAAGGAACTTTCACACTTTCAACACTTACATCATTCGTTGCGGCGGCTGCCGATCCGAAAATCGCAAAAGAAACGATTAGCGGACCGATCGTCGTTCCTAAGTTATTGATTCCCCCTGCCATTGTCAATCGTTGGGATCCTGTTTCGGAGGGTCCTACTTCAATCGCAAGTGGATTGGCCACGATCTGCTGGAGCGAAAACCCGAGTCCTACAATGAAAAGTCCTGAAATCATCAACACAAAAGAATGGAGGTTGGCCGCCGGATAGAATAGTAATGTTCCCGCTGCAGAAATCAAAAGGCCTACGATAAGCCCGTTCTTGTATCCTATTTTATTAACGAGATCCTGCTTTAATCCGGCAGAAATGAGCATATAAATTAAAGAACCCACCGTGTATGCTACATAGAAGCATATCTGCACAAGCATACTTTCGGTTTGGGATAAATTAAAAGCTTTCTGGAAAACGGGAATCAGGATATCGTTACTTGCGGCAATAAATCCCCAGAAGAAAAACACAGTCACCAACGGAACAAATTGCCCCCAATTGGTTTGTTTAGAATAATTTGACATATTTGTTGAAAATTTCTGAAAACAAATATATATTATTTCTATTAATTATAGTGTTGAAGCAATGTTTTTTTTATTGTCTCAAATGAAGACAATTTGAGGTCTTTTGGTGATCCTGAAGGAGGAAGAATCCCATTGAAATAAACTCTGGCTTTACCGGGGTATCCTTTACCTTTATCAAAAGGGAACATTTCCTTTAATCCGATAAACGTAAAGATGACAATCGGGGAATTGTGTTTTGAGGAAAGGGTAAAAGCACCATCTTTAAATTCATCCAGAATAATGGAAATATCATCCGGCACACCGCCCTCAGGGAAAATAACGATGCTGTTTCCTTCCTCCATCTTTTCGGCACACCTTCTGTAGACATCGGCGCGGCTCCGGGCGCTCTTTCGATCAACCATCACACATATCCTTTTATAGATAGTCCCGAAAATCGGAATTTTTACCAGCTCCATTTTTCCGACAAAACAGATAGGATGATCGCACAGAATGCACATCAGCATAATATCCATGATCGAAGTGTGGTTGGAAATAAAAACGTACTGTTGATTTTTATCTAATTTCTGTTGGGAAAGTTTTATAAGCTCGTAGCGCAATCCCATTCCGTAAAACATACAGTAACTCCAGCAGCGTATAAATATATAGGCGTATCTATAATGTTTTTTATTAAATGACAAAATGTAAACGGGAATCCCGAATAGAATCGTACAGACAAATGCCAGAATCATCATCCATCCTCTCCAGAGGTAATTTAAAATCTTTGTCACTGCTTATCCGTTAAAGATTACTTTTTTCTTGACCGAATAATTCAGGATCGACACCAAAAGAATTGCTGCGATCTTGCTGATCATCTCCGGGCTCAGCGTATAAATAATAAGGTTTATGTTATCCTTAAATATAAAACTGTAAAAAATCTGGAAAATAGTGAGGCTTAATAAAGTGGAAATAAAAGATACCAGCATAAAATAGGCAAATTCTTTTCTCTTCGAGTGCTTTCCTCTTTCAAATACAAACCAGATGCTCAGAAAATAATTGCTGATGATTCCGCAGCTTGTCGAGAAAATATTACTCAACGGATAGTGGATCCCGTGGAAGTTGATTTCCCGCGGAAAAAAGTGGGGCAGCGAAGTACTGAAAAACTTGAAGCTCCCGATTTCCACAACGGCGCTGAGCCCTCCCGCAATGATGAAGAACAAAACCTGTTTCTGACGTAGTATTAAATCTCTCATCCGATTTTTATGATATGCAAATGTATAACTATATGTTAAACACTTAAAAAAAGATGTTAAATATTTTTTTTGATTCAAAATTATTTCTAAATTTAGTTTTCGAAATAATGCTAGTCAAACCTGATAATAAATTCATTTTCAACTGTTTATGTTGATGGTTTTTCCTATCTTGTAATGTGATTGTAATCATACCACCTAAAAACTTTAACGCCCCCATTTAATAATATTTGTATGAAACGTCAAAACAAATACAGAAAATTCCAGCTTCAGCAACAGAATATCGAAGCTTTGGAAAGAGAAAATACACGCTTTAAACGGGTCTATTCCGAATACGAAAACATGTCCAACGAGCTCTGGAATCTCGAAAACTCCACCGGTGAGCCCGTACCCGACGATTTTATCAACGCCATGATCCTCCAGACCTCTTACCTGGAAGAAGAGATCGAAGACTGGCTGGTTCAGTTTAACGATACCAAATCAGAGATAAAGCAATAATAAATTTCTGAATGAATGATTAAAATAGAACCAAGATCAAGTTTTGGTTCTATTTTATTTGAAGATATAAGCTTTAAATAAAATTATGAAATACTTTTAGATCATATAAATGTATTTAAATCATCCTGTAACAATCCCCAAAATATCCCTACTTATCCCGGTAAACTTCTCATGAACAAAAACCTGTTATTGCTCCTTTTCTCTTTTTTTGCCATCTTCTGTTCGGGGCAGAGGAACCGGAGTGCCATCGACAAAATTGTGGAGGAAGAACTGAAAGCGTTTCCTGAAGTCGGTTTGGTGATCGGAATTTCCAAAGGTTCAAAAACGGAATACTATGCGTATGGGACACGCAGCAAAGAATCAAAAGCAAAAATGGACAGCCTGACAGTGTTTGAAATCGGCTCCGCAACCAAAACGTTTACTTCTTTATTATTGGCTCAGGAAATAGCAAAAGGGAATATGGGAGCTTTCGACTTTATCGATTCCTATCTGCCTTCCACAATTATGCTGAACTGTGAGGTAAGAAAGAAAGTCTTGCTCACCGATCTGGCCACGCATCAATCCGGGTTGCCCAACCTGAGCGGCGATACCTATTTTTCAGACCTTATCCAACAAGATCCGTCCAATCCGTTCAGGTTTGTGGATGAAAACTATCTTTTTAAGGTATTGAAAGAAACCGATTCTTTATCCGGTTACCGTCAGTATCAGTATAACAACTATGCGTTCTCGCTTTTAGGGAATATCCTGGAAAGAAAATTAAAAATACCTTATGAAAGCCTGATTGAAAAACAGATCCTGAAACCGCTGAAAATGAATTCCACTTCATTTAATACTTTGAAAACTCAGAACCGGGCTGGGCTGTACAACCAACAGGGCGTTCCCCAGCAGCCGATGGTACTGAACAAAGTGAATCCTGCCGGTGGCCTGACCTCAAATGCCGTAGATCTGATGAGGTATATAAAAGCTTACCTTTTTAATAAAGACTTTGCCGCTGCAAGAACGGTGACGGAAAAGACCTATTACGAAGACAGCAAACGGAAGCTCGGCCTGGGTTGGGAAATGGGTAGTGATTTCCTGGAGAAAGACGGAGATACCTTCGGAAATTCTTCATTGATCAGATACTCCGTAAAGAATCAGATCGGGATGGTAGTCCTGTCCAACCATCAGAATGGCAGGCTGGTAAAAAACCTCATGAACAGAATATACCAGCAGTTTAAATAAGCTTTGAAAAACAATAGAAACTCAGCGCGATACATAATATTTAGCCTTTATAAAAACAGATCACGGACTTTAATAAACAGTACATATGTCATGTTCATAATCCGTCATCGTATAAGATAAATTCATAATTTAGCATCTTTAAACTAAAATGTAAAATATGGTTGCTATTGTGGATAGTGGTTCTACGAAATCGGATTGGGTCATTCTGGATGATTTTAAAAAAGTCTTCCTGAAAACGGAAACCATTGGTTTCAACCCGAATTTTATCAGCAGAGAACTCATTGTTCCGGAAATCCAGAGCAATACCAGTCTTGCAACCGTTAAAAACTCCATTAAGAAAATCTATTTCTATGGCTCCGGGTGTGGCGTCCAGCAAAACTGCGACACCATTATCGAAGAGCTGGGCCGTGTATTTACCCAGGCGGAAATCATTGTAAAGGAAGACCTTACCGCAGCAGCGTATGCTGCTTACAGAGGAAGACCGGCCATTGTCTGCATTTTGGGTACCGGTTCCAACTCATGTTATTTCGACGGGGAAAATATTAGGATCCAGCTGCCTTCATTGGGATTTCTTGTCGGGGACGAAGGAAGCGGAAGTGCCATCGGGAAACAGCTGGTGCGCAGATTCTTTATGCAGAAGCTTCCCGAAGAGCTTTCAGCCGAGTTTGAAAAAACGTATAACCTGACGGTAGAGGAGACTTTGAAAAACATGTACCATACCACCCGCCCGAATGCTTTTTTGGCCGATTTCAACAAATTCGTGGTGGAAAGGAAAGACCATCCGTATTTTCAGAAAATGGTTTTTGAAGAGATGCTCAACTTCTTCGATTACCAGGTCCTTCCTTACAAAGAATCGAATGATGCTGAGGTTAATTTTATAGGCTCCATCGCCTATTATTACGAAGACATTGTACGTTCTGCAGCGGCAGAGCTTAACCTTGAAGTAGGGCAGATCGTTCAGAAGCCTATCGAGAGCCTGGTCGATTACCATATTCAGTATATATTATAATTAAACAACAAAATTCATTATATGTCAAACAAAACCCACCGCGACGAAAAAAACTTTAATCAGGCCGCGCTAGATTACCACAAAGCCGAGCCTAAAGGTAAGATCGAAGTGATCCCTTCAAAACCGCACTCATCTCAGAGAGATTTGTCACTGGCTTATTCTCCGGGGGTTGCAGTTCCTTGTATGGAAATTCACGAGAAGCCTGAAACCGTGTACGACTACACCGGAAAAGGCAATCTGGTAGCTGTTATTTCCAATGGGACGGCAGTTCTTGGGTTGGGCGATATCGGGGCGGAAGCTTCCAAGCCCGTGATGGAAGGGAAAGGTCTTTTGTTCAAAATTTTTGCCGATATCAACGTTTTTGATATCGAAATCAACGAAAAAGATCCTGATAAATTTATCGATATTGTAAAAGGAATTGCCCCAACTTTTGGAGGAATTAATCTGGAAGATATTAAGGCGCCTGAAGCTTTCTACATCGAACAAAGGCTGAAGGAAGAGCTGGATATCCCTTTGATGCACGACGATCAGCACGGAACGGCCATCATTTCAGCGGCAGCCTTGATCAATTCCCTGAAAATTGCTGATAAGAAGATCGAAGAGGTAAAAATGGTGGTTAACGGAGCGGGAGCTGCGGCGATTGCCTGTACCAATCTTTATATTTCTCTAGGACTAAAAAGAGAAAACGTCCTGATGTGCGACAGCAAAGGCGTGATCAACCATAAAAGGGAAAACCTTACCCCTGAAAAACTGGATTTCATCGTAGAAACCGATATCGATACCCTGGAAGATGCGGTAAAAGGTTCCGATGTTTTCGTAGGGCTGTCTAAAGGAAACGTGATGACACCGGAAATGCTATTAAGCATGAAAGAAAACCCGATTGTTTTCGCACTGGCGAATCCGGATCCGGAAATTGCCTATAATGTAGCCCTGGAAACCCGTAAAGATGTCATCATGGCCACAGGAAGAAGCGACTATCCGAACCAGGTGAACAACGTTCTTGGTTTCCCGTATATTTTCCGTGGAGCACTGGATGTTCAGGCAAGAGGAATTAACGAAGCCATGAAGCTGGCCGCCGTTCATGCCATTGCCGATCTGGCGAAAGAACCGGTTCCCGAAGCTGTAATTTTAGCGTATAATGTTCAGAACCTACAGTTCGGAAGGGAATATTTTATTCCGAAACCTTTTGACAACAGGCTGATCACCAAAGTTTCGAGTGCCGTAGCCAAAGCAGCAATCGAAAGCGGAATTGCCAGAAAAACCATTACCGATTTCGAAGAATACGAAAACAGCCTGCTCGACAGAATGGGAAGGGATGAAAAGCTGGTAAGGATGATGCAGAACCGCGCCAAAGCCAATCCGAAAAGAATTACTTTAGGAAATGCCGAAGAATACAACGTGCTGAAAGCCGCCCAGATTTTATATGAAGAAGGAATCGCTTACCCAAGCCTGTTAGGAAATAAAAAATACGTCAGAGAACAGATGGAACGTTTCGGAATCAATATTGATGTTCCGATTATAGATCCGAGTGACGACGACCAGAAAGAAAACCGTAAAAAGTACAGAGAGACCCTTTGGAAACTTCGCCAGCGAAAAGGGATGAATGAATATAAGGCTAAAAGATTCGTTCGCCAGAGGGATTACTTCGGGCCTTTGATGCTGAAACACGGCGATACGGACGGGCTGATCATCGGGTTTTCCAAAAACTATGTTTCTACACTAAGACCGGTTTTGGAAATTATTGAAAAAGACAAAGGTGTGGATAAAATAGCGGCCATGATGATGATCCTCTCTGAAAAGAAGCCGATCTTCTTCGCCGATACGTCCATCAACCAGAATCCTACTTCCGAAGACCTGGTAAACATTGCTAAAATGGCGGAATTTACCGTAAAATCTTTTGCGATCGAACCGAGAATTGCGATGCTTGGATTTGAAAACTTCGCGGCTATTTCTGAGACTTCAAAAAAAGTGGCAAAAGCCGTAAGCATCCTGCATGAGAAATATCCGAAAATGATCGTGGACGGGGAAATCCAGCCGGATTTCGCCATGAATGCAGACCATCTGAGCGATTATCCCTTCTCAAAACTGGGGACCACGCCTGCAAATACCTTCATCTTCCCGAACCTTGAAAGTGCCAACCTTTCCTACAAGATCATCCGCGGCATGAAGACCGCACAGGTCATCGGCCCGATCCTGATGGGATTAAAGCAGCCGGTACACGTTTTACAGATGCGTTCCAGTGTAGACGAAATCGTCAACCTGGCGACGATAGCCGTTCTGGATGCACAGAGAAGGGAAAAGAAAGATAAGAAATAATTTTTTTATTTTAATTTGATAATACGACAAAAGACTCCATAGCGGAGTCTTTTGTATTTTAACTTAGGCTGTACTTTTACCAAATACGAGCTACATAAAAAGTTCCTAATCATTAACTCTTAAATGCTATATAATGTTATTCATATCTTGAGAACCAATTTCGAAGTTTTTCCTTTTTATGCCGCATCATTAAATTTCTATTTAAAAATTCAGTTAAAAATCATTCACCCATGAAATGAAAACAATAGTTAGTTTAATTTGCTATATTTGGGGTGCTATAAAAATTAATAATGATATTTTCACTACAAGGCATTGTTCAGGAACTTACGCCTGCTTACGCAGTGATCAACGTTCAGGGTGTTGGTTACTATGTAGGGATCAGCCTGATGACCTCACAGACCCTTACTGTAAACAAAGAAACCGTACTTTATATTCAGCAGATTATCCGGGAAGATGCACATCTTTTGTTCGGGTTTAAAACCCGTTCGGAAAAAGAAATGTTCAATCTGTTAATAAGTGTTAACGGAGTAGGTGCTGTTTCGGCCCTTATTTTACTTTCCACATTAAGCCTGGAGGAGATCGCATCGGCTATCCTTTCAAAGAACAGTGCGCTTATTCAGAAAGCCAAAGGAATCGGGGCAAAAACCGCCGAAAGAATCATTGTGGATCTTAAGGATAAAGTGCAGAAATTCAGCAATCCGGAAGAAAACATTTCTACCATCGCAAATAATAAAGTGAAGGAAGAATCGTTATCTGCATTAGAAGTTTTGGGCATTCCGAAACGGATGAGTGAGAAGCTGGCAGACAGAATCATTAAACAAGATTCTGACATTTCGGTCGAAGCGTTGGTAAAACAAATCTTAAAAAACATTTAACATTTGGTGGCAAATTATAAATACCTCAACATATTCCTGTTCCTTTCGTTCTTGCTGGTCTCGGTGAGTTCTTTTGCGCAGAGGCGTCCCGCAGCACAGGTACAGGACACGGCAATCATTAAAAAAGATTACGAACTGGCGGATCCTACGCAGTATGAAGCCTATTACGATATAAAAACCGGGATGTATTTTGTGTATCCCAAAGTAGGAAATACAATAACCGGACCACCCACAGCCATGTCTCCCGAAGATTATAAGGAGTTCATGATGGCGGCGCAGACCAAAGCCTATTACAAAGAAAAATCCGACCGGTACAGCTTAATGTTCCGGAAAGATAAAAGTGATGCGGCAAGAAAAGGCTTGATTCCTTCCCTGCGGATCAACAACCGCCTCTTTGAAACCATTTTCGGCAGCAACAAGATCGAAATTATCCCGTCAGGATATGCATCATTTGACTTTGCAGGATTATACCAGAAAATCGACAACCCGCTGATCCTGCCTCAGAACAGGACCAGTTTTACCTTTGATATTGATCAGAGAATTCAGCTGGGGTTACTGGGGAAAGTGGGGGAAAACCTTCAGTTGAAAGCCAATTACGATACCCAGAGCGGTTTCGCCTTTGAAAACAGGATGAATCTCGTCTGGCAGGCCAAAGGAAGCTGGAAAGACCTTCAGCAGAAAGGACTGAATGATGTGGATAAGCCGAATGCCGGAGGAGAGGATAAAATCATTAAAAGAGTAGAATTCGGTAACGTAAATATGCCGCTGTCAACCAGTCTGATTCGGGGATCCCAGTCTTTATTCGGGGTGAAAACCGAATTCCAGTTGGGAAAAACCTACGGGACCGTTGTCCTTTCGCAACAGCAGGGGGAAGCCAGAAACATCACCGTACAGGGTGGCGGGGTGATGAATACCTTTAAGCTGAATGCCATTGATTACGAAGACAACCAGCACTATTTCTTAGGCCACTATTTCCTGAACAGCTATGACAATGCTTTGTTAAATTATCCCCAGATCAATTCGAAGATCAGCATCACCAGAATGGAGGTGTGGGTACTGGACCAGGGAAACAGCAATTTGCAGTACCAGAAAAGTATTGTCGGAATAAGGGATTTGGGGGACGCCCCCGGATCGCTGCCTAATAACGACCAGCCGGGATTCGGTTTATATTCCGCAGTGAATGCTTTACCCGGATTACGGGATGCCAGTACCACTTATAATGCGATTAAGGGAGCAACCCTTCCGGTAGCGTTCGGCGGAACAGGCGGAACCGATACATACCAGGATGGGGAACAGTTTATCTTTAATAAAAAAGCAAGAAGATTAAATACCAATGAATATATCCTGCAGCCGCAATTGGGGTACATTTCCTTGAATCAGAAACTAAATGACAACCAGCTTTTGGCGGTGTCGTTCTCTTATACCGTAAACGGCAGCAACCAGGTGTACAAAGTAGGGGAATTCTCTGAAGAAAGCACAGTGCTGGTCGCTAAATTATTAAAGCCGAACACTACGGTGAAGACCTCTTCTCCGATGTGGGACCTGATGATGAAGAACATCTATTCGCTGGATGCGGGACAGGTCAACCGTGACGGATTTATCCTGAATGTTTTATACAGGGATCCGCAGTCCGGAGGTAAGGTAAATTATCTTCCGGTGGCCAATAACCCGCAGGTAAATAATGTTCCTCTGATCAAGTTGCTCAACTGGGACCGACTAAATGCCAATGGCGATTTACAGCAGAACGGAGGAACCACCGGAGACGGGATTTTCGATTTTGTCAACGGAATCACCATCCGTCCGGAAACCGGAAGGGTGATCTTTACCAAGGTACAGCCGTTCGGAAGTTATATCCAGAATGTTTTGGGAACCAATGATCCGCAGTATGTATTCTCGGATCTTTACGCCCAGCAGAAGCAGGTGGCTACTTCAAGCAATCTGGCCCAGCGGTACACCATTGAAGGCCGTTATAAAGGAACGCAGGGGCAGGGGATTTCTTTAGGCGCCGTAAACGTTCCGCAGGGATCCGTAAAAGTTTCAGCTAACGGGGTTCAGCTGACCGAAGGGATCGACTATACGGTAGACTATATGCTGGGAACCGTGACGATCATCAACGAACAGGTGAAACAGTCCGGTCAGGCCATCAATATTTCCCTGGAAAACCAGTTGACATTTAACACCCAACGTAAGAGGTTTTTAGGATTAAACTTAGAAAGAAGATTCAACGAGAACTTTATTTTGGGCGGAACGGTAGTCAACTATTCCGAATCGCCGCTTACCCAGAAGGTAAATTACGGTCAGGAAGCCGTAAACAATACCATGGCGGGAATCAACCTGATGTACAACAATCAGCTGCCGTTCCTGACGAGGTTAACTGATAAAATTCCGTTGGTCAATACAGAAGCGCCTTCGAACTTAAACTTCAAGATGGAAACAGCTTACCTGCTTCCGGGATTAAACAAAGGGATCAACGACCAATCCTATATCGATGATTTTGAACAGACCACTTCTAAAATTACCCTGAAAGAACCGACGGCATGGAGCTTAGCTTCAAAGCCGGAGAAGAACCAGGGAGATCCTCTGTTTTTTGGAGCCGGTAAAAATAACGATAGAACAGAAGGATATGGAAGAGGTTTGTTGTCATGGTACAACATCGATCCTCGATTCTGGGGTGTAGGCGGAAAGGCACCGAACGGGATTACACCGCAGTCGGTTTCCAACCACGCGTCCAGAAGGGTACAGTTTTCCGAGATCTTTAATAATAGGGATTTCGTAGCGGGTGAACAGACCTTTACCAATACATTCGATATCTCTTACTATCCGGCGGAAAAAGGACCGTACAACTCAAACCCGGCATCAGAAGCGACAGCGCAACGATGGGCAGGGATCATGAGACCGATTACCGTCTCCAACTTCGTCAATTCCAATATCGAATACGTAGAATTCTGGATGATGGATCCATATGCCGATGGAAACACATTAGGAACCGCACCGAAAATGTTGTTACAGTTGGGTAATGTTTCCGAGGATGTACTGAAAGACGGACAGATGCAGTACGAAAACGGATTGCCGACGCCTTCCGCACCTTCTGTAACCACGACTTCCAACTGGGGAACACAGCCAAAACAACCGCCGATTTTATACGCGTTCTCAAGCGAAGGAGCCGACAGAACGGCGCAGGATTTAGGGTATGACGGTTTAAGCTCAGACCAGGAATCTGCATTATTCGGAAATACATTCGTAAACCCGGTAACCAATATCAATGACCCGGCGGTAGATGATTTCGTATTCTATATGTCCGATAAATTTACCGGTAACCAGGCTTCGTCTCTTGTTCAGCGATACAAATATTTCAGAGGACCGGAAGGAAACTCCCAGAGCAATTCACTGGAAGTAGCTTCCCAAACTCCGGATGCGGAAGACATCAATAAAGATTATAACCTGGATCAGACTGAAAGCTATAACCAGTACGAAGTGAATTTAGACCAGGGAAGCCTTGCTTTAGGACAGAACAATATCGTTGATGTGAAAACCGTTCAGGCTACTTTCCAGAACGGGCAGACTTCGCAGGTAAAATGGTATTTATTCAGGATCCCGGTTTCACAGTATGTAACAACGGCAGGAGATCATGATGCTTCCATTCTGAACAATGTACGTTTTGCCAGATTATTATTAAAAGGTTTCGACCAGACCTCTACGTTAAGATTCGGAACCATGGATCTTGTACGCTCGGACTGGAGAAAATACCCTAAAAATCTTGCGACTACAGGAACAGGTACAATAGATGAAGGATCGATATCAGTTACTAATAATGATTTTGAAGTCGGAAGTGTAAATATTGAAGAGAATGCTTTAAACCAGCCACCTTATGTATTGCCTCCGGGAATTGACCGACAGGTATTAAGCGGAAATGCAGGTGCCCAAAGACAAAATGAAGCTTCATTATATTTAAAAGCTACTTCTCTTCCTCCTTCTGAGGCAAGAGGTGTATTTAAGAATACTTCTTTAGATATGAGAAGATATAAAAAGCTAAAACTTTTTGTACATACTCATACAGATCCAAAAAGTACAGATCCGAATATTGGGCAAATTGATCAGAAAACTAAATTCTTCATCCGTTTCGGTAGTGATGCAACGGACAACTATTATGAATATGAATCTTCATTAAAGATTACTCCGACAAATGCAACTGCTCCGATGGAAATCTGGCCGATGGAAAATGATGTAGATCTGAATATCCAGGACTTCGTGGATGCCAAAATCAGAAGAGATAAAAAATACCCTACCGATATTATAAAAAGGCTAAAAGATGAGGTTTTCGATCCTGGAAATACCTTTAAAAGTCTTTACATCAAGGGACGACCTAGTTTAGGGAATATTACCACAATTGTAATTGGTATTAGAAACGGATTTGATAGAGGTTCTGGAAACGCTACCGCAATTGATAGAGTTTTATGGGTAAACGAAATCCGCCTCTCCGAAATTGAAAACGACGGAGGGTACGCCGGGAACGCCAGCCTGAATTTTAACCTGGGTGATTTTGCTACGGTGAATACCAGTGCGTCTTATACCTCAGTCGGTTTTGGAAACATTGATTCCAAGCCGGCAGAAAGAACCCAATCGACCCAGTCGGCTTTCAGCATCAATACGGCTGTAAATGTGGATAAATTCCTTCCGGCGAAAAGCGGGGTGAAGATTCCGGTAAACTACTCTTATTCCCAGACCATCGAAGATCCGAAGTATAATCCGTTGGATACCGATGTTGAGTTTAAGAAAGCGGCTAACAAGGATCAGCTTAAAAAAGTAGCACGAACCTATACCCAGCAGAGGAGTATCGGGGTGGTGAATATGCACAAAGAAAGAATGAATCCGAACCGAAAGCCGAAGTTCTATGATATCGAAAACGTATCGGTAACGGCGGTTTATAATGACGATTATTTCAGGGATATTTATACCAAGAGAAATTACAGACAGTATCTGAGAGGGTACATCGATTACAACTATACCTTTAAGCCTTGGGTGATCCGTCCGTTCAATAAAATGATCAGCGACACGGCAAAATCAACGAAGTACCTGAGATGGGCAAAAGAGTTTAATTTTAATCCGATTCCGACAAGATTCTCCTTCAGAACCGAAATCGACAGAAATTACAATGAGCTTGAATTCAGAAATATTGATGCGATCTTAAACGGTAATTACGGGGACGACTTTGGTGCGCTCCGAAACCGAAACTTCTATTTCGGCTGGCAGTATGGGTTAGGATTTAATTTTACCAAATCTTTGAAACTCGAAATCAATTCTGCAACCCGAACGCTGAATGATAATGTGGATGTGAATACCATGGACAACACTGCGATCTTTGGAAATGTATTCAGAGCGGGAAGACCGGTATTGTATAACCACAGGGTTCAGTTGAACTACAAACTGCCGTTCCAGTATCTTCCGTATCTGGATTTTATTGATGCGGAATTAGGTTATGGATTTACCTACAACTGGAATGCAAGATCCACCGTGCTTCTGGCAAGTCCGGATGGAAGCTTAGGATCAATCGGTCAGAATACCAATGTCATCCAGGCAACAGCAACAGCGGACTTTACGAAGTTCTTCGGTCAGTTTAAGTACTTTAAAAATATTTCTACAAAACTTCAGAAACGCAAGCAGGAAATAGATTCATTGAACAATGCATACACCCAGCAGTGGGAGAAAAACCGGTATGCTTATAAAAAGTTTAAATTTAAAAACAGACTGACTCCGCTTCAGAGCATGGCGTATTTATTGACATCTATGAAGCAGTTGGATATCAATTATTCCGAAAACAACGGTACCGTGCTTCCGGGATTGTTATCCGCACCGAACTGGTATGGGTACGGACAGACCTTAGGGGGGCCTACCATCGGATTCCTTTTAGGTTCACAGGCCGACATCAGAAGAACGGTCATGGAGAACGGATGGGTAAGCGGTTCCGATTACATGACAGATCCTTATGTCCGCATGTCAACAAGAGAACTCCGGGCCAACCTGCAGATCATGCCGATGAACGACCTAAGGATTGATGTCAGTGCCTTGCATAACTACAATAGGAACTTTACCCACACCGGGTTTAATTACAGGGATCCGGTGACCGGAGTTCCGAATCCGAATTATACATTCGCTAATGACTTTGTGACATATTCCAATTCGGTCGTTTTATTAAAAACAGCCTTCAAAGACGGAGCGGCAATTTACCAGGCGATCAGGCAGAATGCACAATTGTTGTCACAACAGATGCCGGGTGCTCTACAGCCAAACGGATTTAAAGACGGATATGGAATTTCAAACGCTTATATCCTGATTCCTGCATTCAGGGCAGCGGTAGAAGGCAAGACGCCGAAGGCAATGGGAAATCCTAGAAAAGCTGGCCTTCCAATTCCGAACTGGAAAATCACTTATTCAGGATTGAGGAATATCCCGATCATCAACGGGCAGTTCTCGAAGTTTGACCTTTTGCATTCCTATCAGGCGACTTACACAGCAACGGGAATCCAGTCAAGCATTGATTATTTCAACAGCCTGAATGCCTATGATGCTACGAAGAGAGATATTAATGACGATTACATCAATCCGTTCACTTTCGCTCAGGTAGGTTACGTAGAAAACTTCTCACCGCTGATTGGGGTGGACATGACGATGAGGAATAACATCCAGTTCGGAATCCAGTACAACCGATTGCGTACTTTATTATTAGGATTGGTCAATCATACTTTAACCGAAGATTCAAACAGCGAATATGTGGTAAGAGTAGGATATATTATCAGAAACTTCAGATTGGGAATGACGAATGTAGGCGGAAGAGGGAAGGCCAAAGGGAGCGATCTGAATATCAGGGGAGATTTTTCTCTCAGAGACAGCAAGACAAGTATTACCAATATTTTGCTGGACGATTCTCAGGTAACCGGCGGGCAGAGATTACTGAATATTAAAGTTTCAGCAGACTACAACGTCTCTGAAAATCTTAACCTGAGGGTGTTCTACGAGCAAATGACCTCCAAATACAAGATTTCAACAGCATTCCCGCTGTCAACGATCAGAGCAGGTATTTCCGCAACATTTACCTTCGGGAATTCGGGAACTTTCTAATTAGAACGAAAATAAATTTTAAGAGTCCTTCATATTTTGAAGGACTTTTTTTTGTACGATATTTGAAGCTTCTGGAATTTTGAATACATTTGTACAAATAAAAAATTAAAAATGAACACACCATCAGAATTAAAGTACACCAAAGATCACGAATGGATCAGAATCGAAGGTAACGTCGCTACCATCGGTATTACAGACTTCGCGCAGGGCGAGCTTGGCGATATCGTTTATGTAGACGTAGATACCGTGGATGACGAACTTGAAGGCGGTGCCGTTTTCGGAAGTGTAGAAGCTGTAAAAACGGTTTCCGATTTATTCTTGCCGATTGCAGGTAAAGTGATCGAATTCAATTCGGAATTGGAAGATCAGCCGGAGCTGTTGAATTCAGATCCTTATGGAAACGGATGGATCATCAAATTGGAAGTTGCTGAAGGTGCGGATCAGTCAGAATTACTTTCTGCAGAAGAATACCAGGAGATCGTTGGATAACATTTCAAAAATATTCAGTAAGATATTGCCCATTTATTGGGCATTTCTTACTTATATGCTCCTCAAACCGGGGGAAGAAAACTACGAGTACTGGTTCATGTTCAGCGGTATCGATAAGATTTTGCACCTGAGCATATTTGCAGCCCTGGGTTTTTGCTTCATCGCGGCCTTTCCCAAAATCAGATTTTTATACTTTTTTCAGATCATCCTTATTTATGCCTTTCTTACCGAAATCCTACAGGAAGAAATGGGTCTCGGCAGATCCATGGAAACCCTGGATTTAGTCGCAGATGCGGTAGGCTGCCTCGTTGGCTATTATACATATAGGTTTTTCATCAAACGGTTTTTCTAAATCGTTGCGTTATCATTTTATTCTGTTTAGACTTTACTGAATCATTTCTTCTCAAGTAAAAACAGACTTCCTATCTTTCACGTTTAATTAAAATATATTCTTCTGCTTCAACAGAGAGCTATCTCTTTCAACTTTAGTTTTCCACTTCAAACTCTTCCTTTAAACATTTTCCATTTCTAAACCTAACCCCTCCCTCTGTTCTCCACTCATATTCTCACACTCTTCAACTCTCCCATTCTCCAACTCTTTGATTTTTTCAGG
>NZ_JBHGAQ010000030.1:0-29937 GCF_042610505.1 Chryseobacterium sp. sg2396 | reverse complement strand
GTGTTAATCAGTTATTTATAGTCGAATTCACGTTATTTAAAAATTTACACTTCGGTTTCCGGCCTTCCCCAAAATTGGGATACGGTGATCGGAAATCATAACATCATGCTTTCCGCAGCGTATTTCCGTGTTCTTGAAACTTCAAAGCCGCAGAACATGAATTGCTTTTTTGTAGGATTTTTTGAAGATGAACATTTGATCGGCGGTGCCTTATTCCAATACCTGGATTTCATCCGGCATAAGACTTTCCAGAAAGATGAGGTCTGGTGCAGCCTCAGAAATTATGCTGCGAGGAAGTTCAGCCGGGATGTGATGATCCTGGGCAACAATATGCTGACGGGGCAGAACGGATTTTATTTCTATCCTGAAAAAATCAGTACGGAGAATATGGTTTCACTGTTGGATAGTGCAGTGCATAAAATGCAGAAAGAGATCAGGAAAACGTCACTCATCATCTATAAGGATTACCGTTCTGAATTTTTCTCATTTTTTCAAGATAGTAAGCATCAGAACTATTTTAAATTCTGCGTACAGCCGAATATGATCCTGCAAATACGGGAGAACTGGAATACCTTTGAAGATTATATTCGTGATTTTTCTACCAAATACAGAACCAGGGTGAAGAATGCCCGAAAGAAACTTGCCGGTATTGAAAAACGTGAATTGAACGCCGGAAAAGTCACCAAATACAGGAAAGAAATGAGTGTGCTGTATAAAAATGTAGCTGAAAATGCACCTTTTAATACTTTTTTCCTTGAAGAAAACCATTTTGAAAGGATGAAAGAACATTTAGGAAATAATTTTAAAGTGTTCGGCTATTTTTCAGATCAGAAACTGATTGGTTTTTATACGCTAATTCTGAACAATGATGATGTTGATACCTATTTTTTAGGCTATGATAAAGAAATCCAGAAAGAAAATCAGATTTACCTGAATATGCTTCTGGACATGGCCGGGTTCGCCATCGATCATCAGTTTAAAAGAATTCTTTTCGGAAGAACGGCACTGGAGATCAAATCTACCATCGGCGCGGAACCGGTTGAAATTTTTGGACTCATCAGGCATACATATTCCGCAATCAACCCGTTCATGAAAAATATATTCCCTTCCCTTTCTCCTAAAACGGAGTGGATACAGAGACATCCTTTTAAGATTAAATGAGCTTCTTTGAAGAAGCAAATCAGTCGAGTGTAAGGTTTTTCAAAGACCAGGAGCTTCCGTTGTAAACATCAAGATCCACTTTTGTATTGATCCCATGTACAATCCCGTTTTCTGTAAACTGCCAGAAATCCCAGATACCATCGGGAGAAGGAGCCGGAACATCATTGTAATTAGCCAGCCATAGCGGATAATCATCGAATTCACCTTTCAGGAAATCTTTGTAATAATGATAGTAAGTGTAAATGATGGGTTTTTCACCATAGGTTTCCTCCACGATCCTGCACCAGACTTTTAAATCTTCGATCAGTTTTTTATTGGTTTTGCGTTTCGGAATTTTCTCAATATCTAAAATCGGCGGCAGGTCTCCGCTTTCGAGTTTTACATTTTCAAGGAAGTTATTGGCTTGGATTACAGGATCTTCATCGGCCCTGTAAAAATGATAAGCCCCGCGGATGATCTTCTGTTTTTTGGCCTGCTCCCAGAAAGCCTCAAAATGTTTATCAGCATTACGGTTTCCCATGGTTGCACGCATGACCACAAATTCCAGCGGAATGGTCTTGTTCCCGATCGTCAGGCTGTTCCATTTAATGTCTTCTTTATTCTGATAGTGGGAGATGTCGAATCCGTAGGTTTTGTCGAGGTTATCGGAAAGAATTTTCTGGATCCTCAGCGTCTCAGTTTCGCTGTTGTGAAGTTTTTTATGGGTGAATTTATTAAAGTACAGGGCGTAGTAATAGCTGATCGACTGTTTCAGATACAAACCCGTACCCGCCAGCGCAATAATCAGGATCACCAGCAGGATCCTGCGTCGGAAAAAGTAATTCTTCCGGCGGCTGGTATGAATCTTTTTGGCGGTTTTTTTGCTGTACTTCTTCGGTGACATAAAGTTCTTGCAAAACTAACTTTTTTCACTTCTAAATGCTAAATAAAATCAGTAAATTTGTCTACTATGGAAACACGCGAAAAGATCATCATCATCGGGGGTGGTTTTGCGGGGCTGCAGCTTGCAAAAACATTGAATAACAAGAACAAAAAAGTAATTGTTTTAGACCGGGTAAATCATCATATGTTCCAGCCTCTTTTTTACCAGGTAGCGTGCGGCCGAATTGAGCCTTCCAATATTTCCTTTCCTTTCAGAAAAATCTTTCAGCGTTCCAGAAATACACAGTTCCGCCTGACGGAAGTAAAAGAAATCGATACAGCGAATAATAAAGTGATTACCGATGAAGCGGAGTTCAGCTATGACAAGCTTGTGATCGCTACCGGCTGCAAAACGAACTTCTTCGGCAACAAAGATATGGAAGGAAAAGCCTTCGGGATGAAGAATACCCAGGAAGCCATCGGCATCAGAAACCATATCCTGATGACCTTTGAAAAGCTGATCCTCGAAAAAAGCAGAAGCGACGACGGAAACTGGAATATCGTGATCGTCGGAAGCGGCCCCACCGGAGTGGAGCTGGCCGGTGCGTTTGCCGAAATGAAAAAAGAAATTCTTCCACGGGATTATCCTTACATGAATTTCGACCATCTTAAGATCATCCTGGTAAGTTCTACGGAAAAGCCGCTTGCGGTGATGAGTGCTGAAGCGCAGAACAAATCCGAGGAATATCTGAAGGACCTTGGCGTAACTTTCCTGAGCCAGGAATATGTAACGGAGTATGACGGCGATAAAGTGTATATGAAAAGCGGAAAAACCATTGCTTCCAACAGCGTAATCTGGGCAGCCGGAGTGACGGGGAATGTGATCAGCGGTTTTCCCTCAAAAAATCTTGTTAAAAATAGGTACATTACCGACAGATATAATAAAATAAAAGGCTATGATAATATTTTCGCCATCGGTGATATCAGCTATATGGAAACCCCGAAATATCCTCAGGGGCATCCCCAGGTAGCGAACGTGGCCATCAATCAGGCGAAAAATTTAGGTAGAAACCTGTTAAAGAAAAATACAAGCCAGTGGGAGGAATATGAGTATGAAGACAAAGGTTCTCTGGCAACGATCGGAAAGCACCGGGCGGTTGTAGACCTTCCGTTCATCAAATTCCAGGGGTTTTTAGCCTGGTTTTTCTGGATGTTCTTACATTTGATGCTTATTTTAAGTGTAAGAAACAAGCTCGCGGTATTTTTTAACTGGATGTGGAGCTATTTTAACAAAGATTCTTCTTTACGATTAATCATTTCGCCGAATAAGAAAAACGAAACATTACAATGAGAATTGATATTATAAGCGTACTTCCCGAGTTGATGGAAAGTCCGTTCAGAACTTCCATTTTAAAGAGAGCCATGGATAAAGGGCTTGCAGAAGTACATTTTCATCATCTGAGAGACTGGGCGATCAATAAGCACCGGCAGATCGACGATGAGCCTTACGGCGGCGGAGCCGGAATGGTGATGATGATAGAGCCTCTGGACAAATGCATCTCCGAGCTGAAATCCCAGAGGGAGTATGATGAGGTGATCTATCTTACACCGGACGGTGTTACTTTGAACCAGAAGATCGCCAATACCTTATCGATTAAGCAGAATCTTATTTTCTTATGCGGACATTATAAAGGAATCGACCAACGGGTGAGGGATCTGCATATTACCAAAGAAATATCTATCGGGGATTATGTTCTGACGGGCGGCGAACTGGCGGCCTGCGTCCTGGCTGATTCCGTGATCCGTCTGCTTCCCGGAGTGCTGAATGATGAGCAGAGTGCCCTTACAGACAGTTTCCAGGACGATTTGCTGTCGCCACCGATCTACACAAGGCCCGAAGTTTACAAAGGATTGGAAGTTCCAAAAATCCTGCTCAGCGGAAATTTTGCTAAAATAGAAGAGTGGCGTCATAATGAAGCGTTGAGAATAACCAGAGAAAAGCGTCCCGATCTTTTATAAAATTTTCTGCCTGTCACCGGCTACTTCCAGTTTAAGATATATTAGAAATATATAATTAATCTTTCCGTAGGCAAAAAACTAAAAAACATTTTATTTCTGTTTTATCACTTTTTTTGATAATAATTTTTAATAATTCCAATTAAAATTATCTAAATGCCCTAAAATTTATATATTTACTATGTTTATAAGGCGAATTAACGAAAGATTCTAAGGGAATTGTTCAGTATATATTAAATAAAATAATAAATTTACACTTTCGAGATAAATGTCAGTGAAAAATTCCAGAAACCCATGCTGATGGAGCTGTTCAGTTTTTACAATGTTGAAAATTTGTTTTTACCTGATCCTAAGCCAACGCATAAACTGGACCCCACAATATCCGGTCTACGCAATTGGGATGAAAGGAAATACAGGAATAAGCTTTTTAAAATAGCACATGCTTTTCAGCTTATGAAAGAAGGGCATGGAGAGGTGCCCTTTATGATCGGTCTTTCAGAGGTTTCCGGAAGAAAAGTGCTGGAAGACCTCGTACAGATAGAGCCTTTCAATTGCGGTTACGGAATTGTGCATTATAATTCTCCGGACGAAAGGCATGTGGATGTGGCATTTTTATATGATAAAAGTAAAGTTCAGGTAATAAATTCTGAAACCATTACGTTCTTTTTTGAGACAACTAATAAAAACCAGGAAAACTACAATACAACTAGAGATGTACTATATTCAAAACTAAATTATAGAGGAGAGATTTTACATGTTTTTATCGCTCATCTTCCATCCAAGCGGGAAAGAGATATTAACAAAGGAAAAAGAGACTTTATAATAAAGGAGATCCGTAGCCGGATTTTGAATATTGTAAATAAAGGTAAAGAAAATGTAATTTTGTGTGGTGATTTTAATGAAAACCCTAATGATGAAAATTTAATGAAAATTCTCTATAACGATGCGCATGCAAAAGTGATGGAAAATCCTTTTATGCGCCTGTTTTCTGCAGGAAATTATTCTACTTTTCACTATAAATCAGGATTGCTTTTCGATCAGATAATGCTTTCTGAATCATTTTTTACTGAAGATAATATGCTGGTGTTTGAAAATGCCGAAGTCTTCTGTCCTGATAAAATAAAGAGCCGCGACAAAAAGCTTGGAGGCAGACCTTTCAGAACGTTCGCCGGAACAAGGTATCTGGGAGGTTACAGCGATCATTTCCCGGTTTTTGTAAGATTTAAAATTGATAAATAAACGTAAAAACATAAATAAGTAGAATGAAAAACTCAAAGAATACCAGCTATCAGTTAGATTCTATCGACAAAGAAATTATTTATATGTTGATGGATAATGCCAAATCGTCATTGTCGAATATTTCGAAAAGCGTCGGAATATCAACAACGGCAGTTCATCAGCGAATTAAAAAACTTGAACAGGCAGGGGTTATTGAAACTTCGATTTCTTTTTTAAACCCGAAAAAAATCGGTTATAAAGTTATTTCTTATATAGGTGTATTCCTCGATCTGCCAAGCCATTATCCGGATATGGTGAAGGCTCTGAAAGATATCAATGAAGTTGTGGAAGCCCACTATACTACAGGGAATTATACTATTTTCCTGAAAGTGATCTGTAAGGACAACGATCACCTGATGCAGATCCTCAGTAAGCTTCAGCAGCTGAAGGGTGTAATAAGAACAGAAACTTTCATATCTTTGGAGCAGGGTATTTACAGACAACTGAAAGTATAACAGGATTATGAACATTGCGCAATATTTGGATTCAACGTATCTGAAAACTCCTGCACAGTCGGGGCTTTCGGAAGAACAGACTTTACAGAAAGACATAGAACTGGCTCAGGAAGCTATTGATAACGGTATTTTTGCCGTGATGATCCGCCCGGATTATGTATCAGCAGTTAAAAAATATATCGGGAAAAAAAATTCGGATGTGGTAGTAGGAACGGTTATCGGTTTTCATGAGGGGACCTATTCCACGGAAGAAAAATTGGCAGAAGCTGAAAAAGCCATTGCTGACGGAGCGGATGAGCTGGATTTTGTCATTAATTATAGTGCTTATCTGAAAGGAAATCTGGATCTCGTAGAAGAAGAATTTGTAAAGTGTACCGCTTTATGTATTCAGCATCATAAAATTGCAAAGTGGATTATTGAAATCGCTGCATTAACAGACTTGCAGATTGCCGATATTACAAAGCGCATTTCGGGATGGGCGGAAGAGAATTTTGATGAGCATGAATTGTCAGAAATCTTTGTGAAATCCTCAACCGGTTTTTATGAAACCGAAGACGGAAAACCCAACGGGGCAACTTTTGAAGGGATACGGATCATGCTTGACAATGCCGGTAAGCTCCCGGTAAAAGCGGCAGGCGGCGTGAGAACTCCGGAAGATGCGGAAAGGATGATCGGTCTCGGTGTCAAAAGAATAGGAACTTCATCTGCATTGGCCTTAATTAAAAACCAAGACTCAAAAGAAGGATATTAATCAAATTTCATAAAAATAAAAAACCATCAAAAATAGCTTGATGGTTTTTATTTTCTATGCCTGTTGGGCTAAATACTGCGTATAAAACTCCTGCGTTTCCCTGATCAGGATATCCATTTCTTCCAATGTAAATACTTCTAGGAACTTTTTCCTGAAATCCTTAAAATGAGGAACTCCACGGAAATAATTGCTGTAATGCTGTCTCATTTCTACCAGTCCGAGCCTTTCCCCTTTCCATTCGGCACTCCATTCGGCATGCTGACGAACAGCTAACAATCGGTCTTCAATCGTAGGTGTCGGCAAATGTTCCCCGGTTTCGAAGAAATGTTTGATTTCATTGAAAATCCACGGGTATCCGATAGCGGCACGGCCGATCATAATTCCGTCACAGGCGTATTTCTGCTTGTATTCCAACGCTTTTTCAGGAGAATCAATGTCACCGTTCCCGAAAATAGGGATTTCAATATTGGGATTTTGTTTGATTCTTGAGATATGTTCCCAGTCCGCTTCACCCTTATACATCTGGGCACGTGTTCTCGCATGGATGGTAAGTGCCTTGATTCCGGTTTCCTGAAGACGTTCAGCTACTTCATCAATGTTGATGGAATTACTGTCCCATCCGAGACGTGTTTTTACGGTTACGGGCAGGCTTGTAGAACGTACCACGGCTTTTGTAAGGCGCACCATTAAATCAATATCCTTCAGAACACCGGCTCCGGCACCCTTACAGACTACTTTTTTAACGGGGCAGCCAAAATTGATATCCACCAGATCCGGATTTACCGTCTCCACGATCCTCGCCGACATGGCCATGGCTTCTTCATCCCCTCCGAAAATCTGGATCCCGACAGGTCTTTCATAGTCAAAAATATCCAGCTTTTTCCGGCTTTTTATAGCGTCACGGATCAACCCTTCCGAAGAGATAAATTCAGAATACATCAGGTCTGCACCGTGCATTTTGCATAATCTCCTGAACGGCGGATCGCTGACATCTTCCATCGGTGCCAGTAAAAGCGGAAATTCCGGCAGTTCTATATTGCCAATTTTTATCATGGTGCAAATTTACAAAATTATAATGATTGTGCAGAATACTCCCTGATAAAGCGTTTATGCAAAGTCAATATGATTGTTTATTGTGAATTTTTTTTAATTAAAATTTGATTTTTGTTGTATATTTTATTTTATAATTTAATTAAAATTGAATATTTTACTTTATTTTAACTATATTTATAGAACCAAATACTATTCGCATTATGAGAAAAATTCTATTTTGTTTAATGACAACAGCTGCATCTGTAGGTATTAATGCCCAGATCAGCCTTACTGCAACAGGCGGTACCACGACAGGAACTTATACTACATTAAAAGCAGCGTTCGATGCAATTAATGGAGGACTACACCAGGGAGCCATCACGATTAACGTAACGGGCAATACAACGGAAACTGCTTCAGCCGTTCTGAATGGGAATGGCTCAGGCAACAGCAATTATACATCGGTACTTATTAAGCCGGCAGCCGGAGTAAACGCCACTATTTCCAGTGCGGATACGGTGGCCACTATAAAACTTAACGGAGCCGATAATGTAACCATTGATGGAAGTAATAATGGCTCTACTTCCAGAAACCTCACCATTACCAATACATATACTACGGGAGGAAGTCCGGTTATCATCTGGGTAGCGAGTACCGCCACGGATGGTGCTTTGAATGCCACTTTTAAAAACACCAATATCTACGGCTCCAATTCCTCCGGTACGATTGTCGGAATTATTGTGTCCGGATCCACACTGGGGGCCGCCGCTGAAGTTTCCAATAATAATTTCAGCAGTATCAATAATTCCTTCAACAAAGCCCAGAATGCCATCTTTGCTATTGGAAATGCCACCAATACGGATACGGGATTCATGATCAAAAATAATGTGATCGGGTCTGCGGTTGCTACGGATAAAATGGGATATCGTGGACTTGCCGTACAGAATGCCAAAAATTTTGAGATCAGCGGAAATGTTATTACGGGAGTAACCCTCGCTTCTACTGCAACTGCGGCCGGGATTTTAGTTGGAGCAGCTGCAACAAACGGTTTGATTTTTAATAATAAAATATCGGATGTTTCCAATACGAATACATTAGGATATGGCGCCGCCGGCTTATATTTAAGTTGTTCTGGAACAGCATCGAATATGCTGGTGTATAATAACACGATCAACGGTGTCTCCGGATACGGATATGCCTTAGGCGGAGGTGCCGGTGATAATGGCAACGGAATTGTTATAGTTTCAGGAGGAGGATATAAAATTTATTACAATACCGTCGTAATGGATGCTAACCAGACCGTGGCCGGCAGACCTTCCGCATTCAATATTACAAGTGCCGTTACGGCGGCCGGAGCTGTTGATGTAAGAAATAATATATTTGTCAACAAGCAGACACAGACGGGAGACCGTTATGCCATCTATGTCGGTACAGTCAATACTGTATTTTCGAACATCAATTACAACAATTATTTTTCATCAGGTACGGCATTAGGGTACATCGGGTCTGCAAGAACTACTTTGGGAGAACTGCAGCTGGGTTTCGGAGGAAATGTAAACTCCCTGAACGTTTCCCCGGTATTTGCCTCTGCTACCGATTTTCACCTGGCTGCTTCAGGAAATGCGGCACTGGATAACAAGGGTACTTTCGTAGCCGATGTAACGGTAGATGCGGACGGTACTACACGAAATGCCATTACCCCCGACTTGGGAAGTTATGAATTTACCAATATTGTTTTAGCAACTCAGGATGTTGCCGCTAAGACTAAACTGAATTATTACCCGAATCCGGTCGTTGACTTTATCAACATCAGCAATGATACTAAGATCAGAAATGTGGAAGTCTATGGTGCTGCCGGACAGAGACTGGCCGATGAAAACATTAATGCCGAAAAAGGATCTGTGGATATGAGAGCACTTCCTTCCGGAATGTATGTCTTAAAGGTAAATACGGAAAAAGGATCTGAGTCCATTAAAGTGATGAAAAAATAAACGATGAAAAGAAATTAAGCAGAAACCCCGGAATTTCCGGGGTTTTTTGGTTTTATATCATAACAGAACTGACATTATCTTATGCAGTCTGATCTATAATTTCATAAACAAAACCTACTGCAATCGAAACTTTTCTGATATCGACCATAGATAAAACGGTAAAATTTTTAGATAAAGGCTTTGTCTATTTATTACCTAATAAGTGTATAAATTTTGTAGATAATGAAATTACTGGAAGTAATGATGGATATATGATCAATGACCTGCCGGAAAAGCTTATCGAACAGTATGAAGAACGCATAAAAGAACTTAAGGAGCAGGCAGAATACTGGAAAAGCCAATCCCAGAACAACGGTTAGCCATTTCTATCCGAAGTTCCTTGCACCCCTGCAGGAGACTTTATCATTAAAAGCTTAAAACCGGATCAGGTTTTCAAAAATAATTTAAACTTCTGTTTTCAAGTGTTGATCATATAAAGATCAACCGAAATTTAAATTCTCTAAAAACTTGCCTTCACCTGCATACTACCGATATGAATGGTTCTGTCCCCTGAATTCCTGCCTTCATAATTCAGGTTTAATTGAAGGAAAGAATTGATGGCCTGCTGGATAAATACGCTCCATACCTGGTTTTTCCCCGGCTTTAATCCGTCCAGCATCTGGTTTCCGACAATACTGAAATTGTTTCCGGTAAAATCATTATTGATGAAAGAGAAGTTTCCTCTAATAGACGTTTTTCTGCGTTCCCACTGAATGGTTCCCGTAACATCAAAGGCTTTCAGGAATTCTTCTCCGTCTACGCGCTGTTTTTGGCGGAAGGCGGAAGAAAGTTCAGCCTGAATGGCATCCGTGAATTTGTAGGTAGCTTTGGGTTTGGTTTCAAAATTGTTTAAACGGAAATCCCTCGTTGTAAACAGCTGGGAAGAGTTCCGAATATCATGAACCGAATTTTCCCAGTCGATCCTGAACTCTTTGTTGAACCAGTAGCCGATATTCAGGAAATGCGAGGTCTGTTCACGTTCTTCATTGCTGAAGTTGGCGTTGATGAGGTTATCATTCGAGATAAAGCGATAGTTTCCGTTCCATCCCGATTTATCGGTTGGGCTGAACTGTACGGAAGCCAGAATATTCTGGTTTTTCAGGATCTGATCTTCATTTTTTTCAAAAGGATTCAATACCAGTACTTTGTCCTTTTTATAGAACGAGTTTTGGGAATTCAGGGAAATATTGAAATTCCAGCGTTTCAGGAATTTATTCTCAGAATTAAAGACAATCGACGGATTCACAAATAAAGCGAGCTGAATTTTATTCTTGTTAGATGGAATATACCGAACGGAATTGGTGTAAATCCTGATATATTGCGCCAGATCCGAATATTCGGCAATTTCAAACTCGTCGAGCTGCTGTACGCCGTCGCCGTTATAATCCGTCCATTTGTAAATACCCTGCCCGTCCGTAACCTTGATATACTGGAATTCCCTTTGGGCTTCCTGCCCGTTTCCAAGCTCATAAAAAGCCTGCAGGCGCATCCCGTTTCTGAAAAGCTGCTGGTTGTACAGGATGTTTCCGACTACAAAATCATTATTTCTCGACATGTCAACGTCCTGGTTCTGATAAAAGAACTTTCTGTAATGGAGCAGGGCATTCAATGTTGTTCTTTCGGTTTTGATGATCTGGCTTTCGGCCATGAATCCCAGGATATTATTCATGCTCTGCAGCCTGTTATCGCGTACCGAGTCATTGTCACGCATATAGACTTTCGCAAGCAATTTGGTTCTTGTACTGTCACCTACTTTCTTCTGCACAAAAACTTCTTTCCAGCTGAAACTGGTAACATCCATCAGGCCGGTATCATTGTATTTCTTTTCGTTGTGTTCCATGCTTCCACCCAGCGCCCAGCTTCCTTTTTTTCCGGTAAACTCCGTAGAAACACCGCCTCTTATGAACTTGGTATCCTGGAGAACAGCATTCGTATTCAGGTATGAAAGATTTCCTTTGGTAAAGAATTTCCCTTTGATCCATCCGAAATCCAGGTCGTTTTTAATCCCTTTATAGGTATCCTGTTCGTCGAGATAATTGATTCTGTAATTTAAGGTAGATTTGTTGGTCCATTTATTTAAAAAACTGAAGATAAACCGGTTTTGAGTTCGTCCGCTGAATTCCTGCGCAAGGTTGAAATCCCGGGAAAATTCCACATCATTGATCCGGTCCAGGATATGGAACTGTCGGTCGATATACTGGTATTCAAAATTAGGAGTTCCTTTCCAGTTGTTTTTGGTAAAAGTCTTGTTCCCGAATATCCTCCACGCATACCCGATGTTCTGATCGGAATCTTTAGATGAAAATAAATTGACATCGTAATTGCTTAATGAAATATCGGCTCCTATTTTTCCATCTTTCAGCAGATATTCGGAATTGAAGGAGTAGACCTGCGATTTTTGCGGAGAAGGAAGTTTCCGCACGGCGCGGTAATCTCCCATATTCGGCCCGACGTATTGGAAAACACGCCCGTTATTGGTAGTCTGGGTAATTTTATAATCTCCGAGGTTTGCCCCGAAGTAGGTATAGGAGACCGTGTAAAGGGTCTGTGTGGCATCTGTGGAAAATTCATAATGGTTGCCGCTAGGGTCCTGAACCAGCCGGTATAGGATTTTGTTCACATCATACTCTGCGACTACTCCGGAAGGAGCGTACATCAGGTTCGGATCGTTTCCTGCCGCTGCCAGGATTTGCTGGTCTTCCTGCGAAAGATTTAAGGATAGCGGTGCATTTTTATTGTCATTTTCCATGAACCAGTTCAGGCCGACCTTTAGTTTTTCCCTTTTATGCTCAAGCTTTCCGGTAAATAAGTACCGGGAGTAATTCCTGTTGGCGTAATTGTAGGAAATGGTAATGAAATTCTGCTGGAAAATCGGCCGGAAGCTGGTAAATGTAACTTCTCCGGTATTGTAATTAATCACATAATCCTGGTTTTCTCCTCTTTTCATTAAAATCCCGTCGATAAAAACCTGTTCGGAGCCTGAGATCAGGGTGATGAATTGCTCGCCGTTTTTCCCTGTGAGACGGTAAGGCCCCTGGTTGCCTTCCACCCCCTGGAAACGGATCCTGTGAAATTCACTTCGCGCTACGCCCATCGAAACATCCACAAAGGTTTTATTTTCTTTTCCGAATTCGGTCTGGAACTCAAGGCCCATGCTTCGCCGCTGGTATTTGGCAAAATAATTCTTGGCTTCCACCAGGTCTAGGTGTCCGGCTCTAAGGATGGATTTATCCTTTATATTAAGCTGCATGTAGATCTTGTCGAATTCTTCCAGGGTCTGGGTATAACCGTCAGCCTGGATCGGCAGATTATGGTCGGAAATACTGGCAAGGATCGTTACATCTTTGGAAAGCCTTCCGGAAATCTGTAAATCCATGGAACTCTGCACCGACTGCCCCTGGTTGTTACCAAAGGTAATCCCCCTGATAATGGACCCCTTTGAATTCAGTTCTCCTAAAAATCTCTTCTTGTCGTTTTTCGCAAGCACTCCTTCATCTACAATGATGCGGTTGTTGGTTTTTACGAAATCCAGCGTGTCTTTGGCGAAGATATCCTGCTCAAATCGGGCGGCCAGAATACTGTCGCGCTTCAGGCTGTCCTGTTTGAGACTATCCTGCGGAATGTTCGGGTTTTTCCATGTAAATACCTGGGCATTACCTGAAAATAAGCCCATAAAAAACAATACGAATATCAGAATATAATTTCGCAAACCTCTGGAAATAGTTCGTAAAAATACTTAAAAATACCTTACCGAAAGGATATTACTATTATTAACAAAAAATTAACCTTATTATTGTCTTATTTTGAAAATTTGATGTAGTTTTGCTATGTAAATTATTAATAATTAAATTTTTAAATCATGAAGAAGATTTACTCATTAGCTGTTGTTTTGATTTCAGCAGCGGCATTTGGACAAATAAGCCTAACTTCTATGGGGACAGCTTATACTCAGAACTTCGATGGAATGGGTTCAACAACTACATATCCAACAGGATGGAATGGTATCAGAGCATCAGGAACTGGTACAGTAGGACAATCTTTAGCATTGGTTGTAAATGACGGAACTTCAAACACTGGTGCAGTTTTTAATGTTGGAACTTCCGGATCAACAGATCGAGCATTAGGAACACTGGCATCCGGTGCAACAGTGCCAGCTTTTGGAGCTCAGTTTACAAATAATACAGGAAGCACTATTACAAGCCTGGTTATTTCTTTTACTGAAGAGCAGTGGAGAACAGGTAGCAATGCAGTTGTTGAAACAGTCCCGTTTGCTTACAGTACAAATGCCACAGGTTTAGATTCAGGTACCTGGACACCAATAACCAACTTAGATCTGGTTGAAATCTTAACTTCTGACAATACAAACTCTGCCGTTGATGGAAACTTAGCGGCGAACAGAGCTGCAAAATTATTTACCATTACCGGACTAAGTATCGCCAATGGCACAAGCTTTTTCATCAGATGGTCAGATAACAACGAAACCGGTAGCGACGGAATGTATGCTGTAGACGATTTTTCATTAATTCCTTCTTCAGCAACTTTGGCCGTTTCCGATCTTTCCGCAACTAAAGGAAGCTTCATCAGAAACTCTTTCGTAAAAAACAACGAAATCACTTTCGGAGCTGAAGCAAAAGATGTAAAAGTATATACGATGAGCGGACAACTTGTAAAAACAGTTTCTGTAAAAGAGAATGAAGCAGTAAGCGTTGCTGAACTGGCCAAAGGAAACTATATCGTAACAGGTACGGTAAACAACAAACCGGTTTCCCAGAAAATTTTAAAGGACTAAGAAATTAGTTGTTTATAAAAATATTGATCTCCGTTTCTTTGAAACGGAGATTTTTTATTGCTCATTTATAAGTATTTAAGCAAATTTTAATATGCGATTTTCGTTCCGGTGGTATCGTTTTTGTAATTTTTCAAAGCAACCACAAATAAAATCATCATGAAAAAAATTTTTACCCTTATCGGAATCATTTCTCTTATATGTACCAAAGCGCAGATCGTAATCAGTGAAATCTATGGCGGCGGCGGAAGTCCGAGCCTTGCACTGAGCCACGATTATCTTATGCTTAAAAACATAGGTTCTGAACCCGCTTCTTTACATAATACCACGATTCAATACGGTCCTGCTGACGGAAATTTTACGCAATATCATATGCTCCCTAATATTACATTAAATTCAGGACAAAGCTATCTTATCCAGGAAGGTGTCAATGTTGCCGGAAGGGTAGATCTTCCCGCTCCTGATTTTATAGCGGATGAAGTGGTCTATTTCGATGGGACACAAAATTCCTCAGGCGGTATCGATTTCAACAACAGAGCAGGAAAGATCGCGCTCGTAAACGGGAATATGCAGCTTCAGGATCCTAAAAACGGAGCTGTTCTTGATTTTGTCTCATATGGAACAATGAATGCCGTTCCTGTTTTTGCTTCTGCGGCAAACACCGCCTTCAAAAGGGTTGTGGGAAATACCGGAACCAATAATGTGGAATTTGTTACCGCTCCCGCATATCCCATGAATTCTTCTGCCGGAAATACGGCTATCGCTATTACACCTGCCGATCCGGATTATTCGAAATTCAACTTTATTGTAAATCCTTTTTTAAAGGAAAACACGGAAATTGTTTTCAGCAGTGAAATAGAGAATGTAAAAATATACGATGAATTCGGTCAGGTAGTCATGCAGTCCCCGACAAAAACTTCCTACGGCATGAGTCTGATTGAGCTTCCGAAAGGAAAATATACGGTGACCGGAATGATCAATAAATCACCTGTTTCCCAGCAGATTGTCAAGGATTGAAAAGCTGCCATTTTCCAATCTACCTAATACCATCCTCTTCTGGCCGCATTGATAATGGAACTCAAATTAAGAATCAGCGTGTATCGTATTCGTTTTCCGTAATCCTTAAATGCCGGTTCAAATCCTAAAGAAGACTGTACCGGAAGATACACTTCAAGGAAATCAGGAATGATCCTTACTTTTACACCGCTGTCCCAGATAAATTTCGTCGATTGGTTTTTATTATCGTAAACCCCTGCATCCGCATATACATGGAAAATTTTCCATACACTGGTATCTACGTTTACGGAAGTGATCCATTTATTTACCGTTCCCGGAATGAACGATTTAAAACCGCCGTCCGCAAGAATAAACTGTTGAGATAGGATTCCCCCTGTGGCACTCTGTCCCAATAGATTATAGGAAAAGGAATAATCCGAAACCCTTGAGATTCCAAAGTTAAAGGTATTGTTGCGGGTATTGTTCTTAACGAAATATCCGGCAAATAAGCGGACGCTAAGTTTCTGTCTAGGGGCAAATTCCCAACGGTAAAAGCCTTCAGCCGTTACTTTATGGAAATCATTCATCCATTGTGTACTGATGCCCAGACTTTTCTCGTGAATGCTCTGGCTGTCATTATACCCGTAACCGGCGCTCCACAAGTTATATCGGTCGTAATCGTTATTGGCAATCATTAACGAACTTAAATCCCTTTCAAAATAATTGTATGAAATCCCGAGACTGCTGCTTACCGTGCTCCGCGGGTTTTTCATGAAATTTAAATTGGAATAAATGGAAGCCTTACGGTATGCCAGATCATAATCATAATGAAAATACGATCCTGAAACACCGAATGTCAGACTTCGGATGAGGCTTTCTGCCGGAAGAAAAGAGTAGGCAATAGCTCCCGATCCCGTCAGCTTTCCGGTTCCCGTACTGTAAGTCGGTGTCAGGGAATATAAAAACTTCTGATCGAAGAAAGACTGGTTCTTAAAATTAAGCCCGATCAGGAATTTGTCATACGTATTGCTGAACCGCACGCGGGGATTGATATAAATCTCATTGAATTCGGGATTCGGAATATCTTTAATCAGCTTGAGCTTGATTTTCTTGGTGTTGGAAAACAGTCCTTTTGCGTACAGATAATTATCCCTGTAGTTGGATTCAGGGAAAATATAATCGTCATTCAGGGTAATTTTGTAAATGTCTGCGGCAGGAATCAAAACGGTTTTTGTTTTCTGGTTTTCCTCCGTTTCCACCCAATATTCCTTTATCCGGCCTTCTCTCGATGTGGTCTGAAGTTTCACCGGGATGTTGGCCGATGTATTTTTCTGAATGTTAATGTTCAGAGAATCTCCGGCTTTTTTAAATCTTTTCAGTGTAAAATTTACCCTGTTTTTATGCTGAATAAATTCAGACAGGTACGCCGTTCTTTTATCTTTATCGGCAAGTTCTTTTAAAAAATCCCTGGGATCCAATTGCTTATCCGTATTGCGGGCGATGAAATCCTGAACCAGCTTCTCAAAATTCTGATAGCCCATCTTATCCGCGGAATAATTAAACAGTGTTCCGGTTTCAAAACTACTGATGGCCATATCGTTAAAGTTGCTCAGATCAGAGAATCTTTCATCGATTTTCTGATCCAGGTTCTGGGACATAATGTATTGATAAGCCAGGCCGTAACGCTCGATCAATTTCACATCCGAAGCATGAAACAATTTCAAAGGTTTGATTCCGAAAATTTTGGTATCGTTGAGCATGCCCAGCAGCTTGGTGTTGGAATAAAACTTCTTTAAATACTGAATTTCAAGATAGGATTTCAATCCGTTCTTAAACCAATGGAAATCCTGTTTATCGGTAATGATGCTTTCGTCGAGGATCTTTTTGGAGATAATCCCGAAATAATCCATATCCGTATTTTCCGCCGTGGTAAAAAGCCTGAACCGGTATTTCCAGAAGGCAATATCGTTGTTGCCGAAAAAGTCTTCCTTATTCCTGAACTTTTCGGAAATAAAAATTCTTTCAGGAATGGCCCCTATTCTTTCTTTTATAAATTTAAAATGCAGAGGAAGATAAAATTCCAGATTCTGTTTTTCTTCGGGACTTAGAGTATATCCGAATTGTACTTCCGTCTGAATGTCTCCGGTATTTACGGTGATGGAAGGGTATTCATTAGGAGAAATAAGGAATTCCGGATCAGCATCCAGGTATCCGCTGAATGAATGGGGCTGGGTTTGCTTTAGGTTACTTTTCACGAAATAATTCACCGGAAGATCAAAATTTACCATCCAGAAAGTATTAAAACTAACCGATTCTTCAATGTCATGATACTTCCTGGAAGAAATATTGTCCGGATCGAAACGATCCGGAACAATAAAGAAATATTTTAAGGCGGTATCAGCAGCAGAGACTCCATAACCTGTAAACCGGCTGTCAGGAAGCTGGATTTGATACTTCAGCTGCAGTTTTATTTTCTCTCCGGGTTTTAAAATTTCCTGTAACGGAAGAAAAAGGTTTTCGTCGGAAGTATTGCTTACGGGAATTTCCCTGTCCGCATTTTTAACCTGCAATTGCAGCAGTTTGCCGAGCTGGCTCTGTTTGGCAAAGTGAAGGTCGGTATTCCGGTCTTCCAGTTTGCGGTATACCAGAGCGGTACCACGCCTGTTGTAGGCTGCTACCCAATTTAGAAGTTTGATGGCATTGAGGTCTTTCCCAGAATGATTGTAATAAACGATTTCTTCTTTCACATCCAGCACTTTCCTGTCCTGAGACAGTTTGGCCTGTATGTAAATACTATCTTTCTGCGCAGAAACTTCCGTAACACCCAAAAACAAAATAAGACAAATACTGATCCTTTTCAATTACTGTGATAAAGTATCAAATATAACTTATTTTGTATTAATTCCGTAAAGATTTTAATTCTGAACGGCTTTTTTTTCCAGTGAGTTTAAATATGCATTCCAACCTTCGGTTTTATACGTCATTGCGGCTTCTTCCGGGTTTTCAGCTTTATAAATTCCTCTTCCTACGATAATGAAATCGGTGTGAAGAGTCTTAAATACATGTTCCGGGGTATTGTACTGCTGGCCTTTTCCATCTCCGGAATCGGCAAGGTTTACTCCCGGTGTGAACAGCAGCATCTCTTCAGGCAGCGGGTTCTGGGAAACGCCTCCAATTACGTTAGGGTGCGATGAGGCTATCTTTAAAGCTTCTTCCCGGTAGGCATTGGTCGTTAAAGCCCCTTTGGAAGACATTCCGATAATGGCTACAACACCAACGTTTCTGAAGCAGTCCAGTGATTCGAATCCTCCGATAACCTGCGAAGTTACAAAGTCTGCCCAATCGGTAATTTTGAAAACACCGCTGGTAAACTGAAGCTCCTGCGTATTTCCGATGTCTGCAAACTTACGGTCTTCCATCAACAGGAAATTGTGTTTTGCAGCCAGTGCTTTTAAGGGAATAATCGTTTTTTCGTAATTAAAATCTGAAATAATATCGATGTGCGTTTTTAAAGCGATCACATAGGGGCCCACTTTCTCGGCAAGTTCCAGTAATTCCTGAGTGGTAGTAACATCAGCAGAGGCTATTAAATTCGATTCTTTTGCCAGTGCGGTTTCCAGAAGCTTCTTTGAAACGGAATGCTGGGCATTCTCATATTTTTCCTGATAGGAAAGTCTAATTTTTTCTTCGAACTGAATGTGGTTTCCTTTTAAAAAATCCTGAATTCTTTTTACCTCGTCATCCGACAATTCTCCGTTTTCTTTAAGGATGGAGCAGACTTCCGAAATATTGAAAAGGGTATGGACTCTGTATCCTTTGCTTTCCAGAAGCTGTTTTCCGCCCTGTTCACGGTCAAGAACCACTACGATGTCCGCTACTTTGATGTCCTCCTGCTCAACCTCAGCAATGGTTTCGATCAGGGATTTTCCGGAAGTGATGACGTCTTCTACCAACAGGCAGTTCTGCCCTTTCTGGTAAATGCCTTCGATCAGTTTTTTTGTTCCGTAGTTTTTGGCTTCTTTTCTTTTAATAATTAATGGAATGTAGCTTTGTAAAGACATCGCCGTAGCCATCGGAAGCGCAGCATAAGGAACCCCGCAGATCAGGTCGAAATTATCCAGCGGAAGCATATCCAGCAGGTAATTGGCAAGATTTTTTAAGATCTTCGGATCTGATGCCAGAGGCCTTAGGTCTACATAAAAAGGGCTTTCGATACCGCTTTTCAAGGTGAATCTTCCGAATTTGATGATGCCCAGTTTATAGCATTCTAAAAAGAATTCTTTTTTACTTTCCATTATTTTTTATTAGATGTTTGCAAATTTAAGGATTTGGGATGAAAGAGGGAAGAAGGTGAATGGTGAATTTCGCTTCGCGGGTGAGTGGTCAATTTCTATTTAACTTTGTCAAAGTTCGTAACTTTGACAAAGTTTTTTAAATTAAGTATACGAAAAAAACCATCCCTTAAAGATGGTTCGTTACTTATTCAACAATTTCGGCGTCGATGATTTTTGCACCGCCGGTGTTGTATTTCCGATCTGCTTCCCAAAGCAGGAATTTATCCACTTCCCTGATCAGTTTCGGGATTGCCAGCGATAAAACCGCCAGGTCATCCAGAACTCCTATTACCGGTACTGCGACTTCCGGCAGCAGGTCGATAGGGGAGATTACATACAAAAGTCCCAAAAGAGGAAGAAGGATATCCAGAGACCTCATCGGATATTCTCCTTTTCTCCACATCTTCACCATTCTGAAAATGTCGGGTATTTTCTGTACGAAACCTTTATGGCTGATGGCTTCTTTTGCCAGATTTAATTTGGAGTACTTCATTTTTTGCGTTCGGCTTTAAATAATTTTTTAACCTTGTAAATTTCACAAATTCTGTACCAACGAACTGTAAAATTTAGTTAAAATTATTTAATAATATTGTCAATAAACTGATGGGTAGATTCTGTATTCCAGTCTCTTGAGGCATCTTCCTTGATGAGGATTCTGCCGTCCTTATCAAGCAGATAGGTGGTGGGAAAGACTTTTGGAAGGATTTTTTCCGAGATCGGGCTTTGCGCAATATAAACGGGAACGTTATAATTGTTTTCCTTCAAAAATTTTCTTACCGCATCTTCCTGGTCATTCATGGCGATCAGGACAAAACTTACATGATCTTTCCTGGTATCGTAAAGCTTTTGGATGGATGGCCATTCTTTACGGCAGGGTGGACACCAGGTTCCCCAGAAATTCAGGAATACGGCTTTTCCCTTAAACGTTTTAAGGTTGGTGCTCGGCACATTGATTCCCTGGAGATCGATATCGTAATCTTCATCACCGATGTGAACCGCATTTTCAATGGCTGCTATCGGAAAAAAAGTATCCTGAAGCTTTTCTTTTACTCCCGGGACAAAAGCAATAACCGCGATCAGGGCAATAAGTATAATGTAAATGATGTTTTTTTTCATTTTTACTTTCACTAAAATTATTTTGAATGTAAGCCTCTTTAATTCAGATTAAACCTTCTGAATAAAATAATCTTTTAAACCTGCAAAAGCATGTTGTGATTAAAGCAGTTCGAGGATTTCCTGAACGGCATCTTTACCTCTGTTTTTGGCATAATAGAGCTGCAGGTCATTATAAAAATGGTCCCTGGTATAGGTTTCAGGATCTGCTTTAAATTTCGCCAGCAGCTGCCTCCCGTATTCCGGTCGCGGGCCCCATGAACCTTTTACACTGAAATCGTTGTTCAGGATAACTACTTTCGGGATGGATTCGGTATTATTGGTAAGAAACTGACTGATCAGGCTTTTATCGCTGTCCCGTAGGAAGATCCTGACTTCATTTTTTCCTTCGAAAAATTTAACCAGGGCCGGAACGGTTGCGCTGGCATCACCGCACCAAACCTCAGAGATAATTAAGATTTTTCCGTCGAAATTCTTAGAAGCAAGCTCTTTCAGCTGTTCTTCATCGGCAGTATATTTTTTTAAGGTTCTGTCTATTCGCTGAAGCCCGAGTTTATAATAAGGTTTATAATCGGTTTCCTGCTGGTTGGCAGGATTTTCTAATCTTTGTCTTCCGGTCTGCACATAGTCTTCGAAAGAGATGGCTTTATCCCAGTAATTTTCCATTACTAAAAATATCTATATTAAAAATTGTTGATGTTTCTTGTCTTGTTGATCAGAAATAAATCGGCCAGCACAAAAGCGGCTAAGCTTTCCACTACAGGAACGGCTCTCGGAAGAACACACGGGTCATGACGGCCTTTTCCCTCTACAATTACAGGGTTTCCTTCTTTGTCCACGCTTTCCTGAGGCCTTAAAATGGTGGCTACCGGTTTGAATGCTACCCGGAAATAAATATCCATTCCGTTGGAGATTCCTCCCTGGATTCCTCCTGAAAGATTGGATTTCGTCGTAAAATCTTCATTGAAAAGATCGTTATGTTCTTTTCCGGTCATCTTCGCTCCGCAGAATCCGCTTCCGTATTCAAAGCCTTTTGCCGCGTTGATGTTGAGCATGGCTTTGCCCAACTCTGCCTGAAGCTTGGAGAAAACCGGTTCGCCGATTCCCACCGGAACATTTTTAATGACGCAGGTGATGGTTCCGCCGATGGTATTGCCTTCTTTTTTAATTTCTTTAATCCTTTCGATCATCTTTTGAGCCGTTTCCGCATCGGGACAGCGGACTTCATTGCTTTCGGTTTGAGAAAAGTCCAGTACCTGATAAGGTTTCTCACAGAAAATATCGCCTACCGAAGAAACGTAAGCGTTGATCTCAATATCCGAAAGCAGCTGCTTGGCCAATGCTCCCGCCACTACCCAGTTGATGGTTTCCCGGGCTGAAGATTTTCCGCCGCCGCGATAATCCCTTAATCCATATTTCTGGTCATACGTAAAATCGGCATGACTGGGACGATAGGAACCGGCGATATGATCGTAATCCTTCGATTTCTGATTTTCGTTTTCAATGATAAATCCGATCGGGGTTCCCGTTGTTTTGCCATCGAAAATTCCCGAAAGGAATTGTACCGTATCGCTTTCTTTTCGCTGTGTAACAATGGCCGATTGTCCCGGCTTCCTGCGATCCAGTTCGTATTGGATCTTATTAAGGTCAATGGTAAGACCTGCCGGAAAATTATTGATGATCCCGCCATAAGCCAGACCGTGGCTTTCCCCGAATGTGGTAAGGCTGAGAAGATTACCTAAAGTATTTAACATGATACAAATTTAAGGCTTTTTCTCCAGATGAGTACGCACCAGGATTCAGTTTTGTTTATAAGAGCGGTTGATGGAATTGATGATATCCTGTGCCTGTATTTTCTCTTCAGGAGTCAGTTTTTTCCAGATAAATCCTTTTTTCATATTTTCAGGATCGGCCATTTGTGGAAAGATTCCGGCTTTTATATCATCAAAAATATAGCTTTCGGATATGGCAGGCAGCTCCGTATCAAAATTATAAGGATACTTCTCGGAAACATTGAACCGTAAATTGCCGATCTTGTAGGTGTTATAATTGTGATAGCGATAAACTGAGGGGCGGTAAAGTTGCTGCACTTCAATTTGGGCCATAAAATTTCCGGGCCTGAAAGTCGGTAGGTAATTCTGAATAATGGACGGTACCATAATACATCCGATAACAATAATGCTCAGCGCAGAAAATATCGTAAGGGATTTCTTCCGATTGAAGTAATCCACAAAAATCACAAAGAAAATTACAAAAAAAACATCGATAAAAAAGCGGTATTGCGCTGAAAACAGAAGCACAAGAATGCTTTTAGCCAAAACCGAAAGACAGATGAGGCTGGTTATTTTATTTCTTTTAATACATGTGAAAATAACAAAGCCAATTAAGCTAAAAGTAAAAAGAATATTTATTTTTGATTTTATGCCTTCTAAAAGCAACCAGTTTTTAATGTAATCCACTATTGAAAACTGCTGTATTTCTTCGTAGGAATACTGCATGTCATAAGTTTTCTGAATCGCGAGCTCAGAAGAAAGTTTCAGGACTTCCGGGTTGGGTTTCCAGTTTCCAGTTAAATCCCAGAATGCAATAGGAAAAACCGGATACCCGAAGGTCCAGATGTTTTTGATGAAGAATAAGAGAGCTATGAGGAATCCCGGAATGAGGTTCGCAAACTTTGATTTAACGATAAATGCCGAATAGAGAAACCCCAGAAGTGGCAGCCAGATCATTGTCGGTTTAATGACAAAAACAAATACCGAAAACGCGAACAGGAAAAGCGTATTTCTGTTTTTTCTCAGGACTTCACATAAAATAATTAATGAAAAAACAATTACAGGCATATCCGGACTTGGGGATTGTGAGAACAGCAGCAAAACAGGAATAAAACAAAGCTGTATCCAGCTTTTATGCTCTACAATATATATGGTATAAACAATCAAAAGAATGGTATTGATTCTTAAATAAGGATCTGAAAAACTGGAAAATCCGGCCTGGAAAATATGCCAGACCGACATCTGTCCCAATGTAAGATCTAGATTGGATATCCCCCTTACAAGACCGAATTCCCGAAGCCATTTTATCGTGGGAACATAATATCCGAAATGGTCCAGGATATAAGGATAGAAAGATCCGCAAAATAAAACAATCAAGGTTACTGAGCCGATCAATACCACTTCTCTTTTTGAAAACCTGAAAAATAACCGGTATAATCTATCCTTAAAAAAAGATATGAGTCCTGCAACAATTACAGGAAGTTCAAGATAGATATTTAAAGGGATAATAAAAGATAAGACCGTCCATAGTATAGTGATTCCAAATATACCTGAAAATATTTTACCGGAAATTCCTTCCGATATGCCTCCGAAAAAAAATTCCAGAAGTTTTCCGGACCCCATTAAAACCGGAATGAGAAGAATCGTTGAAAGGAGGATTAACAACATAAAAAAAGATTACTTAAAAATAAGCAATCTTTCGATGTTATAGTAAAATTATTATTATCTGGGCTGAACCCTTCCGCTTTTTCTATCCTGTGCTCTACCCAGTGTATAACCGGTAGCACCACCGATTACCCCACCGATTGCAGCACCTGCACCAGGACTTTTCTTATTTACAATTGCACCTAACGCAGCACCACCCACAGCACCAATGATAGTACCTTTAGCTGCCTCACTCATCCCTTTTTTCTTGGCTGTTGTCTGGGATGAATTTCCGTTATTAGCATAGGTTCCACTGTTTGAGCTTGAATTTGATCTGTCTCTATATATGGTACGTGTTTCCCTGATTATCTGAGGTCTTGCAGTGGCTGCAGCTGCCGTTTTTGCTTTTTGCATTTCGGCTATACTGTCTGCTTTTTTTTGTGCTTCATAAGCCATCTTTTCCTTTTCAATGGCTAATTTTTGCTTCTCTATTTCCAACTGTCTCATCTGGAACTCCATTTTCTGTTGTTCCAAAGATTGTTGTTCAGCGATCTGGTCATCTTTTTTACAGGCTGTCAGAAAAAAAACCGACATTAATCCTGTTAACACTATATTTCTCATAATTCAAATTTTTATAAGGATATTAAGTCAACCTGACTTTGATCTTATACTATTTTCAATTTTGAAGCCAAAGTTCGTTAAGCAATGTTAAAAAAGCTGAAAAAATACAAATGTTTTCAGCGTATGACTAAGATAGATGAGTGAGAACCAGCATCTATAAAGCTTTGTCAGCCATTACCTAACTTAGCTGGAAATGTAACCTTTTCTTAATTTTCTCCATGTGTGGAATTAAAATGAATTGAGTATTTTTGCTTTACCTAAATTACAGTATTATGAAAAATTCAATCGTAAAAATCCTGCTGATGGCAGGTATAGTCGTGGTAGGAAGTTCTTTTTCCGACCATGGAAAGGCTTCTCAACGTAAAAACGAAATTTCAAGAGAACCTTCAAAATCAAAAACGTACAAAATACGATATGGCCTTGTAGGGCAGACGGGGCATAAGACACTTTCGGGAAGTTATGATGTAGGAAGTTTTATTGCTACCAATACCGTAACCGGACAAAGTTACGATACTTATTACGGTGGAGGGTTCCAGACACTTCCTGCTTATTATGATGATCTTCCTGCCGGGAATTATACATTTACTGCAATGCAGGGACAAGGTGGCTGGGCAGGATATGGGTCAGTAACTTCTGAAGTCTCGGATGCTCAGGTAGACGCTGACGGCTATGTAACAATTTACATCCCGATTGCCTGGGAAGAATAGAAAGAACAATAAAAGATCTCGCCACTTCTGGCGAGATTTTTTTAATCTTTTTACGTAAATCACAGACATGTTATCATTAATTATCATAATTCAACATCAGACCGCCAGACATAAAAAGTATAAATTACTTCAATCTGTAAGACGAATTACATTCAAAAGGCCAAAAAACTATCCAATGAGAAAAAATAACTTTTCGCCGATTTTGGTGCTGGCTACTTTGCTTATTCCGTAATGCTTGTTATATTTGGAGATCCTTTAGCTTATATAGGTAAGGGGTAGTAAATCAGATTTTATGCTGCAATTATCCATAGTGAAAAAGTATTGTAAAGCAAAATAGAGTAGCATATGCTACATACAGGCTCTGTTCAGTGCACTCTGAATAGATTTTTCATCATTTGTGTTTTTACGGCCTCCTGAAAGGGAGGCTACTTTATTTGGATATTCTTATCCTGTTATGACCGCGCTCATAGAATTCCTGTTTTTTAAAATCTAATTTTGATTCCATATTAAACATCAAAAATTATTATATGAAAAAAGTAATGCTATTAATGCTGGGAGTAAGTCTTTTCGCAATAAGCTGTAAAAAACAGGAAACACAGAATGAAAATAATACACTTACAGATTCTGCCAATACTTCAGGTACCATGTCTGATACATCCGGATCCGGAACAATGTCTGCGGATTCTACAGGTGTTGCGGGTGACAGTACGATGAATCGTGCGAATACCCAGAATAATCGAAGGAGTACCACCCCTAATCCGACCAACAGTTCAAACGGAGGTGCCAGGTCCGATTCTGCAAGGTAAAAGAATAAGACACTTTTTCCATCCAACCAATATACCTTTTAAAAAAACTCCTTGATCTTTTTAAGGAGTTTATTTATGTCTCAGCACGATCCTGATTAGATGTGAAATTAATATCTTCATCAGCCCGTGTGGTATTCCATAATTAAAAGTTAAAGGCTTTCTGTTGCATCTGTTATTCTGCCTAAACCGTATTTTCATTAATAAAAGTAATTCTCCGTTGCTGTATGGGTTCATGGATAAGTAATAAATAAATTATATTTAAAAAAAAACAAGCGTTATGATTTCAATCATAAGTAAACATCATGAGACAATTGTAATTTTACGACATGGATTAATAATAATTGATTCAATAAAATTTTTTTCATCATTTGTGTTTTTTTGGTCTCCTTTACAAAAGGGAGACCTTATTTTTTTATATTATCCCATTTTTAGAAATCAATAGAATAATGATTTTATACAAGATACTCGACAGACCATAAAACAATAAAAGCGCAGATTGGACGTTTTGCTTCTAAGTACCCGTAAATGTTTGTTTTTCAATAAGTGTTCTGCGGGATTCGAGGTAATTTCTATAAAAATAATAGCTACTTATGCTATAAATTATCAAAAAACAAATTAGATTTGCAATGATTAATATTAAATGATAACTTATGAAGAAAATTTCTACTTTTTTAGTACTTCTTCTGTGTTTGCTGAATCTGGGCGCCATTCCGGATGCCTATGGGCAGACACCCGCACCATTACCGTATTCACAGAACTTTAATACGGCTAATGATTTTACGTTACTCAACGGAACCCAGACCAACAAGTGGTTTTACGGTGCTGTAACGGGAAATACGGGCAGCTCGCTTTACATTTCAAACACAAACGGAACTACCAATGCTTATTCTACCAATGATACCAGTGTTGTACAGGCATACCGGGATATTACCATTCCGGCCGGAGCTTCTGTAGCCAACTTTTCATTCGACTGGAAAGGAGTAGGGGAAAACGGATGGGATTACCTCAGAGTATGGATGGTTCCGGCAACTTTCAACCCTACACCGGGAACACAGATTACGGCCGGTGGTGGACGGATCCAGATCGGAACTGAATTCACAGGCCAGTCTGCCTGGCAGACGTACAGTACCATCAGCTTGAACATCAGTTCTTTTGCGGGATCAACGATGCGCCTCGTCTTCGAATGGAGAAATGATGATCTTTTCGGAACACAGCCTCCTATTGCGGTTGATAATATCAGCATGAGCGTACCGAGCTGTTTCCCGCCTACTGCAGCATCAGTGGGAACCATTACAACAAACACTGCCGTTTTATCTTGGACGGCGCCTTCAACAGTACCTGCCAACGGCTATGAATATTATATCAGTACCAGTGCTACTGCTCCTACGGCAGCGACTGCAGGGATAGCTAATGCAGGAACTAGTGTTACCGTACCTTTAAGCCCAAGTACAACTTATTACTGGTGGGTTCGGTCCGTATGTGGCTCCACCAATAAGAGCGTATGGATTGCAGGACCAAGTTTTTCAACACTGCAGATACCTGCTACAATACCATACGTCCAGAATTTTTCAACAGGCAATGACCTTCAGCTTACAGGTTCAGGACAACCAAATATATGGTTCTACGGTTCTGTAACAGGAAATCCGGCAAACTCACTGTATATTACAAATGATAACGGCGTTACAAATGGTTATAATACATCTGCCTCCAGTGTAGTTCATGCTTTCAGGGATATTATCGTACCTGCAGGAAGTACCAATGCCACTTTATCATTCGATTGGAAAGGGTTTGGAGAATCCGGCTGGGATTATTTAAGAGTATGGCTTGTTCCTATGTCATATGTGCCGGTTGCAGGAACCCAGATTACGGCCGGAGGAGGCCGGATCCAGCTGGGAGGAGACTTCAACCAGCAGACAGCATGGCAGAATTATTTTAATACCGGAGTAAACCTGAGTAGTTTTGCCGGTCAGCAGGTGCGTCTTGTTTTCGAATGGAGAAATGATGGTATTCTGGGAACACAGCCTGCTGCAGCGATTGATAATATCAACTTAAGCATTCCTACCTGCCAGGTGCCTACGAATATTACCGTAAGCGCAGTAGCCAGCAGTACGGCAACGATTACATGGACGGCACCGACACCGGTTCCGGTTGGGGGATACCAATATTATCTTTCTACTACAAACGTAGCACCTACTGCTGCCACGACCCCTACGGGTTCATCTGCAGCAACGACCCTAAATTTAACGCTGTTAAGCCCTAATACAACGTATTATATCTGGATCCGTTCCGTATGCGCAGGTTCGGACAGAAGCTTCTGGGTAGCAGGCCCGGTTTTCACAACAACGCAGATTCCGGCTACCATTCCTTACATCCAGCCTTTTACAACAGGAAGTGATTTAGGATATACAAATGGTACTCAGGTTAATAAATGGACGTATGGAAGTGCTACCGGAAATACCGGAAATTCACTTTATATTTCTAATGATAACGGAGTGACCAATGGTTACAATATCTCATCAACAAGTGTTGTTCATGCTTACAGAGATATTGCCGTACCGGCGGGAACTACTACCGCTACTTTCTCATTCGATTGGAAAGGGGTGGGAGAATCATCCTGGGATTACCTGAGGGTATGGCTGGTACCGGCGAGCTTTATGCCTGTTTCGGGAACTCAGATTACTGCAGGCACAGGAAGGATACAAATCGGTAATAATTATAATCAGCAGTCTACCTGGCAGAACGTCACGAACCCTGCTCTTAATATTTCGAGTTTTGCGGGAACGACTATGCGTCTTGTGTTCGAATGGAGAAATGATTCTACCGGTGGTACACAGCCTCCGGCTGCCATAGACAATATTAATTTAAGGATTTGTAACAACGCTACACCAACGGTAACTTTAGGAACACCTACACATAATTCGATTGTGTTGACCTGGAATCAGGACATCGGAGGAGCAACTTACACGATAAGGTACAGACCAATCACTTCTCCGGCTTCATCATGGCAGCTGATAAATGTTGCAGCAGCACCTTATCCGGCAACAACAAATACCATTACGCTGAACACTCTTTCTCCGGCTACCCAGTATGAGGTTGAAGTAGCAGCAATCTGTAACGGTAATACAGGGGTGTATTCTCACAATACGTTTACCACAAGATGTGATCCTACCCCTCCGAATGTAACCGTTAGTAATATTACAACAACATCAGCTTTGATCACATGGTCTCCGCTGGCAGTAAGTTCACATTATTTCTTACGCTACAGAATCGTTGGAAGTGGCAATGGTGGGTGGAGTGCAAATATTCCTTTACCACTTGCTCCTGCGAATACGTATACACTGGGCGGATTGAGTGTATTTATTACCTATGAGGTACAGATAGCCAATATGTGTGATAACGAGAATACGCTAAACCCATGGTCTAATTCTAAAGTATTTACAACGGAGAGAACATGTGAATTGCCTCCTCCGGGGTTAACCATCACGAATATTACGACAACAACCGCTCAGGTAACATGGGCGCCTTTCCCGGGTGCGACATATATCCTTCGATATAGAAAAGTGGGTATTCCGAG
>NZ_JBHGAQ010000003.1:0-337314 GCF_042610505.1 Chryseobacterium sp. sg2396 | reverse complement strand
CCTGAAAAAATCAAAGAGTTGGAGAATGGGAGAGTAATTTAAACTGAAATTTTGAAATATAATGTTTTGCTATATGATACTTCATTTAAATTAACATAGAAATTGAAGTCTTGTACCGGAAATAAAAAGTTAATATAATAAACTCCGGAATTGTGGAATGAAGCAACAGATTTCGAAATTTAGGTTTTATCTAAATCCGAAAATGTTGTATCTATGTTGTAACTAAAAAGAAAAAGGGGTGTAAGATATTTTCTTACACCCCTCTATTATTGTAGCGAAGACGGGAATTGAACCCGTGACCTCAGGGTTATGAATCCTGCGCTCTAACCAACTGAGCTACCTCGCCGTTTTGGTGGTGCAAATATACAAAAATATTTACTCCCTCCAAATTTATTTTAATTTAAAATACTCCAAAACATCGGCAACATGCTCTGGTTTATTGATTATCTTATTGTTAGCATCTAAAATAAAATACGTTGGCGTCGCATGAACGTTGTAGGTATCTACATAACTGCTGTTCCAGCCTTTTAATTCGGAATCATTTATCCACGGAAATGCTGTAATCTTTTTAGCATATGAATCTCTATCCACGTCCATTGATAATCCTACGACCTGAATGTTTCTCGCTTTTAAATCATTATATTTAGTAAGTAACTTAGGAAGCTCCTCTTCGCAGTGGGAGCATGTTGAAGACCAGAAGATAATGATTTTTTTGTCTGCTTTTACATCATATAATGATTTTGCATTTGTATTTAAAGGAGACTGAAATTTATAATCAGGGAAAGCCGCTCCGATTTCAACGTTAGCATTTGATTTTAATGTGGAAGCCAACCTATCCGTAATCGTACATTTGAGGTTTTTAGCAAGACTGAGGTATTTATTTTTAAATTCCTGCATATCGTATACATCAAAAATGTCGATCAATTCAGAAAGAACGGTCTGGCCGCGTGGGGTTTCCACCTTTAGTGTATCCAACAGTTTATCTACAGAAGTTCCTACATTCGTATTTCCACCTGTATTAAGATAAGCAACCAGAATAGGTCTCAAAAGAGACGAAGTCTCAAGCATATCATTTGATTTGTCAATAAAATTAATGATTTCATCCTGACTTACCTTTTTCGCAGGATTGTTGGAAAGAAATTTACTGTAATTTGAGTTATAGTAATAAATAAAAGGATGCTGGCTTTGATCAATACCTTCAGTACCTCCCGAGAGTCTGCTGATCTCAGTTTTCAAAGCCTTACCAAAATCTGTATTGTCTTTATAATATTCCTTGATCTGAGTCAAAGCCGGAAGTATCATTTCTTTTTTCTGTGAACCTTCCTGAAGTTTACTCATTACATCATTAGCTTCGTCAAGATATTTAATATCTTTAACTTTATTTCCCTGAGTTTCCAGTTTAACAGTTACATCCTTATTTTCTGAAATAAAGTTAAAAGTATTGTTGGAACCCGGAAAATACACTTTCATCATTCCCATATAGTTTTTTGGATACCGGAACGTCCATGTATTATTTTTACTTTGTTCCTTAGTAAATATGATATCCTTTGAACCGTTTAAAGTATATAAAATAGCATCCTGGTCTTTGAAATCGGCAGGAGCCTGAATGGTAACCGTAAACTGAGCCTGTAATGAAAATGCAGCCAATAATGCCGGAATAATAAAAATCTTTTTCATAAGGTAAAAATAAAAAAACTCTCCGATTAATCGGAGAGTTTAATATTATTTTAATAAAATTTTATGCTTTTCTGCTTGTATATTTTTTGGTGAAAAATACAATGAACATTACTGCAATAATGACTAATGCAAACACATACATATCAATTGGAGAGGATTGTGCACCTGGTCCAACTGCGCCTCTATTGGTTGCCCCGGAATCTGGCGCCGGCGGCATCTTCTGTGCATTGATCAGAAGAAATCCGAAAATCAGGAAAAAAGCTGAAACTAGTTTATTTATTATTCTCATATTTATTATTTTAAGATTTTGGTATTAACAGTTTCTCCTTTGTCGGAAACAACTTTTACAACATAAGAATTTTTAAGTTTACTGTCAAGTTCGATTACAAAATCTGTAGAAGTATTAACTGCTTTCTTAGCAATAACCAATTTACCGCTCATATCATAAACCTCAATATCTGCTTTTTTCCAATTAGGATCGAATCTAACGATGTAGTTCTCAATTCCAGGATTGTATACGACTACCGTTCTTGAAGGAGACTTCGTTTCGTTAGTTGCCAATACAACACTGCTTGGTTCACCGTAATAAAGATCATATTCAGCTCCGTTTACAGGAATTACAGCACCCTGAAGTGCAGGCTGAACAGTTCCGGTCTGTGATTTATAATAAAAACCAATACCAGAAGATAAGGTGTGAACACCATTATTGATTGGGCTTGCATTTTCAAGAATTTCAAACTTATAAGACTTTATCGTATTAAGATCAAAGTTTTTCATCTTAATATTTTTGCCTTTAAAGTTAGCTTCGTTGGCTTCGTTAATATACAACCAGTACTGAGACTGATAGTTTGTGTCAACCCCTCCGGTAGAAGCTTCTTCATAAGTACCTAATACATCAGTAACATCTAATGTCACCTGAGTTTTTGCGGCATTTACAGAATGTCCGGTAGCTCCATCAGGATAAACCACATAATATGTTCTGGCTACTTCATTACCATTAGCATCAAGACCAATAACACCCAGCTGTTTTACAGTTCCCAAAGTAGTATTCTTGTTTGCTGTTACGGTATAAGCCGTAGTGGCATTTCTTGTATAATAATTAAATCTTCGAAGATTTGCAAAGTTAAGTTGGGGTGGTGTACCTGAGCTACCGTCTAATTTAATAACGAAAGTACCCATCGGTCTTACCATCATGTAATTAATATCCCCTGTAGGAGTAGAAGAACCAGCTGCAAAAGTAATATATTTATATGCACTGTTTCCGCCGGTTGTAGTAGTTCCTCCAGATGTAGTTTGTACAGCATTCGGAGAAATTTCAAGCCTTACACCTTGGACATTTGGTATATAAACCCCATCAGTAGTAGCCGGATTCTTTATATTTGACAAATCAAGATTGGTTAGAAACGGATTACCGAACTGATAAACGTTTTTACCATATGTCCCAACCCACGGTGTGGTTTCGAATTCATCCTGAACATAAGAATAATACTTTTCATTGTATTGGTTAAGCGCATTCCCGTTTGTTCCGAAATTCACATTTGCTCCGGCACCCTGCAACGTAGTAGAAGCACCAATATCCGTAAGAGGACGTCCTTTTAGCGTTCTTGTCGTATTGCTTACATCAAGGCCCAAACCTCCCAACATATAATAAGCAAATCCGTCCAGTCCGACTCCTATCTTGTAGCCGGTACCAAAATTCTGTGCTACAACGTTTGTATTGTTGTTCCAAAGGATTTCATTTTTTGAATGTCTTACATTCGTAAATGTTTTTCCTAATTCAGAGCTTAATGTAGATGCTGTTTTATCATAAAAAGGAAGACCGACCTGCTGGTAGGTACCATGGTTAACGGCTCTGTACTCCTGGTCTATGATCCCGGTAATATTGGCCTGAGGAACTCCTGAAATAAATAATTGACCGTATGTATAAGCCGGTGTTGCAGAAGAACTGTTGGTATTATAGGTAGAATAAGCAGTAGGTTCATTAAGCTTATTAATGAAATTACCTCCGCCACTGCTTTCCGTTTTATCAACATTGCTGGTAGTAATGGTTTTAAAAGAATCTGTGGTGGTTCCCTGAATCATGAAATTACCATGATTCTCGATAACTCCTGTACCTCTCATCTGTAATCCGCCGCCACTGTAAACCAGAGTGCCTTTACTTACGTACGTAGTAGCATTATCATCTACGTGTATCAGAACATTCTGCGCCTGAACAGAACAAATGGCTGTTAATAAGCCAATAGCAAATAAACTTTTTCTCATTGTATATAAATATTTGTGCGTTAATACAATATCTCAATGGCAAAGGTATGCCTTTTTTACTAAAAAACAAAAATATTTTATCTATTAACAAAAATATTATCTTCCGTTAATATGATTTCTTTTTCCTCCCCTATTGAAAACATATAATCTTCCAGTACTTTTTCCGTCGTTCCCCTCAGACCCCTTGCTCCAAGCCCCTTTTCCATGGTTTCTTCCACAATTTTTTCAACAGCACCGTCCGTAAACACCAATTCGGCACCATCCATTTTGAAAAGTTCAATAAACTGATTCACAATAGAGTTTTTCGGTTCTTTCATGATCCTAACCATTGTCTCTTTCGTGAGCTTATCGAGATACGTGATGATCGGAAATCTCCCTAAAAGCTCGGGAATTAATCCGAAGGAACGAAGGTCAATTGCATTAATATTTGTTAATATATATTCGTCCTCATCTGTCTTATTGATTTTCTCCGAACTGAAGCCGATCGCCTGCTTGTTCATTCTTCTTTCAATAATTTCTTTAATTCCGTCAAAAGCGCCACCGGCAATAAAGAGTATATTCTGGGTATTTACCTGGATGTATTTCTGATCAGGATGCTTTCTTCCTCCTTGTGGCGGAACGTTTACGATGCTTCCCTCCAGCAGTTTCAGTAATCCCTGCTGCACGCCTTCCCCGGAAACATCCCTGGTAATGCTAGGATTGTCCGATTTTCTGGCAATTTTATCAATCTCGTCAATAAATACGATTCCTTTTTCCGCTTTCTCAACATCATAATCTGCAACCATTAAAAGCCTGGAAAGGATACTTTCCACATCTTCCCCTACATATCCGGCTTCGGTTAAAATGGTTGCATCCACAATACAGAACGGTACATTCAGTTCGCGGGCAATAGTCTTTGCCAGCAAGGTTTTTCCGGTTCCCGTTTCGCCGATCATGATGATGTTGGATTTCTCCAGCTCCACTTCCCTGTTCTCTTCCTGAGCGTGAAGGAGTCTTTTGTAGTGGTTGTAAACTGCAATGGACAATTGCTTTTTGGCCTGGTCCTGTCCGATGACATACTGATCAAGAAACTCCTTGATCTCTTTCGGCTTTTTCAGTTCGTTTATATTTTCTGCCGGGGCATATCCGGATTTGGATCCGCTGTCTTTTACGATAGCATGTGCCTGCTCGATACAGTTTTCGCAGATAAAGCCGTTCTGTCCGGAAATCAGCATCTGCACTTCATTTCTCTTTCTTCCGCAGAAAGAACATTGGTTTGAATTCATTTGTTATATAACTATAATAAAGGTATAGATAAAAGAAACCCGTAAAATGAGTTTCACGAGTTCCTGGTATTTTAAGAATTAATGATGGAGTTCCGGATCCCGGTATACTCTTCATCGGTAAGCTTCAGACGCTCATTTTTAAAATTCATATCCTCCACCTGGTTTAAGGGGATTAAATGAATATGGGCGTGAGGAACCTCCAGTCCGACCACAGCCACTCCTACTCTTATACACGGGATTGCTTTTTTAATTTTTTTGGCAACCTCCTGTGCAAAACCCCAGAGGTTTTTATATTCTTCACTTTCCAGATCAAAAATCAGATCCACTTCTTTTTTGGGAACTACCAGTGTGTGCCCTTTTACCAAAGGCATTGCATCCAGAAAGGCAATAAAGTTTTCATCTTCAGCTATTTTGTAGGAAGGGATCTCGCCATTGATGATTTTTGTGAATATGGTACTCATGTTCTAAAATATAAAGTTGAGTGTCTGTTACAGAGTAATTTCCAATACCTCAAACGATAGTTTGTTGCCGTTTGGTAAAGTAATGTCTGCCGTTTCTCCTACCGCTTTTCCCAGTAAGCCTTTGGCAATGGGTGTATTTACCGAAATCTTTCCGGCCTTAAGATCGCTTTCATTATCCGGAACCAGGGTAAATGCCTGCTCCTGATTTGTAGCATTATTTTTAAGCCTTACTGTTGTAAGAATGGAAACTTTTGAGGTATCCAACTGGCTTTCATCTATTATTTTTGAACCTGAAATAACGTCTTTCAGCTTGGAAATCCTCATTTCGAGCATTCCCTGGGCTTCTTTGGCTGCATCGTATTCTGCATTTTCAGACAAATCTCCTTTATCTCTTGCTTCAGCGATCTGCTGGGTAATTTTCGGTCTTTCTACAGTTTCCAACTGCTCCAGCTCAGCTTTCATTTTCTCCAGTCCCTCCTTTGTAACATAGCTTGCCATAATTTTCAAAATTTAGTTTTAGTATAAAAAAATAATCCGACATTTGCCGGACAATGTTTTCGAGTTGTAATCGTTTAATTTTTACAAATATATAAAAATTTAAATTCAAATGAAAAAAAGTTTCTCAATATTACCCATCATCACATTATTGATTTTCAGTAATTTATGCATACATTCATGCGGAACCCGCGAAGATACCGTAAGTTGCTTCCCAACCAATCCGATCAATGTAAGCTTAAATCTGAATCTTCCGGCTTATTATAATCTGAACCAGGTCGGCGGATGGGTTTATATTAACGAACAACAGTCGGGAACAAGAGGGCTGATCGTTGTACGGGCTTCGGACACGACATTCAAAGCCTACGACCGAAACGCGCCGCATATCTGCCCCGAAAGCAATACAACCCTTGAAGTTCAGGACAACATCAGGATCGTCTGCCCGAAAGATAATGCCCAATGGATTTTACTGACCGGACAGCCGACGGCCGTGGCCAACGTTCCGCCGAAGACGTATCTTTACAATTACGATCCGGGAAGCAAAGTATTAAATATTTATTATTAAAAAATGAAAGTCGTTATACAGAGAGTTTCCGAAGCCCGCGTAAAAGTAGACGGACAAACCGTGGGTGAAATCAGAAAAGGACTGATGCTTTTGATCGGGGTTGATGAAAATGATGAGAAAAGCGATGCCGATTGGCTCGTTCAGAAAATCTTAAACCTCAGAATTTTCGGGGACGAAGAGGACAAACTGAATCTTTCCGTACAGGATGTGCAAGGAGAGATTCTCTGCATCAGCCAGTTTACGCTGATTGCCGATTATAAAAAGGGGAACCGTCCTTCTTTTATCAAAGCTGCAAAACCAGATAAAGCCGTTCCGCTCTTTGAATATTTTAAAGAAGAAATCTCAAAATCCGGACTGAAAACAGAAAGCGGAATATTCGGGGCCGACATGAAAGTTTCATTAATTAATGACGGTCCGGTAACTATTGTGATGGATTCCGTTACAAAAGCTTAAATTCGCAGAAAAATTTATTTATATTCAACAATGAAAAAAACCTTATTTACCTTGGTTCTTCTTACAGGAGTAAACCTTGCCTACGCCCAGAAATCGTATACGGACGAGCAGAAAGCTTCTTACTATATTGGTCTTGATATTGCGCAGAACATGAAAAGACAGGGCTTCCCGGCAGATGCCGAACTTCTGGCTCAGGGAATTAAAGATGCTTTGGCTGACAAGCCGACGCTGTTCCCGAAAGAAGAAATGGGAACTTTCCTGCAGGGCTTTATGCAGAAGCAGAATGAAAAAAAGCAGGCGGAAGCTAAAGTAAAAGCAGAAGAAAACAAAAAGAAAGGCGACGAATTTCTTGCAAAGAATAAGCTGAACAAGAATATTAAGACAACGGCCAGCGGCCTGCAGTATGAAGTTTTGAAAGCAGGGGACGGAAAAGCAAAACCTGCCGCTTCAAGCACGGCCAATGTACTATATACCGGAAAACTGATGGACGGAACGGTATTCGATTCTACGGATAAAAACGGCGGAAAACCGATCGAACTGAATCTTTCAGGCGTGATTCCGGGATGGACGGAAGGAATTCAGCTGATGAGCAAAGGGGCAAAATACAGATTCTACATCCCTGCCAACCTGGCTTACGGTGACAATGGTGCCGGAAACGTTATTCCTCCGGGAGCCACTCTTATTTTCGACATCGAGCTGGTAGATTTCAAATAAGAATCATAGCATAACATCTCAAAAGCGCCCTTCAAATGATTTGAAAGGCGCTTTTTTAAATAAACTTTTATAAAAAATTAATTAGCAGGCACACTGCTGAAATTCAGTGCTACCCTGAGGTTCATATCTGAACTTGTCTGATTTTTCAATTCATAAACCGTTCTTACGGTAACGCCCGTACTTTTCACCACACTATCCAGAAACCCTGTATTTTCAAGGTCCAGGTTGATGCTTGAAGCGTCGGTTGCAATATTGGATCTGGAAGCTACCAGCTTTTCACCGGTTCCGTTTGATGAAATATATACTTTAATCGATTTGAAGGCATTAAGCGTTCCTCCGGATGGTGAAACCACGGATACTTTTGCATCCGAAATCCTTACATCTTTAATTTTAGCATCATTATTCCCTCCAAACCATGTCTGAATATTGGAAGCAGTTGCTGTCGAAGAAACTTCCTTATCCGCAGGAACACCGGTGGATACCAAGACATTTGCCGTGTAAGGAAAAGTATTCTGAACCAACGACTGTACGGTACCACAGCTTACCAAAGCTACTGAAGTCACTGCCGCTGTCAAAAATATATTTTTCATAATGATAAATTTTAAATTTTGTTTGCAGAAATTATACCAAATCGGAAATTACTCCACATTTATAGTAAAACTTCCCTTCGTTGTGCCGGATGCCATATTGCTTTTCCCGACGATCAGCCATACTTCGCCTTTCCCTTTTACATCGTAGGTAATTTCCTTTCCGAAAGGCCCGTCGTAGTCGCCGTTAGGGAGTTTGATCTGATTGAAACGGATGTTAAAATCCTTGACGTCGGTTGAAATTTTCGCCTTTAAGGTCGATTTATTGAAATTGGTAATTTTTAAAATAAATTCCTGGCCGTCCTTCGTAAATTCTTCCCCCAGTTTGAAAGGAAGCTGTGCCGCGTCGGCGGTACGGATGATCTGCCCGTCTTTTACATCCCTCATTACTCCTTTGCTTAGTACCTCTTTTGTTTTTGGGGCATTATTGATAACGGAATCTTTCATTTTTACGGCGGCAGAATCTGCTTTCTCTATTGGAGAGGCCTGTTCTGAAACTGCCACTGAATCTGAATCCAGGGTCTGCATTTCCGTAACTTTCGGTTCTTTTTTACAGGAAATGATGATCAGGGGAATGAGCAATAAGATTTTTTTCATAATAATGAATTTAATTGTATGTTCTAAACTATAGGCAGTTAATGATGCCAAAATTATTCCATTAATTCCATCATAACCTTAAAATAAAATTAGATTTTAATAGATTAATCTTTACTGATTAAATTTCTTCTTTGCTACTTTATGGCTTGATAATAAAGGACTCTGGACAGTATTTTTTCATTTCTGTGCATTCTGGCTTTGCTGAGGATCGATTTTCTGAGATTTTCGTCATGAGCTTTTGAGGCATATTTCAACAGCTGCCTATCATTAAAATTAATGGTTATCTCATAATAATTGAGAACAAAATCTTTACGTTTCATGTTTTGGGAAGTAATTATTCCGCCCCAGTTGATGTAGCTGCAGATAAGGATTATTCCATATATACACCACACCATTGAATTGAACAAAAAAACATTTCTTTTCTGTCTTCGAATTTTAATGAAAGTCATGAACAATCCGACCAGTGCTAAAATCAAAAATGCATATACGCCTAGTCTTTTATAGGTAAATCCGTAGCTGGTTATGTATTCCGAATTTTTCAACATTGCTGAAATTACCAATACCGCATTCAGGAAAATCCAGATTTTTGCTAAATTTTTCATGAAGCCTGCTTTAGGATCAAAATTAAAGCTCGATTTAAAGTAAAACATAATGACCAGAATCGACATGATGATCGAAATGATTACGGCATTTACCCGTTCGTGGGTTTCTTCCGAAAGCCGGACCGGAGTTTTTACCGTTTCATAGAATTGTTCGTAATTATAGGTAATAATGAAAAATACCAGCAAAATATTCAGGGCCATGAGGGAAATCACGCCGCTCATTCTTTCTGTATCAAGATCAAAAAAAGAATAGGTAGGTTTCAGTACTTTATCCTTTTCATTGAAGTCATTATCTAAAGTAGAGTTGGTTTTATAAATCAACCTTTCGACAACATGATTCCAGTACGTAAAAGCAATAAAAATACCCAGGGTGGCAATTGCTATGAGCTGCCAAAATTTAATATCAAATTCAACATCTTCGAAAAGACCTGCAAAATGATCACTTCCGGCAGAATAGATCCAAAAGAAAACACAGATTAACAGCAACGGGACGAATATCAATGCAAATACTTTCTGCCAAAATCCATGTATTTTTTTCTTTGGAAGCCATTGATCAAAACTGAAGAACCTGCACAAAAAAGTAGAAAGGTTAGTAACCATAACGGGAATCAACAACAGAATTTTCATTCTTCTGTTCCGTGAGCGGTAGCCCAACAAAATCACCGAGCTGATCACAGCCAGAAATGAAGGGAAATCCCCGTACCAGGCAAATGCACAGCTGGAAAAAATGCTTGTCATAAAAAGGAAAATAAAGGTTTTGGTCCTGTTCTTTTGCGGAGTTCTGAAAAAAGTGAGAACCGCGTAGATCAACCCGATGATTCCGAGGTTCAGACCGACATTCTGATCGTAAAAGAGGATGATGAAAAGGATAGTGGTAAGAAATATATAATGATGTGTTTTCATGATGGCTTATTTATAAAATTAAAAGTTGCAGCAGTTGATGACCGCCAGGAAATAAATGATACTGATCGGGATGTTCAGCAGCATGAGGACGGCAGCATTTACGTGCGGCTTATTGTCGGTACTATTGGACATAAAGAATATGAGTTCATAAAAGAATACGATGACATTAATGACGGCAGCTGCAAGAACATAGTAGAATCCTATGATTAACAGAAATTCGCTTCTTGTAAGAAGATAGATTATCAGGAGGAGCGTTCCCAAGGTGAATGAAAGATAAAACGCGGTCTTTCCTTCTATACTGAATTTTATATTTCCCATAATTTAATGTAAAACAGTGGTATTTTTCTGTTGAATAAAGTCTTTCAAATGGTCGAAATTCTGCCAGAGCAGCGCTTCAAAATCCCAGTGGTAAAAAGCGCGCATGTTCTTACCTTTTTTATAGGCTCTGATATAATCCCTGAAATATTCCGGCAGGATGAGGCTTCCCAACACGATGGCTGCCAGAAGGTGGGCATTGAGCTTTCCGTTCCCCAGCAGGAGAAACTGCATGGCGATTTCATCCTCAAAATGGGTTCCGCAGCCGGTGATCAGATGATGGACATCATGATTTTCCATTTTCGGGATCATGCTGAAGCCATGTTTTCTGTAAAATTCGCCGAGTTTCCGGCCCAGGGAATCTTCCTGAAATTCCAGCAGCTGTTTTTCCGTAAACCGCCACTGCCTTTTCTTTTTCTTAAAATATTTCCGGTAAAGTTTCTGGGTTTTATCGTAAACGAAAAGCAGAAAGCGGACGCGTAGTTTTTTCATAGTTTATAAAATTTAAATTAATGACAGGATGAGAAAAAAGAAAAAAAGAATCGGAAAATTGAATATCAGCAATATCATGGAATTTTTGAATTCGGTTCTGTTTTCAGGAAAAATGAAGATCAATGCAAAAAGCAGCAACACTGAAAATATATTGATGACCAAATTAATTCCGGATAAAAAGATGAATATCATCACGGTATCATCGTCTATTTTTAGTACCATTAATAGTATAATCAAAATCCCGATCAACCAGTTTGCACAAAAATACTGTAATGCAATTCTGTTATATTTAAACTCTTTCATCACGTTTAAGTTTGAATATTGTAATTTCCGGACGGACCATATAAATTTCTGTTTTAGCTTCCCGCGAAAGGGGTTCCGAAAATTCCAACAGCGAGTTCGATCCATACTATCGCCAATACTAAAAGAATAACGAAGCAGATCATGAATTTGGAACGAAGCGTCTTCTGTGATCTGATGACCAGGTTGACAAAAAATGTCGTCCCGAAAAGCAATATTCCGGCAATGAGAAAATCAAACGGTGACCAGCTCCACCCTTCCAAGAATAAGTTTCCGAAAAAAGCAGTAATGATCAGTAATGCTGGTATGGCAAAAATAATGGCTGTTTTCTGTTTGTCTAAAATCATAGTTTCAAATTTTTAATAATTAAAAGTACTTTGTATTTCAAAGTTAAAATGAAAAAAAATATATAGCTTATTTCCCCAGCAATTTTTCAAGCGCATTGATGTGTTGTGTAAAAGCTTCTCTTCCGCTCTGGGTCACCCGGTAAGAGGTTTTCGGTTTTTTGCCGACGAATTCTTTTTTAACTTCAATGTAACCGGATTTCTCTAATGCGTTGCTGTGACTCGCCAGGTTACCGTCCGTAATTTCAAGTAAAGCTTTCATTTCGGAAAAATCAACCCAGTCGTTTACTATAAGAACGGACATGATGCCCAATCTTACACGGCTTTCGAATTCTTTGTTGAGTTGATTTATTTTTATCATTTTAATTAATCTTGCTGTTTTATATGCTCAAGCATAATGACTTTATTATTGGCAAATTTCACAATCAGCTGATGATCCGTAAAACCAAAGCCGGTACCTGTTCCTGCATAATACTGCCAGAAGTTCTGTTGTTTATCTTTCAATTCAGGGCTACCTAAGATTTCTTTTACTTCTGACGAATCTTTACCAATCAGTAATCTACTATCAATAAGATCATCAATCATTTTATAATTGTCAACTCCGCTTTCCGTTCTTTTGTTTAACTGCCATATAACGGAATCAAAATCTCTGCTTCTTTCTTTGGTTATACTATAGATCAGAATAGAAATGATCAGAAAATAAATAACCGGAGAAATAATACCAGTTAACAGGATACTCTTTAGCAATCGTCTTTTCTTATTTTTTAATACAAGCCAAAAGATACCTAAAATGACAGCTGCCAGGATTAAAATAATAAAAAAAGCAGAATCATCCATTTTTACTTATACTTTTTATGCATAATCAATCCGTATACAATATGCAGGGCTCCGAAACCTATTGTCCAGAATAGCAGTCCCCATCCCAAAAAGAATAAGGAGATCAACCCCAGAATGATCTGACAATATCCTAAATATTTTACATCCGTCAATGTATATCGTTCCGCGCCCACCAGCGCGAGGCCGTAAAAAATTAGCGTTGCCGGGGCTATGAATACAAAAAGATGATGATAAAGCAATCCTAAGCAGAAGAAACCTCCCGTTACCAAAGGGACTGCAAAGGTAATCAAAAGTCGCTTCGTAGTGGCATCCCAGATCTTCAGTCCTTTCTTTTTACTTTTGTTGGCGGTAAAAATGTAACCGCTAAGCACTGCTACAATCAAAATCACGGTTCCGATCACCACCAGTTCTTTTACCAGAGAGGGTCCGAAAACATTTCTTTTCCCGTCAAAATAATCAATTCCATTCTTCTGAAATACAAAATACACATATACAGCTCCGATGATAGCGGCTAATCCCGCAACAACCCCGGATAATCCGCTCAAGGAAATAAACCGGGAAGAGCGTTCCATCATAGAACGAATGTGTGATAAGTCTTCGTGATAGTTTTTTGATTCCATAAAAAGAACTTTGAATTACAAAGTTATTATTTTTTCTGAATGTGCAAAATTTATTATAAAAATAATTTTTATTTCCTATCCCTAACCAAAATAATTATATTTTTGTCCGCAAATTAAATTTCACTTTATGAGGATTATAAAATTACTCCCTTTATTATTATTTGGCATCATTCAAGCACAAGACGGAAGTCTTGATACTACATTTGGAAGTGCCGGCAAAGTCTTAACATCAGTAAATCCAGGAGCTGATATCGCTTATGGAGTAACCATTCAGCCGGATGGAAAAATTCTTGTTGCTGGGACAACAAATAATTCAACAACCGGAAAAGATTTTCTTTGTTTGAGGTATAATACAAATGGTACCTTAGATACAACTTTTGGAAATGCCGGAATCTTCACTTCTGATCTGCAATTCGGAAGCGACGATGTGGTTTATTCTATAGCTCTTCAATCTGACGGAAAAATTGTTTTAGCAGGGTTTTCGGATGATGGATCTAATAAGAATGCTGCCTTAATGCGTCTTAATAGTAACGGAACTATTGATAATGCCTTTGGTACTTCAGGAAAGACAATAACTGATTTTATTACTAATAGATCTGATGAAATTAAGGTTGTAAAGATCAACCCGCTTTCAGGAACGATTGTAGTAGGAGGAAAATCTGGAATTACCAACACAAGTACTTCCATGATTATTGCCAGATATACTTCTACAGGTATTCTTGACACAACATTTGGAAATGCAGGTATCTCCACCATATCCAATTCTTCTACTATAGGTGCAGGAACTTACTCTCCGGTAATAGAGGATTTAGTAATTAAAAGTAATGGTAAGATAACTGCTGTAGGTTGGTATGAACAGCAAGGCCTTATGTGGAGTGCAGATTCTTATACCTGCAGATTAAACTCCAATGGGACATTTGATACCACTTACTCCAATGACGGTGTTAATTTTTTTAACGGTGCTTATAACGGTAATGATAAAGCATTTTCTTTAATTCTAAATTCAGACGATAGTTTTGTGATGGGTGGAAGCAGTGACATTTCTGCACAAAACTATGCTTTTGCCGTTTATGGAATTACAAGTGCTGGAGCATTGGCTACTCCGTTAGCTCAAAATCAGAGAACCGTAAGTTTTGGAGCGCTTGATGTATCAATGAACTATGATCTGAAAAAAGATTTATACAACAAATTGATCTGTGTAGGCTCTACCGGTACTTCGAGTTCTAAAACTTTTGCTCTATCAAGAATAAATGCAGACTTCACAGTTGATACAGCTTTCGGAACTACAGGTAAAGTTACTACTACATTTGGAAATGCAATAAATGAAGCTTATGATTCCGCTATCCAAAGTGATAATAAAATCATTGCAGTTGGATATTCAGGAAACGACATTGCCATTGCAAGATATAACAATACCGCTTTTTTATCTACAGCAGAAACAGCAACAAAGAATAGTGGTGTAAATATATACGTTGATGAGGAAAATCTTGTTGTAGAATCAAAAAATAAGATTCAGGACACAAGTTATGCTATTTATGATTTTTCAGGAAAATTATTATTAAATGGCAGACTCAATTCTAATAAAATATATATAGGAACTCTAAGTATGGGCAGTTATATTTTCGTACTGAATAATCTAGAGATTAGAAAGAAATTTATTAAAAATAAATAAAGGATAATTATAACATATAGTTTATGGCTGGGATAGTTCCCGGCCATAATTATTTAAAGTGATCTGAATAAGAACTCAGGTATGGTAGATATTCATTAAATGTAATAATAGTAGCACAAAAAGAATCAATCGAAAAAGTGTACAGTTGTTATAGTAAGGCTGAAAAAAATTTATCTCTATGATCATTATTACTGCTACTTCACACTATACGCCATTAACAAAATGCTCTGCAACCTTTTGAGATCATATCAACTTAGCGTTACCCATCGTATAATCCGTTACCATTATTTTGCAGCAGCAATCTTTGCGATATAATAAAAGTGTTATTCTTTTAGAAAATACTTATTCAGAGCTTTCCTATACAAATAGTTGAGACTTGGTAAGTGGCAACTGATAATATTAATATTCTATTTTTTAAGATCTGTATAATTTTAGGAGTTTCATTGTATTTCCATATTGCTATGTAAAAAACAGGATTGCACGTTATTTTATAGCAAACAGTTCCTTGATCTCCCTGTTGTTCAGATTACCGATCCAGCTTTCTCCGGTAGCTATCGTCATATTGGCAAGCGCTTTTTTGGATTGAATCATTTCATTAATTCTCTCTTCAAAAGTATTTCTGGTAATAAACCGGTGAACCATAACATTATTTTTCTGTCCTATACGATAAGCACGATCCGTAGCCTGAGCCTCTACCGCAGGATTCCACCAGAGATCATAATGGATGACATGGCTTGCAGCCGTTAAATTCAGACCTGTTCCGGCAGCTTTCAGGGAAAGAATGAAAATTTTGTCGGCAGGATTATGCTGAAACCGGTGAATCATTTCCTTCCGCTGTTTTAGTGTACATCCTCCGTGATAAAACATGAGCGGCTCTTTATAACGTTCTTCCAGAAAATACAGAATCAGGTCTCCCATCTCTTTGAACTGCGTAAAAATCAGAACTTTTTCTCCGCTTTCCACGATACTGTCTACCATATCGAACAGCAAGGCCATCTTGCCACTCAAAGAAGCATCCATTCTGTTGTTCTTGAGAAACTGGACAGGATGATTACATATCTGCTTTAGGGCCAGAATCATCTGAAGCACCAGCCCCTGCCTTTTGAAAAGTTCTTTGCTGTTTTGAGGATCAATGGCTTCTATAGCCATCATAGCTTCTTCCAGGGTCTTTTCGTACAGGGCAGCCTGCTCAGCCGTCAGTGTTGTAAATGTATTAATTTCCATTTTATCAGGAAGATCGCTGATAATTGACTGATCAGATTTCAGCCGTCGCATCATGAAGGGAGCCGTAATCTTTTTTAGTTTTTCAGCAGCTTTCACGTCATGATAGACTTCCACGGGCATCCCGAAATCTTCTTTAAACTGTTTGCTGCTGCCCAAAAAACCACGGTTACAGTAATCCATGATGCTCCAAAGTTCGCTCAGCCGGTTTTCCACAGGGGTTCCGCTCATGGCAATACAATAGTCTGCCGGGATGCTCTTTACAGCTTTTGCCTGAGCCGTATCCTGATTCTTAATATTTTGTGCCTCATCAATAACAACACTCTGCCACGGAATCTTTTTTAACCTGGATGCCTCGGTACGGGCAATTCCGTATGAAGTAAGCAAAACATCATATCCGGTTGCTATCTTTCTGCCGGTTCCGTGAAACAGAGCTACCGATAAGGAGGGAGCAAATTTTTCAATTTCCGTCTGCCAATTGGTCAGCAGGCCGGTAGGGGCAATAATAAGGACTTTTTTATCTTCCAGCAATCCTTCTTCCTTGTATTTGAGTAATGTTGTAATGACCTGCAATGTCTTTCCCAGACCCATATCATCAGCCAGCAGAGAGCCAATGCCTATTTTCGAGTTCCGGTAGAGCCAGGAATAGCCGCGTTTCTGGTACGGCCTGAGTTCTGCCCTGATGCTTTCCGGAAGAGGAACCTCATTTACGGATGTCAGTTCTTCAATAAGGCGCAGCACCTCATCATCCATGGTAATTTTTGCGCCCTGATATTCGCCACTCAATGCTGCATGGAGGATTTCCCGCGATGAAAGTTCCTGACCGGAGGAAAAATGCCGATGCAGTTTTTCAAGTTCTTCTTTTCCTACATATATGTAGTGTGACTTATACCTGATGAGGGTATCCGATTTATCCAGTATTTTTTTAAACTCTTCTTCATCCATGACCGTGTCTCCTACAGCCACCTGCCACTCGAAGGAAAGCATTTGTTCCAGGTTTAAAAAAGATCTTCCCGGCTTGGTTTTCACCCTGACACTGGGTTTCGGCCTGAGGATGTCCTGCAACGATTTGGGCAGCAGAACCTCCACATCCAGCAGACTGATTATGGGAATCATCCGAAAGAGGAAAGGAGTGAAAGAGACATGATCCATCACGATAAGGTCCTTCCCTCTCGAATTAATGCATTGTTCAAGCCCGGGAATAAAGTCGGACATGGCGGCCATGGTCTGTAAAATATCCGACCTGTATTTCTTAAAAATGTCAAGCGAAAGGATCGTTCTGAGGGAAATCTGTTCTTCCGGAAATTCTTTGATGCCGGAAACATTTATTTCCACTAAAAAAAGATGACGGTCTGTTTCCGAAACCACCAGCTGCGGACGGAGATCGCCCTGCGTAAGATAATACTTCTGGAGCCAAGTCTGTATGCCGCCTGCAGAAGACCGCTCTCCGGGTGCATTAAAAGCATAGGAACGATTGGCAAAAAAGAGATCATGAAATATTTCTCCTTGTTCTTTTCCTGATAACGCGGTAATCAGTTCGGTGATGAAAACGGATAACAGATTCTGAGCCATGTTCTTCATCTTTTTTTCAGATCCTGCTTCCTGCCACCGGAATATACCTGGAATAATGATCTCTGCCATTTCGTTCTCCAGCGCTTTTACTTCTTTACTGACAGAAGCCGGAATCCAGCGGACGCCATATTTTCCGCCCGGCATTATGACCACCTGCGGAATAACGGCACCGTTTGCCGTAAGGTGAAGCGCCAGGAGAAATGCGGTATGCAGAGAAGCTGCCGAAGGCTGGTAATCCCGCATTCTGCCGGATGAGATACGGCTGAGCTCCACCATCATCCTCCGGACGGAAACACGGCTTTCACCGATCATTGCCGCAACCCTGAAGTTTTTATCGGTCACGATAAAGCAGGTGTCATGAATAGTGATCTTGCCATCTTCATTTTCCGGGAAGCCTGCCGCATGGGCAAAACTTGTTTTTCCCTGAAGGATTTTCTGAGCATTTTTCACGATCTTCTGTACTGCCGTTCCGTACTTACTTTTAAAATCGGTTGTACTGCTGAAGAATACGGGTTTTTCAGGAAGCAGAGACATCAGCGGCTCCTGAATGGGGGAAAGCGAAGTAAAAATAAGCTGCCTGTAAATGTCCTCTCTGCCCGGAGCATCTTTTACAGAAACGCTTTTCTTTTTTTTATTTTCGATATAAAAGTCTGCCAGCTGAGGAATTTCTACCGCTTTTCTGCTGATAAAGCTCCCTCTTTTATTGAGCTCGGCTATCAGATCCAGCAGATGGAGTTCAAAAACAAGGAAAGGATTATTATCAATTTCTTCGCTAAGCTTATAAATAACGGCAGCCAGATGTTTACAGGGAACAGCCCGATCCGGACAGCTGCAGTACATAGTAAGATCCGTCCATTGCCTTGGAAAAATCCGGAGGCCAGCATCCTGTGCCAGCCGGAGCAGTAGCGGATCCAGTTCCCGGTTCAGCAGTCTGGAAATAATCATTGGATACAGCTCGACAGCTTCCAAAAAAATTTCAATCTTATCGTTATCAAATGTCGGGATAGATATATCTATTTTATACGGGAAAGGACTGCTTCCTGCCACTTCAGCAAAAATATGATTTCCATCTATTCTGATCTGCTTTACGGCACCTTTCCTTGCGTAACTTGAGCCTCTGGGAAGCCTGTTGCTGTAATCTATATTATTCAAGGCCAGTAGCCACTCCTGTCCCCACCAGGTTTTGCCAAACTGCTTAGCCATAATTTGTATTTTTTTAATTTAATTTAGATAGCGGCATTTCTACATTATCTTCGGCCCCGATACCATATCTGTATCGGGGGATTTGAAATGCTTATACAGACATATCTTTCAGGAAACAGGTTACTTTGCTCTCAGTCTTTCCTTAATCGCTCCGATGCTTTTCTTTGCAGAATCTTCCAGAATCAGGCTGGCACTCATATGGATCCTTGCCGGCATCAGTTCGTTGAAATGGTCCGTTCCTTCCCATGATACTTTTTTAATCAAAGCTAAAGCATCACTGCTCCTTGAAGCAAGGGTTTGCAGGAACTTCTCCAGCTTGGCATCCATTTCTGCCATGTTTTCGGAAACCGAATGGTAAATATTGTGCTGTTCTGCCCATTCCGCCGACCTGAAGTCCGCATCGATGGCCATCGCGGAAAATTGCGACTTCCCGATTTTTCTTTCCACATAAGGTCCGATGACGAACGGCCCGATACCAAGGTTAATTTCCGTTAGAGCTAAAGCTGCGTCTTTTACCGCAAAACAGTAATCTGCTCCACAGGCAATTCCCACGCCGCCGCCAGTGGTTTTTCCCTGTACTCTTACCACTACGATTTTACCGCAGTTCCTCATGGCATTGAGGACCTTTGCAAAACCTCCGAAAAACTTTGTCGATTTCTCCAGCTCTTCAATCTCCAGCAATTCGTCGAAACTGGCCCCGGCGCAGAACGCCTTTTCCCCTTCGCTTTTTACAAGAATGGCTTTCACCTCATCTTTTGCCCCTTCCTCAAGAATGGTCTGCGCCAGTTTTTCAAGGATGGCTCCCGGAAGAGCATTGCTTTTCGGCGTTCCAAAGGTAATTTCGGCAATATTGTTTTTCAGTTCTGATACTACAAATTCGTTCATTTTTAATTTAAATTGGATTTACACAAAAATAGGAAAGTTCGGCGAAAAGCAAAGTTCAAATTAAATAATACCCATAGCTGTTGTCTTACAATCCTTTACGTAATGAAACCCATTCTGGAAAGTCTCTGGCAATAAGCAACATTTTTCTACCATACCGTATAAATACGGAATCATTAATTTGGTACTTTCTACGCTACCACAAAATTTATAATTGCTGTTACTTTGGTCTTGTCAACGAAGCAGGGTTCAAATAAATGGAATTAATTGAATATTTAAGAATAAAAGCTTCAGAATAAAATATCTTGTAAACTTTATACCACCATTGAGAAATAATTGGTACCTATAATATAAAGACTAATAACCATAAAAACTTTAACGCTGCAGAAGATCGCGAAGATTCTAATTGCATAAATGAGAAGAAATCCCCTTACAGCAGGGGATTTTTATTTTTTCAAAGCTAAAATATATTTATCGATATACAGCTGTTTTTCCTTCGATTTATATTGCTGAATGTATCTCGGATGTTCAAGGACCGTCATTTTTCCGAATAAATTGGCTTCCTGATTGATCTTTGCGAGGAAGTCCGCATTCTTTTTCCCCATAATAAAAACTTCCGAAGCGTCGAGATTCAGGCTGAGGTGCTTTTTTAAAGAATCGATTATGAAATCCTTCACATCGTTAAACAAGGCTTTATCATCGTAATAATTGGCGTTAATCCAGTTTCTTTTCGATTTCCTGACGATGGCCAGGGGAAAAGGTGAATTAATGTATACTTCCCTGTAAAATTCTTCCGGTCCGCCATATTCAGCGATCATATCATAGACGAATACGGATGAAACCTCATGGGTGCAGGCTGAATGCATCTTAATTCCACAAATGCTCTGGAGCCGCTTCGTATCGGTAAAAGGAACTCCGGTAACACCTGCTCCGTGACGGCTGGGGTTTATTCCCAACAGAAATTTTCTCCGGTTGGAGTCATTGTAGTATTTATGGTAAAACTGCTGCATCACTTCCAGTGTTTCCGGATTGTCGAGGTATGGGTTCAACACTTGGAAATCATCCGGAAGTTTACCGGTGTAATGCAGCGTACGGTTAAATTCGATCACCTGGACGGCAAAGCTTTTATCCATTAATTTTAAAAAATAAAATTTTGTGGCCGTCCTTTCTCCTCCTCCTCATCATCATCATCCTCTTCTTCATCACTTAACGCCAGTTCAATATCGATAAACTGAATGTAAAGTCCACACACAATGTCATGCTCATCATAAGCAAAATATACCGGATAGCTGCCGTCACCGAAACCACTGGCAAACATCGGTATTTTATATGAAGTTCCTGGAATCGTCCAGTTAATCCAATCGCCACTTTCCCGCTGGTTTTCAGGATGTGCTTTGTAGCTTTTTTTAAAAAGCTTTGCAAAATAATCATCATAGAGATTATCCACATTGAGACTTTCTACAAAACGGTCAAAGGCTGGAAGGGCTTCCGCATCGGTAATACATGCTAAGCCGGCATCAACGTGAAATCCGAAATAATCATCCGGCTGTATATCTTCCAGATTTTCATTCCCGATCAAAGCTTCCCGATAGATCACCGGCTTTTCATTGGTAAACCGTACTCTTACAACAGCATATCGGCTACCCCATTCTTCTGACTTTACAACGGCAACGGTCACGGGAAAATCACCTTTCAGTGTTTCTATGAAATAAGATTCCTGTGCGGAGTTCAGATATACCAGAGGATCTCTGACCACCACTTTACCGGAATGGAGAGAAATCTGCCCAATATCCATCGTTTCCATAGGCAGGCCAAAAATTTCCTTTGATGTAAAATAGCTTTCAAGATCCGTAGGACAGACCAACAAATGCCTGACACTTTCCCACCGTTTAATCCAGGTTTTGTTCATGACTTACAATTTTGTGATTGATTTCTCTATTAAATTATGTAATAAAAAGAAAAAAATCAGACAGGGAATCAACTTTAACAAAAGTTTATAACAGCTGATATCTTCCTAATCTAAATGATACTTCCTGTCAGGCTTTATCAACTTCTCAAACAAAGTCTTACTTTTCTGAAAATTTATTTAGTATGACAGGAAAAAATTGTCTATTTTCAAGACACCATTTCCAAAATCATTGTATGGATAAAAAATTAAAACGGTTTTTCGTCAAATCGGTTGTTGTCTTATTGATCATTCATCTGGGGTACTTCCTCTATGGATATGTTAAATTCAAAGGACTGGAGCAGGTTTCTATCTATACCGAGTTTTATCGGTTCAAATTTTACGATGATGTTTCCATTTCCCACTTTTTTATATCCGGATTATTTTTATTTGTGTTTTTAGTCATACTGCTCTGGAAACATTCAAGACAGGGCTATTCTTTTATTAATCTTTTTAAAACAGGAGCAGCTTTACTGCTTGTTTCTTTTCTCACGTTTACTTTTTTCATCAGTTACAGCCTAGGGATGAATGCCAAGCTTAGACATGACTTGCCTGAAAAAGATCTGAATAAAGACAAAACTTTGCTGAACGTACTGCGCCCTTTTCTGTATAACTTTACCTCTTACAGCTCAGAAAAGCTCTTTAATCCGGAGCATATCCTGTACCCTAAACCTTATCCTGTTATCGGGCAGAAAGACTCTATCCGGTACGCTACGGATCATGAAGAATATTATTCGATTCAGCATACCTACTACAGCATCGATACGTTAAAAGTGTTAACTTCCGATAAGAAAAAGATAAGCACCGGTGCAAAATTCTTTTCTGATTTTTTACAAATGGATCCTGAAGAATTTAATAAAAGGATTATTTCCGAAAAAGTTATTAAAGACAGTACAGAAATTATTTATAAGGGTCAGGAAGTACAACCGGAATATGATGACAGGGTATGTATTTTCCTTGAAAACAACAATTTATTTTCTCCTGCTTCTGATCTTCCGGTTTCTGAACAACAGTATCATAATGCTGTAGAAAGATACAACCTGCTGTACCGGTACAAACAGGATTCCCTGTTGCATCGCTTTCAAAAGCTGAACATGGTGCTGAAAAAATATAATATTGAAACACAGATTATTCCCGAAGACCTGACAAAAGATGTCTTTTATTACCGGGATCATAAAAAAGAAATTTTAAATGGCATCCGGAATACATTTGAAAGAAATGACCTGGCTAAAAAATTAAAGGCTGTCGATCATTTGTTTTACCATCCGAATTATCTCCATCCGTCCATCCGCATGATTTTTGCCGCTGTTGTGGTAAGCGTGTGGCTTGTTTTATTCTTATTCTATCTGATCTGGAATTTTAAAAATAAGAAAAAACCGGCTGCCCCCCAAAAAAAATGAGGCTGCCCAACTTTTTGGACAGCCTCATTTTGCTGTATTGCCATATGTTATATCAATCCGAACTGCTCGAAATGATGGGTAACATGCTTTTTATGCATTAGTTCCCACATTTCCTTATTGAGTTTTCCGAATACGAAATTCATGTGTTCCGCCTGAGGATTTTCTCTGTAGTAAATGGAAAATCTTTTCAGATTGTCCAGGAACGACTGTTTTGCGGCTTCCAGGTTTTTATGCTTCAGTTCCGGTAAGGAGCCGTCGGCATTCAGGAACGGAGCCTGGAAGTCTTTCGGCATTTTGCGGTGGTTATACAGCGAATCCTGCCATTTTTCCAGTTGTTCTTCCGGCGTAAAACACGGGTCTGCTTCCGGCTCGCCGAGACTTACCAGTACACCGTGCTCCAAATGTTCGATCATCTGCTGAGCAGACATTTTTCCCCATTGTGAAACGGTATTTTCCGTTAGGCTGTTCAGGAGCTTCTGAACATTTTTTACATTCAGATCGATGAACGGCGATTGTTTTGCCACCAACGTTAAAATGGTCGCTACACACACCACTTCCTCTCTCTGGTTGACAACTTCTACCAGCCATTTCACCACTCCGGAAGGAATATTTCTTCCCTTTACGCCACGGTTGATCTTTTCTTTGGCAGTTAAATAAACAGTAATTGTATCTCCGGCATAGACCGGTTTGAAGAACGAACAGTTTTCCAGTCCGTAGTTTGCGATCACCGGTCCTTTCTTTCCGGAAACGAACAATCCTGCCGCTGCGGAAAGGATGAAATATCCGTGCGCTACGGTTTTATCGAAAATGGTTCCCGATAAGCTCGTCGCATCGGTGTGGGCATAGAAATGATCCCATGAAACATTGGAGAAATTTACGATATCGGCATCGGTAACGGTTCTTCCCGCCGTTTCCAGGGAATCACCGACTTCCACTTCTTCAAAATACTTCTGGAACGGATGCTTATCAGAATATTTCTTTTCAGCACCCTGCTGGTACACTTTGGTAATGGCTGTTAAAATATCCGGTGATCCCTGAATGGCTGTTTTCTGAAGGAAAAAATGAAGACCGTTCAGTCCGCCCATCTCTTCGCCTCCTCCGGCTCTTCCGGGACCACCGTGCATCAGTGTCGGGAGCGGTGAACCGTGACCGGTGCTTTCCTTCGCGTTGTCTCTGTTCAAGACGAAAATCCTTCCGTGCTGGGAAGCCATTTTCCAGGAAGTTTCGGCCACAAACTGATCATCATACGAAATAATCGATCCAACCAGACTTCCTTTTCCTCTTTTGGCCAAAGCAGCAGCTTCTTCCGCATCTTTGTACGGCATCAGCGTAGAAACCGGTCCGAAGGCTTCGACGTCGTGAGAGATATTTTTTTCAAAAGGTTTGTCATTTAAGAACAGTTTCGGACTCATAAAGGCTCCGTTTTCATAGTCTGCATCTACCAGTTCGTGCTGTCCGTCGTAAATAAGTTCCGTTTCAGCTTTCAATAAATTTATTTTTCTGATCACCTCATCGTACTGCTGTTTCCCGACCAGAGATCCCATTCTCGTTTCCCTGCTTAACGGATTTCCGATTTTAGTCTGGTCCAACGCTTTCGATAAAGCATTCTGAACGTCTCCGATTAAATTTTCCGGAACGATAATTCTTCGGATGGCGGTACATTTCTGCCCGGCTTTGGTCGTCATTTCGTTGCGGACTTCCTTGATGAATAAATCGAATTCAGGCGTCCCTGGCTTCGCTTCCAGTCCTAAGATGGAGCAGTTCAGGGAATCCGCTTCCATATTGAAACGAACGGCATTTCCCGCCACCGACGGTAAGGATTTCAGTTTTCTCCCTGTGGTTGCAGAACCTGTAAATAGCACAGAATCACCATCCTGAACATAATCCAGGATATTTCCCGGTTCTCCGCACACCAATTGTACCGCTCCCTCAGGAAGAATTCCGCTTTCGATCATATCCTGGAATACGGCATTCGTTAAATAGGAACCGAACGGTGATGGCTTTACAATGGAAGGAACGCCGGCTAACAAGGAAGTGGAAAGTTTTTCAAGCATCCCCCAAACCGGGAAGTTGTACGCATTGATCTGAACGGAAACCCCTTCACTCGGCGTTAAGATATGCGTTCCCAGGAAAGTTCCGTTAGCAGAAATTTTCTGGGTTTCTCCATCTACCCAGAACGGGGTATTCGGAAGCATCCGCTTTGCCAGTCCGGAATAGGTAAAGAACGTTCCGAAACCGCCCTCGATATCCACCCAGGAATCCACATGAGTTGCTCCTGTTTTATAAGATAATTCGTAGTATTTTTTCTTTCTTTCAAGAAGGTACAAGGCTACTTTCTTCAACATCTCCCCACGGTCATAGAACGTCATGGATGAAAGATTTTTGTATCCTACGGTTCTTCCGTAGTCCAGAGCCTGTTCAAAATTCAGCCCTTCCGTATCGGAAACGGCTACCTGCTCTCCCGTCACGGCATTATACAAAGGGATCCCGGTTCCGGTCCCTTCGATCCATTCGCCGTGGATATAGTTTTTTAGTTTTTGCATAAAATTTAATTTAACAATGTATCAATGTGACAGTTTACCAATTAGCTGTTGCATTTTTACACCGGTCTACAGTTATATTTAATTTTTCTGTTCCTGATAGGGAAATAATTTCACCAGACCTTCATACAAACTTCTGTGCAAAATAGTTGCATGATTATCGGTTTCCATCATTTTATATTCGATCGTCCAGTTATTTTTACCGGATTTTTTCAGCACATCATATAAATCTTGTGCATCTTTTATCATCACCGGATGCTCTCCTTTTCCGACCGAAATATAAATAAATTTCTTCGTATCCGGAATTTTGGTTAGCAACTGATTTGCACTTTTTAATAAGCTTTCATCATTCCACCATAAGCTCGGGCTGATGATAAAATAATTATTGAACAGCTCCGGTTTTTTCAGTAAAATTTCTGTGGCTAAAAGTCCGCCCAATGATTGTCCGAAAATGTATGTTTCAGTAGTTTTAAACTGGTTTTCAATATAAGGTTTTAATTCTTTTTCAATAAAACTGATGAACTTGTCAGAATGTCCGGTTGTCGGGTAATCCTTCTGTAGATCTTTCAAATCTGTATGAAAAGTAAAATCTCTTTTCCGATCGATATTAGCAATTCCAACCACGATGGTTTCCGGCATCGAGTACATTTGGTTGAAGAATTGCACCAGTCCGGTAACATGGATAAAATCTTCATTGAGGCTTCCATCCAGCAGATAAATGACCGGATAGGATTTGGCTTTATCAAAATTCTGCGGAAGATAGATATTCAATATTCTGTCTTCATTTAAAATTTTAGATTTCAATGTTCGGATTTCACCGATCGTTAATGGCTCTACGTTACCATTTTGAGCTGAAACCATAGCTGAAAGTCCCAATAACATGCTGCAGATCAGCAGGATTTTTTTAATCATTTTTCTTTATTTTTAACCTGATGCGGTTTNTTTTGAGCTGAAACCATAGCTGAAAGTCCCAATAACATGCTGCAGATCAGCAGGATTTTTTTAATCATTTTTCTTTATTTTTAACCTGATGCGGTTTTTAAACCTCATAGGTTTTGAAAACCTATGAGGTTTGTACTATAAAGTTTCCATAAAATCATACTCTATACTAGAGCGGTGATACATTATAAAATCATTTATCGTATCAAAATATTTCATCATTTCAGCTCTTTCAACATGACTCGTCTTTGCTGTATTGATATAAGAATGATATGATGAATACCTCCAGTTTCTGATATCTTTTACCAACCCATGATTCACCGGATTATTGTGAATATAGTGCAGTAATTTAGTCAGATATTTTTCATCATTAACCCTCTTGCGTCTCAGATAATCAAGAAAAAGAGAACCTTTTCTATTATATCTCTTGTTATAGGCTTTGCATATCCGTTTAATAAATTACTAAACTGTTTCATTAAATAAAAATGCTCATTTTCAACATGCTTTAATTCTTTAAATCTAAGCAGTAAATGGAAATGATTCGGGATTAAGCGTAAGCATATATTTCAGCAACAGGGATTATATATTTTAAAATCTTCTCTAAAAAATATCTGTAATTTTCCTCTTCCCTGAAAATTAAATCTTTTCCATTAGCATGAGTGTAGATATGATAAACATATCCACACTCAAAATTATCGATGTTTGTGTTTTTTTTCATTTTTGTGTTTTTAAGTAAGGGATCTACTGAGTAACTCTAAACCTCATAGGTTTTGAAAACCTATAAGGTTTGTGTTAGGTTTAGAGAGGCCTAACTTTCAAAGTTTATTTCACGTCATCCCAAATACTGTAATCGATAATTTTAGTTGGAACCTGTTTTACATATTCCGTAAACGGCTCGCAGGGCAGAATAGCATCTTTCCCTTCCCTGGCCAGTTCCTGATACAGTTTTGTTCCTTCCGTTTTCCATTTGATCATCTCATCGGAAACGTCGCGGATGATTTTTGCCGGACTTCCGACGATAAGTTTCCGGGCTTCGCATCTGAAGTTGGCGGGAACAAAAGCCAGCGCGCCAATGATACATTCATCACCTATGACCGCTTTGTCCATCACCACCGCATTCATTCCCACCAGGCAATTTTTTCCAATATGTCCGGAATGGATGATCGCTCCGTGGCCGATGTGCGCCGATTCTTCCAGAATGGTTTCAATGCCCGGGAAAACATGCAGCGTGCAGTTTTCCTGTACATTGGCGCCGTCTTTCACGATAATTTTCCCCCAATCGCCGCGGATGACCGCATTGGGACCGACGTATACTTCTTCACCGATTTCCACATTCCCGATAATCACCGCCTGCGGATGAACGTAAGCGGAAGGTTTAATGATCGGCCGTATGCCGTGGTAGGAGTAAATATTCATAAATTTTCTGTTAAAAATTTAATGTAACAAGGGATCAATATACCAGTTTACAAATGGATGCTTCGACAGGCTTAGCATGACATTACGCAAAAGTTGTTTCACTGCTACATTGTTATACTGTTACATTGATAAATTGTTATATTATTAAAAAGTTACACTTTTTCAATAACCATTGCATAACCCTGTCCGACACCGATACAAAGGGTACACAAGGCGTATTTCTTATTCTGTTTCTGCAATTCCATCGCGGCCGAACCGATAATTCTCGCTCCGGAAACGCCCAGTGGATGACCGATGGCAATAGCACCTCCGTTTGGATTGACTCTGGAATCATCGTCTTTCAGACCTAACGATCTTGTCACCGCCAAAGCCTGGGCAGCAAATGCTTCGTTCAGTTCGATGACATCCATATCTTCCAGTGACAGGTCCAGTCTTTTCAACACTTTTTGGGCGGCTTCTACCGGACCGATTCCCATAATTCTCGGCTCTACACCGGCAACGGCTGATCCAAGGATTTTAGCAATCGGCTGTAATCCATATTTCTGCACCGCTTCTTCGCTGGCTAAAATTAATGCGGCGGCGCCGTCATTCATTCCTGACGCATTTCCGGCGGTTACCGTTCCGCCTTCTTTTCTGAAAGCCGGACGAAGTTTTGCCAGGCCTTCCATGGAAGAAGTCGGTTTGATGAATTCATCTTTATCGAAAACTTTAGGTTCTCCTTTTTTCTGCGGGATTTCCACTTGTACAATTTCTTCTGCCAGTCTTCCGCTTTCCTGCGCTCTGGATGCTTTCTGCTGAGACCATAAGGCAAACTGGTCCTGGTCCTCACGGCTGATCTGATGCATATCAGCCAGGTTTTCCGCAGTCTCTCCCATGCCGTCCACGCCGTACATTTCTTTCATCTTTGGGTTGACAAACCTCCATCCGAAAGTGGTATCGAACATCTGGCTGTCCCGGCCGAATGCTGTGCTCGGTTTCGACATCACGTACGGTGAACGCGTCATGTGCTCTACGCCCCCAGCAATATAGATTTCCCCTTCTCCGACAGCAATAGCACGGAAAGCATTGGCTACGGCAGACATTCCCGAAGCGCACAGTCTGTTTACGGTTTCACCCCCGATTTTATACGGTAGTCCGGCCAGCAGCAGGGCCATTCTCGCCACGTTCCGGTTGTCTTCACCGGCCTGGTTGGCGCATCCGAAGATCACATCCTCGATTTCCTCTACCGGAACTTCCGGGTTTCTCGCGATGATTTCTTTGATGACAATAGCTGCCAGATCATCGGCTCTTACTTCTGAAAGGCCTCCGCTTAACTTTGAAATGGGAGTCCTGATGTAGTCTATGATGTATACGTTGTTCATAATTTAATGTAACAATTTAGCAATGTAACAGTGCAACAATACTAAATGTCTTGTTTTTTATTTAAACTTGTACTTAATATTTTATATAATTTTTCCTATTTCTGTAACTTGATATTCCAATTTTTTATCAAATGGATATGTGCTGGAATATTTACAGAGATAGAGCCAATATTTTGTTTCTTCTAATTCTTTAGCCGCAATTTTTATTTTACTGATAAAATCATTTTTACTATGCGGATTTTGTGCTTCAAATGCATTAGCTCCAATACTTGTACCGGAACGCAGCAGCTGTTTGGCAATAACAAACTTTTTCTTTTCTTCCAACAGTTCTCAGAATTCAATAATATTTAAAGAAAACTGTACACTTTTTTCTATTAATGGACTATTTCCAAAATTGATCATTTGTGTTAATTTAATTGTTTTATTTATCCACTATTATATATTATTACATTGCTATATTGTTACATGGAGCTAAAGTTCCGTTACCTTTTTCCCTATTTTGTAAACAGTCCCCACAAATTTGGCAACCAGTTCATTATTCTGATTGGTAATTTTAATGTCGTAGACTGCCGTTTTCCGGGTTTCGTTGGCTAGAATGCTTTCTGCCCTGAAAACATCGCCTTCTTTCCCGGCTTTGGTAAAATTGATGACGCAGTTTAGGGCTACGGCGGCGTCTCCCGAATTGTTGGAAGAAAAGGCCAATGCCGAATCGGCGAAGGCAAAGGTAACGCCTCCATGTACCGTTTTCAGCCCGTTGATCATTTCTTTTTTAACGGGCATTTCGATCAAACAATAGTTTTCGCTAACGTCGATCAGTCTGATATCCATCCATTGGGAAAACGCATCCTGACCGAGCATATATTCTGCAACCTGTTGTGGTGTCATTTAGTCTTATTTAAATTTTTAAATTTCAGTACGTCTTTCCAAGTATAATCTCTGCCATCCAAGATGAAAAAACCTAAAAATATAGAGAGGAAATAAAATACAAAACCAAATGCACTCAGGCTTTCTTCATCATCCCATCCGAACTTATAAAAAAGAAGCTTTACCAGAAAGAAACAGGAAGTGAAAATAATTGCGTTCACCAGGGAGCGCAGGACATTTTTCTTAGTCAATATTCTTTTAAGCATGATTTCAGTTTTAGATTAAAGTATTTACTACTGTATGATTTCTTCATATAATTCATCAGCTAAACGGTCGTAAATACTCATGGTTTTCCCCAGAATAACCTGGCCATTGGAAAGGTTTTTCGGATCGCTGTTATTTTCATTAAGATCAGACGCCTCCAGATCAATGCCTTCCTCATCTACCATTTTTTGAACGAGCACTTTGTATTTTATATTAAATTTCGACAATATTTCAAGCCGGTCCTGATCGCTCTCTATCGAAGAAAGTTCCTGAACCAGATACTCTTTTTCGATACGCAGCCTGATTTCCAGTTCGGCTCTGAATTCTTCTATATGCATCAAAACTTTAATTACTTCATTATATATCTTTCCAGTCAGGCTTTTTTAAATACTGTTTCCATCTTTATCGAAATTCAATACATTTGATATTTCTCTTAACTGAAAAAGTTCAAAACTTACCTTGTGGATTTTAATTCCATTTAATATTCTTAATTGCCTGTTAGCCTATAATTTATCTTTCTTTTCCGTATCAGTATTTGTTATTTCAATAATCGGAGTTTTCTTTTTTAACCTACTCATGAATAAATTTTGCAGATCTCGGATATTTCTGTTAAATTTTTCTGCTTAGGCATGAGATTAATGCTTTTTAATTCTTCAAAATCTCCTGTCAGTGTTTCGTCTATCCAACCTTTATCAAAAAGGATTTTAATATTTTCAACGAAATCCTTTTGAACGAATGGAAATACATCCGCAACAAACAAAGAGAAGAATTCTTTTGAAATGATATTATCTTCTTCTTTGGCGTTGATATAAACAGACAAACAGTAATTCCACATGTCATGGATATCAGCCTCTTTAAACGATGCCTGTACCATAGCAGATAAGACGGCTCCTTTGGAAAACGAATAAATACCCGGTTTCAACAAGAAGTCTTTAAGCGTTTCCCTCTTATTTTCAGAAAGCACAAAAATCACTTCCCAAAGGTATTCGGAGAGAAAATCATCTAACCAGAATTCAAGAAAATCTTCATCATTGCTTATAAAATCCAGAATGTCTTCTAAAGCTTCTTCAGCCTTCAGTTCTCTCAACAACAATAGCACATGAATCGGAAATGGGAAATCGGTTCCCAAAGACAGGAAATGGTGGTAACGGTTTTCGGCATCTTTTAAAAGCTTCCGCAAATCATTGATAACCGAATTTCTATCCAAAGACCTGACTTCGTCTGTAAAAGCTAAATTACCTTTGTAAAGTTTATATAATTCTTTGTTCTGAAGAGCTGGTTCTACTTCAGAAGAATCCATCTCAATAATTTTTTCAGGAAGAGGTTCCAGATCATAATCCCTGAAATCCGGCAGGCTGTGCATCATTAATCTGTTTTCAAGATCATCGATGTAACCTTTCTCAGCATCCATGGAATGAAGAAGCTGTAGTATTTCCACCACATTCTGCTCGTTGTTTTTTTTAAGTTCGATCAAGGCCCGGATATAATAAAAAGTCTGAACCTGAGTATAATGGAAAATTTGCTGTCCGGGTAGCAAATCCGATACATTTTCAGCATATCCGAATACACTTTCCGCCAAATCGATTTCATCATTATCCATATAAAATCTGGCCAGGCTAACTTTTCCAATAATATAGTCAGGATGTTCTTCAACGGTCTTCAGGAGAATGTTTTTCAAATCATTTTTTCTGTCGAGTCTTTCAAAAGCTACTGCAAGAAAATTTTTGAATTCGGGAATCCTTGGAAATTTAACGATTAATTTTTGCAGATCTTCAGCCACCTTCCATGCAATTTTACTTTTTCTTACTTTCTGAAAAAATTCCTCAATTTTTTGTAATACAAAAGGTGGATAGTTTTTCGTATCCGTATCATAATCGATTTTTATTTTATCTATTGAATATTTACTTGCCACTTGAATTGTCTATATTAATACGATCAGAATTTATCTAATAAAAAATTGATGGGAAAATCATGAAATCATTTTTCTCAGCAACGGACTTTGTCTGTAGCGGTCTTCCTGGTATTCCTCATAAAGATTCTGCAGGGTTTCGGAGATTTTTGCATATCCGATTTCTTCTCCCCAGGCCAGTAATCCTTTCGGGTAATTAACCCCTTTTCGCATGGCCAGTTCAAGGTCCTGATCACTGGCAACCCCCAATCTTTTGGCTTCTACCGCTTCATTGATCAGCATGGAGATGATTCTCAGGAAAATCTGCTGATAAAGCGAATCATCTTTCTGAGGTTCAGGTTTAGCAGCTCCTTCTGCATAATCATAGAAGCCTTTCCCGGTTTTCCGGCCGTGTAATTTGGCTTCGGACATTCTCTGCTGAAGCAGGGACGGCTTGTATTTCGGGTCGTAGAAGTATTCTTTGTAAACCGTTGTGGTAACGGAGAAATTCACATCCACCCCGATAAGGTCCATTAACTCAAAAGGACCCATTTTGAAGTTACCCAACGTTTTCATGGCATCATCTACCTGTTCTACCGTTGCGATATTTTCTTCCACAATTCTCAATCCTTCCCCGTAATACGGACGGGCAATTCTGTTTACGATAAATCCGGGAATATCTTTGGCGATCACCGGCGTTTTTCCCCAATCCTTCATGAGGTTGTAGATTTTTTCCGGTAATGCTTTTTCAGTTAGTAATGATGGAATCACTTCCACCAGCGGCATCAGAGGAGCCGGGTTGAAGAAGTGAATCCCGATGAACCGTTCCGGATGCTTTAGCTCTGCGCCAAGCGATGTGATGGAAATGGAAGAGGTATTTGATCCGATGATGCAGGTTTTAGAAACATAGGTTTCCAGTTCCGTAAAGACTTTGGTCTTGATTTCTTTATTTTCGATGATGGCCTCAATGATGAGTTCACAGTCTTTGAAGTCCTTCAGTTCTGTCGCGATGGAGATATTGGCTAAAATTTCAGTCATTTTCTCACCTGAAATCTTCTGCTTGTCTACCAGTTTGGTCAGTGTTTTTTCCAGACCGAGGGTTGCCGTTTCCACCTGTTTGGCATTTGCGTCATACACCAAAACTTTACATCCGTTCGTCGCAGCTACCTGTGCGATGCCAATTCCCATGGTTCCGGCACCGATGATTCCTATATTCATAATGTAACAGTATATCAATGTAACAATGTAACAATAAGATTGGCAAACTGATACACTGGTTGCATTGTTATATTAATTTATTTTCCTTTATATTCAGGTTTTCTTTTCTGTAAAAATGCATTTACGCCTTCTATGAAATCTTCTGTTTCTGCGGCTTCCTGTTGAAGGTCGGCTTCGAGTTCCAATTGCTCTTTCAATGTATTATTGTAAGAATTGGCGAATGCTTTTTTGGTGAGCTTAAAGGCTGCAGTCGGCATGTTGGACATTCTTTCGAGAATTTCCATTGATTTTGAATTAAATTCCTCCTCTGTAAAAACCTCAGCCACAAGGCCGTAGGCTTTCGATTCTTCAGCAGATAATTTTTTCCCGGTAAATGCCAGATAATTCGCCATTTGTCGACCCAATAATCTTGGTAAGAAATACGTTCCTCCGGTGTCCGGAATCAATCCGATATTAGAGAAAGCCTGGGAGAAATACGCTTTATTGTTGGCAAGTACAAAATCACAGATCAACGCCAGCATGGCTCCGGCACCTACGGCAGGACCATTAACCAAGGCCACGACCGGTTTCTTGCAACGCGTCAGTTCCAATACCAACGGATTGTAATAATCGGTTACGATTTTCCGGATAATGTCGTGATCGTGATGTTCGTTACCGGTTACAAAGGCATCATCCAGGTTCTGGCCTGAACAGAACGCTCTTCCTCTTCCGGAAATAGCGACACAGCGAACGGCAGGATCATTGCTGCATTCTCTGATGAAATCTTTCAGATCCGAAAGCGATGGCTTGGTCAGCGCGTTCATGGTTTCCGGCTGGTTGAGGTAAGCGATTTTCAGCTTTCCTTCGAAATGCGTTTCGATATCGAGTTGGGTGTACATAGTTTTTAATTTTATGATTAAACAAATATAAAATAATGTAACAATGTACCAGTACAATAATCTATCAATATACCAGTTTAACAATGTAATACTTATAATTCGGTCTGAATTTTATTGGTTATTTTCTACATTGATGTATTGTTACATTGGTATATTTTTACATTGTTATATTAATTTTAGTGGCATTTAAAATAATCAAACGGCTCAAGGCAGTCCAGACATTGGTAGGAAGCCTTACACAAGGTCGATCCAAACCTGCTGATCTGCTTGGTGTGCTCCGAACCACAGCGTGGACATTTTTTCGGCTTTCCGATATGATGCTCGTCGGCTCCTTTTTCGGGTGGCGTGATTCCGTAAGCTCTCAGCTTTTCCCGGGCTTCATCCGTGAGCCAGTCGGTTGTCCAGATCGGGAACATTTTGGTCACCACTTTTGCGTCCCAGCCGTTTTCCTTCATGATCTTGATAATGTCTTCCTCGATGGTAAACATAGCGGGACAGGCTGAATACGTGGGCGTGATGGTTACTTCGCACGAATTCTCGCCGGTAACTTTCGCTGCTCTTACAATGCCCAATTCCACGATATTGATCACGGGGATTTCCGGATCGGGAACCATTTCTAATATGTCTAAAGGATTTCTCAATCTTTTTAATTCTGAAAAGTTTTTAAACGCAAAGTGCGCTAAGTTTTTTTGACAACTAACTGTTTTTAAGTTCGCAAAGGCGTTCTACTCAGCAAAGCCATCAAAGTATACTTTTAACAACAGTACAGATTGTTACATTGTGAAACTGCTGCATTGTTCCATTAATCTTACCAAGTACATCCCGGATACGCTCTCTGTATATATTGCAGTTCGCAAAGCATAAATCCGAAATATTCCGTATGATATCCGGTTCTGGATTTCGGCTGCATGAAAGGGTTGGAAGGGTATTCCAGTCCGTATTCGGCAAAGTCTTTTTTAGTGATTGCTAAGAACTCTTCGTAAAGAGCATCTGTATTCGGAGCTATGTTCAAAGCTACCAGATCATCCTCGCCTTCGGTTTTGGCAAATAAGCCTTTGGTATATTCCCAGATATTCTCAATGGCTTTCTCAAGACGGGATCTGCTTTCTTCCGTTCCCTGAGCGAAAATTTTCATCCACGAAGCAGCGTGGGTGTAATGATACCGTACCTCTTTCAGAGACTTCTGGGCAATAGCGGCCAATTCTTCATTTGCCGAATTGGACAATGCTTCATACATCAGCTTTTGGTATACTGCGAAAACATAGACTTTCAGAATGGTATGGGCATAATCTTCATTGGGAAGCTCAACCCAGTGGGCATTGACATATTCGTGCTCGTATCTTAAGAAAGCCAGATCGTCTTCGGTCTTACCGTTATCGATAACCCTTGAAGCGTACACATAAAAGTTATTGGCCTGCCCCAGTTCATCCAGCGCGATATTCGTTAACGCAATATCTTCTTCCAGATAAGGCCCTTCGCCACACCACGCCGACAACCGCTGCCCCATGATGAAGCTGTCGTCTGCCAGTTTTAATAAATAATTATATAATGGGTTCATTATTTTAGCTTTTGGCTTTTGGCGTATAGCTTTTGGCAAATGGCAAGAAGCTAACAGCCAACTGCTGTTTTACATATTTTTTACATCGTTCGGGATATCATAGAAAGTTGGGTGACGGTACAGTTTATCGTCTGCCGGATCGAAGAATGCTTCTTTATCCACGCCTTCCGAAGTCACTATATATTTGCTTGGCACTACCCAAACAGAAGTTCCTTCTTTTCTTCTGGTATAAACGTCTCTCGCATTCTGCAACGCCATTTCGGCAGTCGGTGCCTGTACGATTCCTACGTGTTTGTGGGACAATCCCGGTTTAGTCTGAATAAACACTTCCCACATATCTAAATTTGCCATATTCAAATTAATTTTACAATGTATCAATGTACCAATTTTACTCCATGAAATGCTTCGACAAGCTCAGCATGACAATAATTGTTACATTTTTACATTGGTATATTGTTACATGATTATATTACTTCTTTTTGTTGTTTCTCTGCAAAAGCGGCAGCTGCTTCTTTCACCCAGGCGTTTTCTCTCTGCGCCTTTCTTTTGGTTTCGATGCGTTTTTTGTTGCATGGCCCGTTTCCTTTCAGGATTTCCATAAATTCATCCCATGGCAGTTCCCCGAAATCATAATGCTGTCTTTCTTCATTCCATTTCAGGTCTTTATCCGGAATGGTAAGGCCTAAGAATTCAGCCTGGGAAACCGTAACATCAACAAAACGCTGACGCAGGCTGTCATTACTTTCTCTTTTAACCCTGTAATTCATGGAGATCTTAGAGTTTGGCGAACTGTCGTCATTCGGCCCGAACATCATCAAAGCCGGCCACCAAAAACGGTTTAACGAAGCCTGCGCCATTTCTTTCTGCTGCTTGGTTCCGCGGCAAAGGGCCATCAGTATTTCATATCCCTGTCTTTGGTGGAAAGATTCTTCCTTACAGATCTTCACCATTGCTCTGGAATAAGGCCCGTAAGAATTTCCCATCAGCATCACCTGGTTCATGATCGCAGCACCGTCTACCAGCCACCCGATCGCGCCTATATCCGCCCAGCTCAGTGTTGGATAATTGAAGATGCTTGAATATTTGGCTTTTCCGGAAAGCATATCTTCATAGGTCGCATCACGATCGGCTCTGATGCTTCCGTCACCTAAAGTTTCGGTAGCGGAATATAGGTATAATCCGTGTCCGGCCTCATCCTGAACCTTAGCCAGCAAGGCCATTTTCCTTCTCAATGAAGGTGCTCTGGAAATCCAGTTGGCTTCCGGTAACATTCCCACGATTTCAGAATGCGCGTGCTGTGAGATCTGACGAACCAAAAGCTTCCTGTAATCATCAGGCATTACGTCTTTCGGTTCCACTTTATTTTCTTCATGTACGTATTGTACGAATTTTTCTAAGTCCATAATTAAAATTTTTTAAATTTTAAAATGTAGCAATGTATCAGTTGAACAGTCTGGCAATTATTGTTACATTGGTAGACTGTTAAATTGGTATATTAATTACACATCATAATTCAGCATCACCACATTGGTTGTCGGGTGACACTGGCAGGTGAGTACATAGCCGCGGGCTACTTCTTCCTCGGTAAGCGCGTAGTTTTTCTCCATGAAGACTTCCCCTTCGAGAACTTCGGCTTTACACGTACAGCACACTCCTCCTTTGCAGGCAAACGGCACAGGAAGATTGTCCTTTAATGCTTTATCTAAGATACTTTCTTTTTTTGAATTCAAATGGAATGAATATTCATCGTCATCAATGATCACTGTTACCATACTTTCGATATTGGCAATGGCTTTGAATTCGTCGCTCATTTCCTCCGTATTTTCTTCATCCGGAGCGGTAAAATATTCAAACAAAACCTGAATGGCCGGTACTTTTTTATCCTTTTTCAGGTAATCTGCCACGCTTTTGATCATTTCTGCAGGGCCGCAGATGAAGTAAGTAGATTCCTTCACATCGATCTCGGGGTGTCTTTCAAACAGCTGTTCCAGTTTATCCGGACAGATCCTTCCTTCAAACAGTTCATCCTCGTGCTTCTCGCGGCTAACCAGGTAAATGACTTTCAGCCTGCCGTTGAACTTTTTCACCAGTTCTTCAATTTCGGCTTTCTTCATCACATGGCTCATGCTTTTGTTGCTGTAAAACAGATACGCATTGGAATTAGGTTCCTGGTAAAGGCTTTCCTTTATATTGGATAAAACCGGAGAAATTCCGCTTCCCGCAGCCAGTCCGATATAGGTTTTCACATTGGTCGGGTGATAAGACGTATTGAATCCACCCATCGGAGGCATCACTTCCAGCAGCTCATCCATATGAAGATGTTCGTTGAAATACCCGGAAACTTTTCCGCCTTCCAGCAATTTCACCAATACTTCCAGCGTATTGCTTTTTTCGCTCGGCGCATTGCAAATGGAATAAGAACGTCTTTCTTCATTTCCGTTGATCATCATCCGGAAATTAAGATACTGCCCCTGCCTGAACCTGAATTTATCCTTCAGTTCCTCAGGGATTTCAACAGCTACATTCACTGCATCGCTGGTATCTTTCTGAACTTTTACCGTTTTTAGTTTGTAAAATGAATTCATTTATTTTTTAAGTATTCTGTTAATTTTTCCACCTTCACATTTCGGAAGGCTGTCCTGGGCGTGAATTTTCACTTTCGTGGTGATACCCACCCGTTTTTTTATTTCGTTCTCTATAGTTTTTCCGAAATTTCCGACAAAAATAGTATAATCGTCGGTATTTAAACTTAAATTTTGCGTTCTTACCAAGTCATCATCCACTTCTACATCAATATCCAGTGCAACGCACATCTGTTCTTTCTCTACCGGTGTCAGGTAATAATTCGGAACTACGCCGGGAATATGGGAAAAAGCTTCCTCGATCTGACTCGGATATACATTGACGCCTCTTACGATCAGCATATCGTCCGCCCTTCCCAGTATCGGTTTCATTTTTACCATCGTCCTCTTTCCTTTTTCATCGTAATAGAGGCTGGTAATGTCGTTGGTCCAGTAACGAAGCAGCGGCATGGCTTTCTTTGTTAAGGTCGTTATCACCAGAACGCCTTCTTCCCCGAAAGGAACCGGCTGTTTTGTGATCGGGTCTAAAATTTCAGGATAAAAATGGTCTTCCCAGATGTAGGAACCTCCCTTTTCTTCAAAGTCTTCTACGGATACACCCGGGCCGATAATTTCACTGAGTCCGTAAATATTGGTGGCATGGACGCCCAACCTTTCTTCAATGTGATGCCTGATGATTTCCGTCCAGGGCTCTGAACCCAGCACCGCATATTTCAGGCTGATCTCTTCTGCGGAAATTCCACGGCGGGCAAATTCATCGGCAATGGTTAGCGCATACGATGGCGAACAGCAGATTACTTCAGGTTTAAAATCGATAATTAAATCCACCTGTCTGGCCGTCATTCCTCCTGAAATCGGCAGCACGCTCATTCCTAATTTCTCGGCTCCGTAATGAAGTCCCAGTCCTCCGGTGAAAATCCCGTAGCCATAAGCATTGTGCAGCAGCATGCCCGGTCGGGCTCCGGCCGCATTAAGTGATCGTGCGACCACTTCACTGAACAGGTCTACATCTTCTTTTGTGTACCCTACCACTGTAGGCTTACCGGTTGTCCCGCTGGAGCAGTGAATCCTCTGCAGTTCACTTTTAGGAACCGTACATAATCCGAACGGATAATTATCCCTAAGATCCTGTTTGTAGGTAATCGGCAGTTTAGCAATGTCGTCAATGGATCGAATATCTTCCGGTGAAAGTCCTGACTCCATTAATTTCCCTGCATAAAACTCCGATTTCTCCCCCAGATACCGTACCAAACGAACCAGCCGCTCAGACTGCAAAGCCCGCAACTGATCTAATTGTAAATATTCCACTGAAAAATCCATATCAACTCAACTAACTAACATTTGTTAGGTGTAAATGTAAAAAGATTTTTTGTTTCTGCCAAATTTTTATGATTTTCGTCATGTAGGACTCTTAGCATTACGGAAGATGAGTTTTAGCACATAAGAAACATGAGATTTTCAGGTAAAGCTTGGCGCATATTTTAGAGCACATTAAAGAAAATCAAAGATTTTCATAAATTGTATCCTTACATCTGATATCCGGCGGCTGAGCGGAGCCGAAGCCACCTTATTATCTGTGAAAATCCGTGTCATCCGTGTGAAAATATTAATCACAAAAGCCGCAAAAGATATTCGGGTCGAACAAGAAAGCTAAATATAAAATGTATAAAAGAGCACAAAATTTAAAAAAAATCTCTGATTTTTTTTTATGTATTCTAAAATATTTTCAGCCTATTTAAAATTCTTTCTGTGACTTATGTGTCAAAAATAAACGCAGCCATCCGGGAAAATCCGTGCCATCCGTGGGAAAATTAAAAGCCGGCTTTAAACATTACGTTTTCCCAGCAATCCGAAAAGGATCTTATCCCGGATCTCTGCCGTAATTTCCGTAGTGGATTCCGTGTTCCTTTTAAACCAGAAATAAGAATTGTTTAAGGTATGGAGAATGAATCTTGTGGTAAAGGACGGGGAACGGATCTCCCACTGCTCCGCTTTGTAAATATCGGAAATCAGCTGTTCCACTTCCTGCTGGTAGTTTTTCCGTAATTCCAAGAATTCGGGCAGCCTTTCTTCCAGATGCTTCCATTCGTTGGAATAGATATGGGTCACATCCCGGTTCTGTAGGACTACCGATAAATGCTTTTCAATAAACAGATTGAGTTTTTCCCTCGGCGCAATCTCGGTATTTTTTACTTCCTGAAGTTCGTCAAAAAAATCCTGCGCAATGCCAAAGCAGATCCACTCCAGGATTTCTTCTTTAGAACGGATGTGCGCATATAAAGAAGCTGCTTTAATATTCAGCCGTGTCGCCAGATCACGTACGGAACTTCCCATGTAGCCTTTCTCTTTGAAAAGTTCTACGGCAACGTCCAATATTTTCTTCTGTTTTTCTTTAAGTTCCATCAGGTAAAACGCAAAAGTACTTATTTTGGTTGTAAAACGGGATTTTTGGGATATGATTTTTGAAAGAGCACCAATTTAGACTGGAAAAAGAACGACGGTGCAGGAAGTTTCTTCTACTAAAATTACGGCTGAACCAAATTCCTTTACACCGTTTTGACTTTGCTTAAAACTTGCCGTGCGAATTATCCCATCAAAATCTTTTCAATTTCGCCGTCTTTTGAAAAAGAATTTGCTCATTATTGATTAAGATTTAGTTTAAGATACTTTACAAACTGACTTTTATTCCGGAAATCTTTTGTTAAAATATTAAATGTAGGAAAATTTGACCAGTGACCTTTAACTAAAAATGAAAAATCCGGAAAATTTGTCTCCTATTTTTGAAAAATCAACAATTGAATACTTTTTGCGATATAGCTCACGAATTAAATGATTAAATACGATGGAGGGCATCAGAAGTTAGAAAATCAGATTTTTAAAATTAACATTTTATTAAATACTTATGGTCTGAAATCTGATGTCTGAAATCAAAGCAAAAACTGAATAACATCAAAAATATAGAGATATGAATTTAAACCAATATACTGTAAAATCGCAGGAAGCCATCCAGGCCGCACAACAGGTAGCCATGGAATTCGGCAACCAGAGTATCGAGCCACAACATCTTCTTGAAGGTATTTTTCAGGTGGATGAAAATATTTCGCCGTTCCTGCTGAAAAAATCCGAAGCGGATGCCGCTTTGGTGAGGGAGCGCAACCGTGAAAACTTAGAGAAACTTCCAAAGGTGCAGGGAGGAAACATTTATCTTTCCCAATCCGCCAACAAAGTGTTGCTGGATGCCCCGAATATTGCCAAAAAAATGGGCGATGAATTCGTAACCATTGAGCATTTATGGCTTTCCCTGATCGAAACAAATTCGGAAGTATCCAAGATGCTGAAAGATATGGGCGTCACCCGAAACCTGCTGGAAGGCGGAATCAAAGAACTGAGGAAAGGCAGCAAGGCGACTTCTGCAAGCTCGGAAGAAACTTACCAATCCTTAAATAAATATGCCAAGAACTTCAACGAATTGGCTGCAGAAGGCAAACTTGATCCGGTGATCGGACGTGATGAAGAAATCAGAAGGGTACTGCAGATTCTCTCCAGAAGAACCAAAAACAACCCGATCCTGATCGGTGAACCGGGTGTGGGTAAAACTGCCATCGCGGAAGGAATAGCACACAGAATCATCAGTGGCGACGTTCCGGAAAACCTGATGGATAAAACATTGTATTCTCTGGATATGGGAGCTTTGATCGCCGGTGCCAAGTACAAAGGTGAATTTGAAGAAAGGCTGAAATCGGTGGTTAATGAGGTGATCAAATCCGACGGGCAGATCATTCTTTTCATCGACGAGATCCACACTTTGGTGGGAGCCGGAGGCGGTGAAGGCGCAATGGATGCAGCAAATATCCTTAAACCGGCGTTGGCAAGAGGAGAATTAAGAGCCATCGGTGCGACGACCCTGAACGAATATCAGAAATATTTCGAGAAAGATAAAGCCCTGGAACGACGTTTCCAGAAGGTAATGGTGGAAGAGCCGGATACCGAATCCGCCATTTCCATCCTCCGTGGAATCAAGGATAAGTATGAGGCACACCATAAAGTAAGAATTAAAGACGAGGCGATTATTGCTGCCGTTGAAATGTCGCAGCGGTATATCTCCGACCGATTTTTACCGGATAAGGCGATTGACCTGATCGACGAAGCTTCCGCCAAGCTGAGAATGGAAATCAATTCCAAACCGGAAGAACTTGATGTCCTGGATAGAAGGCTGATGCAGCTGGAAATTGAGCTGGCCGCCATTTCAAGGGAAGGCAACCAGACCAAAATCGACCATTTAAAAGAAGATATTGCCCGGATTTCCGAGCAGCGGAATGAGATCAACGCCAAATGGCTGAAAGAAAAGCAAAAGTCTGAGGATTTAACCCAGATTAAAAAAGAGATCGAATCCCTGAAACTGGAAGCGGAGAGAGCTTCAAGATCCGGGGATTACGCCAAAGTAGCGGAGATCCAGTACGGTAAACTTCGTGAAAAAGAAGATGAGCTTTCTAAACTTGAGCTGGAAATGCAGAACCACCAGAATGAGCTGATCAAAGAAGAAGTGACTTCCGAGAATATCTCCGAAGTAATTGCTAAATGGACCGGCATTCCGGTAACCAAATTGCTGCAGTCAGAGAGGGAAAAACTGTTAAGTCTTGAAACCGAACTTCACCACAGGGTAGTCGGACAGGACGAAGCCATTACAGCAGTAGCCGATGCGATCCGAAGAAACAGAGCCGGATTGAGCGACGATAAAAAACCGATCGGATCATTCCTGTTCCTTGGAACTACCGGGGTTGGAAAAACCGAGCTGGCCAAAGCATTGGCAGAGTTCTTATTTGACGATGAGAACAATATGACGAGAATCGATATGAGTGAATATCAGGAGCGCCACAGCGTTTCAAGATTAGTCGGTGCGCCTCCGGGATATGTAGGATATGATGAAGGTGGGCAGCTGACAGAAGCTGTCAGAAGAAGACCCTATTCCGTAGTGCTTCTGGACGAAATTGAAAAAGCGCATCCGGATGTTTTCAATACATTGCTTCAAGTTTTAGATGACGGACGTTTGACCGATAATAAAGGAAGGGTGGTGAATTTCAAAAACTCCATCATCATCATGACCTCAAATTTAGGCTCACACCTGATCCAGGAGAATTTTGAAAATATTACCGATGAAAACCAGGATGAGATTGTTGATAAAACAAAAGATCAGGTTTTCGACTTACTGAAACAGACCCTGCGTCCGGAATTCCTGAACAGAATCGATGAGGTCGTACTGTTCCAGCCGCTACGGAAAAAAGAGATCGGAAAAATCGTAACCTACCAGCTGAGAGGATTCAATGAAATGCTTTCCAAACGGAACATTATCATGACCGCAACCCAGGATGCCGTAGATTACCTGATGAACAAAGGATACGACCCTGCTTTCGGGGCAAGACCGCTGAAAAGAGTGATCCAGCAGGAAGTCCTTAATAAATTGTCAAGGGAAATCCTCGCCGGGAAAGTAAACGACGGCGACAGAATTACGCTGGATTATTTCGAGGAGACAGGTCTGGTATTCAGACCAACTGATTTATAAGTAGTTTTTTTCATATATATTATTTTTGTAGTAAGTGCCGCAGACAAAATCTGCGGCACTTACTTTTATCCTGCTAAATTTAGAGCCTGTTTAAATTTACCTTTTATATTTTATTAAGAATTTAAGGCATTTTAGCTTAAAAAAATCAATATATCGGTTGCCCGGCGATATTCAATTAAATCCATTGAAATCATCGTATTAAAGTGAAGAATAAACAAAGTTTATTTAATTCAGAAAATTAAGAGAAATGACGGAAAGTTTGCTGAATTAAAATTTAAAAAGGCTCTTAATAACCGTAAAATCCGTAAAGGTTTTTCGACCAACTGTTTTTAATTTGCAAAGACTCCGTCTGGTCTAAGATTTACTTAGCATGAGTACAGTGTTTTTTAATTCTAAAGTAATTTATCTACCTACAGATAACAACACATTTTTTTTTCAGCTAATTCAAAATTTGTTAAACAAGAAACAGTTATCGCGATCAGCTTTATACTAAACTAAATCTAAAATCGGCCAGTCAATTTTAAAATAAAAACCGCTTCGCAGAATCTTAAATTTTAAAGTACATTCACTTATATCGTAACTACAATTGAGATATTTCCCTGTTTTCAAAGAAGTAATTTTTAATGATCAAATCTAAACACGTTCACACATCTATCTATTTAAAGCTAAAATGACACATAACAAAACACAGATTACCATAAAATATTTACAATTAAAATCCGTTTTAAATACACATTGAATAACATATTTCAATAAATACTATTGATCGAATAATAAAATAACTAACAATTTCGTGAAATACTTGCACAGTAATTTCAAAAACTATAATTTCATCTTACGTAACAAAATATATATATCTATGAAAAAGTTATTATTCGGAGCTTTAGTACTTGGCTTCATGTCTGCCTGTAACAGCGACAATCTTTCCAACCAGAATGAAAATTCTCAGGACCTTAGTGCCCCGGTTTCGGGAGCTGCATTAAGAAGGGGCTGTGCTTCTGAAGAAATCAGACAAAACGCCCTCAAAAACAGTTCGGAACTGAGACAGAGATATTCCGAGCTGGAATCAAAAACCTTAAAATTTGAGAACGACCTTAAGCTCGGAAAAGTATTATCTGACGGCTCTGTGGAAATCCCGGTAGTCGTAAATGTTTTATACAGAACCTCTTCAGAAAACCTTTCCGATTCCCGTATTGCAGAGCAGATTGCCGTCCTGAATGCCGATTATGCAGGAAGCAACAGTGATGTTTCTAAAATTCCTACTGAATTCCAGGGCGTAAAAGCAGGCGATGTTAAAGTAAGGTTCAGACTAGCCAATACCGTAAGAAAATCCACGACAAAAACCAGCTGGAGCACCAATGATGCGATGAAAAAATCGTCCAGCGGCGGAATCGATGCCACCAGCCCGTCCAATTACCTGAACATTTGGGTAGTAGGAAATATGGGACAGATCTTAGGATACGCCACCTTTCCTGAATCCGCAGGATTATGGAATGACGGTGTAGTAATTGCCGCTCCGTATTTCGGAAAAACAGGCGCTTCTTCACCGTTTAACTTAGGAAGAACCGCTACCCACGAAGTTGGACACTACCTGAACCTGAGGCATATCTGGGGAGATGCCAACTGCGGAAATGACCTTGTAGCCGACACCCCTACCCAAACCGGGGCCAACTCAGGAAAGCCAAGCTATCCTCTTTACAATACCTGCAGCGGTACCCAAAGATCCGTAATGTTTATGAACTATATGGATTATGTGGATGATGCAGCCATGTTCATGTTCTCTGCAGGGCAGAAATCAAGAATGCAGTCGGTAGTAGCTTCTTCAGGAGCAAGATCCGGGCTGAGACTTTATTAAGCTTTTCACATTAATTTTTATAAAAAACCCGGCTGTTCTTTCTTGAGCAGCCGGGTTTTCTATAGAGTTAAAAGCATTTTTTATTATAAGTTTTTCTGATTGTCTACCGGAGTGTAATCCATGAAAATCCCTCCATCAAACTTTACCGATTTTACCTTCTTCTTAATTGGCACGGTGAGCACCATCTGCTTCTGGTCCTTTTCCCAGACAGCCGGCGAAAAATGCAGCTTTTCGATGGTTCCGTCCTCATAACCGATTTCAGCATCAAAAGGAACTGCAAAACCTCCTACATTTTCAACATTCACAGTAAGAAGATCATTTATCTGCGAAGCATTAGTCACTTTCAGATCGATATAGTTGTTGGTGTAAAACCAGTTGTTAAAGAACCAGTTCAGGTTTTTCCCGGAGCCCGTATTCATCGAATTAAAATAATCCCACGGGATCGGATGCTTACCGTTCCAGTTGTTCATATAATGATGAAGGGCTTTTTTGAACAGGTCATCGCCCAGGTAATCTTTCAATGCCAGATAAGACAGGGAAGCTTTTACATACGAATTGTTTCCGTAGCCGGCACCGCTTACCTGCGTACTCATGGTAATAATGGGCTGGTCTTCTTCCGTGGAAGGATCATTAATCCATCTTTTGACCCTGAAATTCTGATAAAACTCTTTCGCTTTTGCTTCTCCGTTTTCATCAATCCCGATAAGATATTCCAACGTAGTGGCCCAGCCTTCATCCATAAAAGCATAACGCGTTTCGTTGATTCCCATATAGAAGGGGAAATAGGTGTGTGCAATTTCGTGATCTGCCGTAAGCCTTGCATCCTGAAAGTCATCCGGAATGCTTGTATCATTAATCATCATTGGATATTCCATATCGGCATATCCCTGAATTGCCGTCATTGCATTATACGGATATTCTACGCCCGGCCACTTCTTTGAGAACCAATCGAGGTTATATTGCATCCACTCTACATAATGCTCAAAATCTTTAGCTCCGTTTTTATACCCTGCCTGCACGCTGGCCCTTTTCGTTTTCAGCTGTACACTGGCCGCATCCCAGACGTAATGGTTGCTGAGCGCAAAACAGAAATCGGTAATATGGCTGGCTTTGAATTTCCAGGTATTCCATTTATTCTGTTTGGTCACTTTTCCCGACTTCATCTCATGTTCGTTCGCAACATGAATCACCTTATCGCTTTTGAGGGAAGATTTATACCGTTTCAGATATTCCTGCTGCAGGACAGCATCAGGATTCAGAAAATCGCCGGTTGCCCAGACTACATAATTTTTCGGAGCGGTGATTGCAAAACTGTAGTCATTAAAATCGTTGTAGAATTCCTGCCTGTCCGAATGCGGCAGCATATCCCAGCCATTGTAATCGTCGTACACGGAGATTCTTGGGAAAGAATAAGCGACATAGAATGTTTCAGGGTCAATTTGCCCTTCCCTTCCGCTCTGCACCGACAGCGGATACTCCCATTCTATTTTCACTTCCGCTTTTGCTTTGGACTTGAGTGCAGCATTCAGCTTTATTTTTTCCACTGTCCCCCAATCTTTGCTGTTCACCGCATATTTTTCGCCATTTACGACAAACGATTTGAGGTGTAATCCCGATGTCAGAAAATCTTCGGATACCATTCCTGATCTTGGCGCCTGAGGTTTATGCAGGTTATTAACGAACCTTATGGCTAAGTCGTTAAGTGCATTGGGGCTGTTGTTCGTATACACGATCGTTTCTTTCCCTGAAACGATCTTTGAACCGGCATCTACTTTTACCTCAACATTATAAATCCCCTTGTTCTGCCAGTAGTTTTTTCCCGGAGCACCCGATCTGTCACGGGTTCCGTTTTCGTATGCTTTTTTAATATTTCTCGGCATATACAGTTCCTGTGCGGAAAGCTGCCACGAAGTTAAAAGCACAACGCCCAATATAATTCTCTTCATTAAATTATAGGTATTTAATTCAATATAAAAGTACAAAAAACAGCAATACCAGCCTTATTGCCCCTGCAAATTTTTGTACCAGGGAAAAAGACTGTTTTTAATAATTCAATTGCAAATTTCACTACAGGAAAATTGTGGATAACTTGTGGATAAGCCGGGGATCGGTTTGTGGATAACTTTTAAATTCCTTTATTTTGGTAAAATTTAAATTAATAAATATTTAAAAATCAATTATTTAAATAAGTTTTAAATTAAAAACAAGTTTTCCACAAAAGTATTTACAGTATTGGTTATTATGGAGAAATAGTATGCGATGTCACTCCGGCAGAAATCCAAACGCGAATCTCTACAGCATGCGATTTTCGGAAACAAAAAAAAGCGCATGTCAAAAATGCGCTTTTACTGATATTGGAATATTTTCTTTTATTTAAACCCTTATTATCTCATAAACTGTAATTCGGCAAGCACCGGAAAGTGGTCGGAAGGATACAGCAAATTTCCCCTCCTGTCATTGATATGACGGTGCGATTTGATCCGGAAGCCCTTTACAAAAATATAATCGATTCTTTCCTGCGGAACTTCGTTGACATTGAATCCTGTGAAAGTCCCTTTTGGTCCGTAATGTTTTGTCTCCGAATGGTAGAAGGTATCTTCCAAGTTTTTCGACATGATCTTGATCGGCTCCGAATCTTCCGTCAGGTTAAAATCGCCGCTCACGGTTACCGGTAAATTTTTAGGATTGATTTCTTTGATTTTCTTTAAAATCAACTCTGAAGATTTAACCCGTGCTACATTTCCGACATGGTCGAAGTGCAGATTCAGGGCCATAAATTCCTTTTTTGATTTTTTATCTTTGAAAACCGCATAGGTACAGATTCTGTTTAAAGCGGCATCCCAGCCTTTTGAAGGCTTCTCCGGTGTTTCGGAAAGCCAGAATGTCCCGGAATGCATTACCTGAAGCCTATTGGTATCATAAAAGATAGCGGAAAATTCCCCTTTTTCTTTTCCATCGTCCCGGCCTACGCCTATATAATCGTAATTATTCAGTCCGTTCTTAATATCTTTCATCTGATCCGGCAATGCTTCCTGAACCCCAAAATAATCCGGATGATAGTAGGTCAGCAAATCGGTGACATCCTGCTTTCTGTTTGTCCAGGAGTTCTCTTTGTCGGAATCAACATTCAGTCTGATGTTAAAGCTCATTACTTTAAGATCCTGTGCAAATCCTAATGCAAAAGCAACCAGGAATACGATTGAAAATCTGAAATTCATTTTTTTACTTTAAAAATTAAGCAAAAATAAAGATTATGTCTCAGAGCGGGAATATAAATACCGAAGTTTATCATTATATTCTGTTCATAAAAGAGCAGGTTTTAAATTAAAATCCGAGCATTTGCCATATAATTAAAACCTGACAGGTTTGATTACGTACAGTAATATTCTAATGAAAAAGGCTGCCTTTTCAGACAGCCTTTTTACCAGTTAGCTATACACCATTAAGCGCATGCTATTATTTTTAATTTAAAACTTATTCTCTTGTAAACTTAAATTCCTTTCCGGCCTGGCTGAAAACAATGGTTTTCTTATCCTGGCTGAACGTCATGGAGATCTGCGCCATTTCAAAAGTAAAGGTATTGCTTCCGGTATACTCCAGCGGGAATGCCTGCTGGCCGGTAGCCTGGGCATACAGCTTATTATCTTTTTCCGTAAATGTGATTTTCAATGGAAGTTCCTTACTGCCATAAACCCCGGTAAAGTCTTTGATATTGATTTTCTCCACAGGCTTTGCCTGCGCGGAAGTCCATAGATTATTCTGGCTGTTGACATCGGGAATCTGTGAATTCGGATCCAGCCTCACCTGTTCGATTTCTTTATTGGAATCCAGTTTAAAAGTCCAGTCTTTATTTCGCTTCCAGACTTCGATCGGAAGCTTCACCATTTTTTCAGTTCCATCCTTGAATTTTACCTGTACAGTGGTCGGCATAGGCAACTGCCCGATATTTTCTACCGTAATCTGTGCTCCGTTTTTGAAATCGCCATTTACATATTTCACGTCTTTTATTCCCTGATCGATCTTCCATTTATTAATAAACCAGCCTCTCCAGAACCAGTTCAGTTCTTCGCCGGAAACATTTTCCATCGTATGGAAGAAATCCCACGGTGTCGGATGCTTAAAGGCCCATCTTTCAATATACGTTCTGAATGCCTTATCAAATTTTTCCGGTCCTAAAATCGATTCTCTAAGAATTCCCAAACCAAGCCCCGGCTTGTAATAGGCGAGGATCCCGATGCTGTTTTCTTTCATATTGTCCGGTCCTACCATGATCGGCTCAAAATTGTCGTTCATCAGGAAAGCACCCATCTGTGCGACATTTTTCTTTTCATAATATTCCCCTTTATTGAAAGCCTCTGTGGAAAGCTCGTTGATGAAAGTATTGAACCCTTCATCCATCCATGCAAAAAGTCGCTCGTTGGAGCCCACGATCATTGGAAACCAATTGTGCCCGAATTCATGATCCGTAACGCCCCATAGTTCGCTTCCTTTAGACTTCATGTGGCAGAACACAATTCCCGGATATTCCATTCCGCCTTCGTTTCCGGCCACGTTGGTTGCAGCAGGATAGGTGTACGGATACCATTTTGCGGAATAATGCTCAATGGCCGCTTTGGTGTATTCGGTGGATCTTCCCCAAGCATCCTTCCCTGCACTTTCTGCGGGATACGCTGAGATCGCCATTGATTTTTTACCATCCGGAAGGTTTATCCTCGCAGCATCCAGGATAAACGCCGGTGAAGAAGCCCATGCAAAATCCCTGGCCTGTGTGATTTTGAATTTCCAGGTTTTGGTACCTGCCTGCTGGTTTTTCCCGATCTCGGATTCCGTGCGGATCATTACGGTTTTGTCACTGTTTTTCGCCTGTTCCCAACGGTTATTTTCTTCTTTGGAGTATACTTCTTTAGCATTCAGCAATTCTCCTGAAGCCACTACATAATGATTGGCCGGAACAGTAATATTGGCGGTAATGTCTCCATATTCCAGGTAAAATTCGGAAGCCCCAAGATAAGGCATCGTATTCCACCCTAGCACATCATCGTATACGCACATTCTCGGGTACCATTGGGCAATCGTATAAACCTTCCCGTTTTTCGTATCTTCGATTCCCATTCTGTCGGAACCGTATTTTGGAGAAAGGAAAGAATATTCTATTTTAATCCGGGCAACACCTCCCTGCGCTTTCAGTTCAGAAGGAAGGTCAATCTGCATCCGCGTATCGGTGACAGTATATTTTACGTCTTTACCATCCAGCTTTACGGATTTTATTCTGTAACCTCCGTCAAATTCCTCACCATGTGCTCCGTTACGGCTTCCGGACATCGGCACTACCGCATTCCCTCTTGAATCTTTTGCGAATAAATTCTGGTCCAGCTGCAGCCACAGGAAACTTAATCTGTCCGTACTGTTGTTGGTGTAGGTAATTTCAGCAGTTCCGGTGATCTCATTTTTAGCTTCATTCAGGCTTACATTCAGGTTGTAACTGGCCGAATTCTGCCAATAGGCGTATCCGGGTTGTCCGCTCGCCGATCTTGTCGGCGTACCGGTCTGGGTGTAGAAAAACGGCTTAAAAGCCTCTACGTAATCGTATTTCGGGGCTTCCTGAGCATAAGCATTACCTGTAAAAGCAAAAATTGCAACAGCAGAAAGTAAATTGGGGAATTTCAATTTCATTAAATAAAAGATTTGAACATTTAAAAATAGGTAAAGAAAATCTCAGACTTGTTACAAAAAAAACTAAAATATCAGAAATTTTATCAATTGAGGTCTGCTTGAGTGACTTGCGAAGAAATAGGTAAATGTCTTTAAAAGAAAAGCCCTGACTACCATAGTAATCAGGGAAAATATTCAGTTTGATTTTTTCGCTTTGATCATCGCTTCAAGTGCATCCCACATTTCCTGCGGAATATCTTCCAGCATATTGAATTCTCCGGCACCCTGCAGCCATTCGCCGCCGTCTATCGTAACGACTTCCCCGTTCATATAAGCTGAATAATCGGAAACCAGGTACGCAGCAAGATTCGCCAGTTCCTGATGCTCTCCTACCCTTCTCAGCGGAACTTTTTTCCGCATATCGAATTTCTCCTGAAGATCTCCCGGCAGCAGTCTGTCCCAGGCACCTTTTGTCGGAAATGGCCCCGGCGCAATGGCATTAAAACGGATTCCGTACTTCGCCCATTCCACTGCCAGCGATCTTGTCATAGCCAGTACGCCGGCTTTAGCACAGGCCGACGGAACCACATAAGCAGAACCCGTCCAGGAATAGGTGGTTACAATATTCAGCACCGTGCCCGGCGTTTTGGAATCAATCCAGTGTTTCCCGATGGAAAGCGTACAGTTTTTTGTTCCTTTTAATACAATATCCAGAACTGCATCAAAAGCCGAATGGGTAAGCCTTTCGGTTGGAGAAATGAAATTCCCTGCAGCATTGTTTAACAGGATATCGATTTTACCGAATTCCTTTAAAGCCGCTTCCTTCATTGCTTCCACTTCATCCCAGTTCCGTACGTCGCAGGCTACGCAGAGTACTTTACCTCCCGTTTCTTCCTCCAGTTCTTTGGCTGTCCCCTGCAGTTTTTCCAGATTTCTGGATGTTATGACTACTTTAGCGCCCAGTTCGAGGAAATATTTGGTCATGGCTTTCCCCAGTCCGCTTCCGCCTCCTGTTACAATGGCTACTTTATCTTTCAGGGCTCCTTCCCGGAGCATCGGTTGTGTATAAAGATTCATAATTTTTATTTTACGGAGAAGAATTGTATTTATTATCTCAATCGTGTGTTCCGTAAATTTACTATAAAAATTTATTTCTCAGGATTAAAAAACTATGCGGAATATATAAAATAATTATGCGATAATATTCTGCAGCGAATAACCCATTATTCAAAGCATCTGCTTAATTAATATTAAAATTACATTAAATTCAAATTAAAAATATCACATTATCATTAAAATTGTAAATTTGTTTAAAAATACAAACCATCATGCCAAGCCTTGCTCCCAAAACAACTGTCCTTGGATTTTCAAATGCCTATCATCTTCTGAGACGGACAACCTATAATATTACAAAGGCAAAAATTCTCGACTTCGCTACCAAAACGCCGCAGCAGGCCCTCACGGAATTATTCACCTTCAGCAATCCGGTTCCGCCGTCACCGCTTAATAATGTAGGCGAGACGATTGTTCCTACGGCAGCAAACCCAACGATTACCGACAGCCAAAGTACGGCCAGCTTTGTGAAAAACGATCTGTACTGGTGGCTGCACAGCGCGTTAAAAGATCCTTCGGCACAGCACAAAATCGTGTACTTCCTCCACATCCTTTTTGTAACGGACGATGGCGCTTCATTCTGGACGAATTTCGATTACAGAGAGCTTCTGAGATTCCACACCAGCGGAAGCCTGAAAGATCTTGCTGTACGGGTTACCCAAAATGCGAGAATGCTGTTGTTCTTAAATAACAACCTGAACCAGAATACCAGCCCCAATCAGAACTATGCCCGGGAATTTCTGGAACTTTTCACGATCTTAAAAGGTCCGCAGATCGCTACGGGAAATTACACGAATTATACGGAAACCGATGTACAACAGGCTGCGAGAGTACTCACAGGTTTTTCACTAACCTCATCCATCCATCTTGATAAAACGGCAAGACTTACTTCACTGGATTCCGTTACCAATATTCCCACTGGCCAGGTTAAAGTAAATACCCATGATACAGGAACCAAAACCTTTTCTTCCGCATTCAGCGGACAGGCCATTACCGGAGGAACAACTGAAGCTACGATCAAGTCAGAGCTTCAGAACTTCATCAACATGGTATTTGATAAAGATGAAACAGCAAAAGCCTATTGCAGAAGAATATACCGCTATTTTGTAGGAAGGCTTATTACTACCGATATAGAAAACAGCATCATTGTCCCGTTGGCTGCTTCGCTGAAAGCCGATAATTATAATATTCTCCCTACGCTTACCACCCTTCTGAAAAGTAAGCACTTTTATGATGAAGAGGACAGTATTACTGGCGACCAGACCATCGGGAATATTGTACGAAACCCTGTGGAGCTTTATCTTCATATGTTTTCCCTACTTAATTTACAGCTTCCGGCGTACACTGCAAATCCTTCGGCCATCCACAGCCTTATGGGCGTCGTTGCGAATTATTCCTCCAATATGGGGATGCCGGTATTCAGCCCGCAGTCGGTGAACGGATATGCCGCCTATTCCAGCAGCCCGAATTACGACAAAAACTGGATTACGACCTCGTCACTAAGAATACGTTATAACAACACCATTGATTTCTTTATCAACGGACTGACGTATAACGGATTTACGTTTAAGCTGAACAATGCTGCTTTCGTAAAAGACAGCGGCTATTTTACCAACCCGGGAAATGCCGATACGCTGGTTACCGAATTCCTGCAGATGATGTTTGTGGAAGTCCCGGACGGTACTCGTTATGATGAGTTTAAAACCATTTTTTTGAATAATCTGAGCCCGATCAACTGGCAGAATGAATGGAACAACTATATCAACACAGGAAATGCAACCAATGTAAAAATCCCTATCGACCGTCTGGTAAAAGCCATCATCAAATCTCCTGAATTCCAAATACTCTAAGATCATGAACAGAAAAGACTTTTTAAAATTAATTTCTCTCGCAGGAGTAGGCGCTCCTTTCTATCTTAATGGAATGCCATCCCGGTTTATGAACCAGTTTTTGGATTTCCAGCTCAGCTGCGATGTTGTTAATGACCGTTCCCTGGTGATCCTGAGGCTGGCCGGTGCCAACGACGGACTTAATACGGTAATCCCCGTAAGCCAGTACAGCACCTACGCCGCATTGCGTCCTAACATTAAGATCAACAGCTCGGGAACGGGAAGCTATATTCCTTTAGACAGCACGGTATCTTCCGGGAAACTTGTCGGCCTGAATCCTTCGATGACGGGTTTTAAAAACCTTTATGATTCCGGGAAACTTTTGCTGATGAACGGGGTAGGTTACCCGAATCCGAATTATTCGCATTTCCGGTCGGAAAACCTGATGTTTGCCGGTAAGGACGGCACCGTCAATTCGGATCTGCTGGACGGGATATTCGGAAGATATCTGGGCGCTTTGTATCCGGGATTGGCCGGGAACCCAACCACCCTTAATCCCGATCCGCTGGCGATCCAGATGGGCAACCTGAATCCGTGCCTGTTTTATGAGCATACAACGGAGAAAAATATAGAGTATAATATGACGGGGTTCCAATCCAGCGTTTTCAGCAATTTAAACCTGATGAATTCTGAATATAATGATCTTCTAACCTATATTAAAGGTGTCGCTTCAAGCATGGATGCTTATTACAATCGGGTGATGCAGGTATTTAATGCAGGTAACAACTCTACCGCCACCTATCCCAATTCTTCATTGGGCAAGCAGCTGAAAACCGTAGCCCGGATGATCAAAGGGGGTAGCAAAACGAAAATCTTCCAGGTGAATCTTAGCGGCTTTGATACGCACGTTAATCAGGTACAGGCCGGAAGCACCCATTTGGGACTCCACGCCAATCTCCTGGGCGATATTGCCAATTCGGTAGCCGCTTTCCAGGCAGACATTCAGCAGCTGGGCATTGCGGACAAGATCATGACCGTCACCTTCAGTGAATTCGGAAGGCAGGTACGGGAAAACGGAAGTACCGGAACCGACCATGGCGATCTCGCACCGTTCTTTGTGATCGGTAATGCGGCAGCGGCAGGAATTCTGGGCGACCATCCGGTATTTACGAACCAGACCAGTTTTTACTACAACCAAAACCAGAGGAGATACGATTACCGGCAGATTTTTGCCTCGCTTCTCCAGGACTGGCTGGGAGCAAGCACGAGCCTTATGGTAACGTCTGAGCTGGATTATTATGTTACCGGAAACCAGAAAGTGGATGTTATTTCCAATGCACAGAAAGCAGGTACGGTCTGTGCAACAACATTAGGCACCTCCAGCGTGACTTCTGAAAAAGGCGTTAAAGTATATCCTGTTCCGGCAAGCCAATATATTTACGTGGATGTTGAGAACAGCAGAACGCCGGAAATAAAATACCAGATGCTGGACATGAGCGGACGGGTGATCCTTCAGCGCAGTGAAAAGCCGGCCTCCGAACGGATTGAAATCAATGTTTCATCAGTTCCGCAGGGAAATTACATTCTGAAGCTTACAGTGAATTCCGAAGAAATCAATAAAAAAATTGTGATTGCACATCATTAAAAACAACAAATTCCAAATAAAAACAGCCTGGCAGAAATGTCAGGCTGTTTTTATAACAAGATTAAAATTAATTAAGAAGCCACTACCGTTCCTTTGAACGAAAGGGTTTTAGGTGTTTTGCTGTCGCTGGTCGTAACGTTTACCGTTTTCATGAACGGTCCTGCGTTGGCAGCGTTATAGCTTGCTTCTACAAAACCTACTTTTCCCGGAAGGATCGGCGTTTTTGTATAATTCGCTGTAGTACATCCGCATGAAGGTGCTACATTTTCGATGATGATCGGCTTGTTTGACGTATTAGTAAACTCAAATCTGATCACTTTCGGTTTTCCCTGAGGAATATTTCCCACTTCAATAGATTCCGATTTCCATTTGATGGCATCTGCCAATACGCTTACTACAGGAGTACCTACGGAAGGCAATACGTTTGCATAGAACGGAGAACATGCTAAGACAGCAAGAAGTGCGGTAACTTTTAATTTTTTCATGATATACATTTTTAATGATGATTAACCGATAATTTTATTTAACAGAACAAATGTAAGCGGAAATTATGAATCGAGCCTGTTAACCGTTCTCAAACATTTGTTAATAAGTTGTTAATGATCAAAAATTAATAGATATTTTTGGATAATATTGTCCTGCAAATGGAAATCAAGAAACTCAATATTATCATTACGCTCGGCTTTGTGGCTATTATAGGTATCCTGATCGCCCAACTGCTTTGGACACGCCAGGCGTACAATCTTGAGGATAAAAAATTCAACCAGACGGTAAATATTGCCTTACTGGAAGTCGTGGAGAAACTTTCCGACGGAAAAGCCTCTTTTGCCGAAAGCCCGGTTCAGAATATTTCCAACGATTATTATGTAGTGAACATCAATAACGAATTTCATCCTGATGTCCTGGAGCATTACCTTAGAACGGAATTCACCAGATTCCAGATCAATACCGATTACGTGTATGCCGTTTACAACTGCCACAGCGATAAAATGCTTTACGGAAAGTATATTTCCAAAGATCAGGACGAAACCAACAATAAGGTGATTAAATTCCCGAAGCATAAAAACCTGGTGTATTATTTTTCCATTCGCTTTCCGAATAAAACAACATATATGATCAGTTCGCTCAGGTTCTGGTACCTGCTTACCTTTGCCCTGATCATTATCCTTCTGGTGTATGTCTACTCCATTTACACGATCATCCAGCAGAAGAAGTTCTCGGAACTGCAGCGGGATTTCATCAACAATATGACGCATGAATTCAAAACCCCTTTATCATCGATACTGCTCGCTTCGGAGGCGCTGACCAAGCAGAATGCGGTGAAGGAAAATCCCAAGCTCCAAACCTACACCTCCATTATTACCGATCAGGGCAATAAACTTAACCATCACATCGAAAAAATCCTGAATATCGCCAAGAACGATGCTTCAGGCTTATCCCTGAAACCACAACGGATTGTTCTAATGCCATTTATTCAGGAAATTGTTTCGACGATCAGACAGAAGAGTGAAAATGTTTCAATTGAGATTCATGTTGATAAAGACACTTCCATCATTGCTGACGAATTCCACTTTGCCAATATCATTTACAATATAATAGATAACTCCATTAAATATTGCGAGACACAACCCGTGATTATTATTTCTTCCCATACCGAACAAAAAGGCTTATCTTTAAAGTTTAAAGATAACGGAATGGGAATCCCCGCTAAAAATCTTCCTCATATTTTCGATAAGTTCTATCGGGTGAATACGCCGAAAAGTGAGGAGGTAACCGGTTTCGGACTGGGTTTGTTTTATGTCAAAAAAGTCGTCCGGCAGCACAACTGGAAGATCTCTGTGGAGAACAACAGCGACAAAGGCATTACCACCACCCTGTTTATCCCTTTTTAGTATTTTGAAAATACCATGGAAAAATCTAAAATTCTGTACGCCGAAGATGATCAGACCATCGCTTTCCTGATTCAGGACAGCCTTGAAAACCATTATGACATTTCCTGCTTCTCCGACGGCAAATCTGCCCTGGAAGCTTTTAAACGGGAGGATTTTGACATTTGCCTGCTGGATATCATGATGCCGGAAATGAACGGTTTTGAACTTGCCGAACAGATCCGCAGCAAAAATTCCGAGATTCCCATTATTTTCATTTCTGCCAAAGCACTCAAGGAAGACCGGATCAAAGGGCTAAAGATCGGGGCCGACGATTATCTGGTGAAGCCTTTCAGCATTGAAGAACTGATCTTAAAAATCGAAATTTTCCTGAGAAGGTCTAAGAAAACAAACAGCGCTCCGCAAAAATACAAAGTCGGAAAGTTCGATTTTGATCCTAAAAATTATACGTTGCAAGATTCTCAAACGACCATTACCCTTACCCAAAGGGAATCCGAGCTGCTTTTTTATTTTATCCGCCACAAAAATACGGTCCTGAAAAGACAGGAGATCCTGAAAGCCATCTGGGGCGATGATGACTATTTCATGGGCAGAAGCCTGGATGTTTTCATTTCGAGGCTTCGTAAAGTGCTTGCCCAAGAAGAAAACATCGTTATCGAAAACCTGCACGGGATCGGCTTCCGTTTTTCTGAGAAGTAGTTGTTTCTAACAATATAAGATCACACCCTTTTTGTTTAAGATTTAAATGAAAAGCACGCTACAGGTTTGCCATCCTGGTAAGATAGAACTCCTCTGGAGTTCTGATGCCGCAGAATTCTCATGTTTGCTACTACACAGATATTGCTCCTACGGAGCAAGGTGAAAAAAACCGAGCTTGATCTTCATCGGCTGGTTATGATATTGACCAGCAAAGCTTCCAGCACCCAGCATCCCTTTTCAGCCAATTCATATTAAATTTTTAAGCAATAAATCATTATCTTTTAATTTTTATAAATTTACCCTTCACAAAAATATCGTTCTATGAAAAGGTCAGGGATCGCTGCTTTTATCTTTCTTTTATTTTCAGGTTTTTACTTACAGGCTCAGCAATATGAAAAACTGTTTCTGTATGTAAACCCGCTGATCGGTACCGAAAAAATGGGCCATACGTATCCAGGCGCTACCGCACCGTTCGGAGCCGTTCAGCTAAGTCCCGAAACGGATACCATTGCCTATGAGCTGAACGGAAAATACAACGGTGAAGTGTATAAATATTGCGCCGGCTACCGCTATGAAGATAAAACGATCGTGGGTTTCAGCTCGACGCATTTCAGCGGAACGGGACACTCCGATTTGGGAGATTTCCTGATCATGCCGACCGTCGGGAAGCTACAGCTGAATCCCGGAACGGCTTCTCATCCGGAGAATGGCTACCGAAGCAGGTTTTCCCACCAGAATGAAACTGCCGAAGCCGGCTATTATAGAGTAAAGTTAGAAGATCATGATATTCTTGCGGAGCTCACGACGACGACACGTGTCGGCGTTCACCGGTATACTTTTCCGAAATCCGATCAGGCGCATATTATTCTGGATCTGATGGCCGGGATTTATAATTACGACGGCAAAAATATCTGGACATACATCCGTGTGGAAAACGGAACTACGGTTACCGGTTACCGGCAGACGAACGGCTGGGCCAGAACGAGAACCGTTTATTTTGCTCTGAAATTTTCAAAGCCTTTTACCGCATACGGCCAGAAAAATTATGATGGCAAACAGGTTTACAACGGATTCTGGAGAAAATTCAACCAGACCAAGAACTTCCCGGAGATTGCAGGGAAAAACCTGAAAATGTATTTTGATTTCAGTACGAATGAAAATGAAGCTATTGAAGTCAAGCTGGCGATTTCGCCGGTAAGCCAGGCCAATGCGCTGGAAAATCTTGAAGCGGAAGCGGGAAACCTTTCCTTCGATCAGGTGAAAGCACAAACCCAGGAAAATTGGAATAAGGAACTGAATAAAATCGTCATCAAAGGTTCAGAAACAGAGAAAACGAATTTTTATACGGCGATGTATCATACGTTTATTAATCCTACGGTATACACTGATGTCAACGGAGAATACAAAGGGCTTGATCAGAACATCCATAAAGCGGAAGGATTTACCAATTACACCACCTTTTCCATTTGGGATACTTACCGTGCGCTGCATCCTTTCTTTAATATCATTCAACCGAAGCGAAACGGTGATATGGTACGATCGATGATGGAGCACTACAATCAGTTCTCCATGAAGATGCTGCCGATCTGGTCGCATTATGCCAACGACAACTGGTGCATGAGCGGTTATCACAGTGTAAGCGTTGTGGCCGATGCAATCATCAAAGGCAATTATTCCGGAGATGCCGGGGAAGCTCTGAAAGCCTGTGTGGAAACGGCCAACAAAAGAGATTACGAAGGTATTGGGCAGTATATTGATTTGGGTTATATCCCGGCTGAGAAAAACGGCACTTCAGTTTCCAACACACTGGAATATGCTTACGATGACTGGGCGATTGCACAGTTGGCCAAACATTTGGGAGAAACGGAAATTTACAATACGTTTATCAAGCGTTCCGAAAACTGGAAAAACAATTTCGACAACAGTATCGGATTTATGCGTCCGCGGTTGGCCGATGGAAGCTTCAAAAAAGACTTTAACGCGCTGAGTACTCACGGACAAGGATTTATCGAAGGTAACTCCTGGAATTACAGCTTTTTTGTCCCTCAAAACCCGGATGAACTGATCCGGATGATGGGCGGAAAGAAAAAGTTTACCTCCAAACTCGATGAGCTGTTTACGATGCATCTGCCGGATGAATTTTTCGCCGATACGGAAGACATTACCCGCGAAGGAATTATCGGCGGTTATGTCCACGGAAACGAACCGGCGCATCATGTAGCCTACCTTTACAACTGGGCAGGCCAGTCATGGAAAACCCAGGCCCAGGTAAGACGGATCCTGGAAATGCAATACAAGGCTGCACCCGATGGACTGGGCGGAAATGATGATGCCGGACAGATGAGTGCCTGGTATATTCTGAGTTCCTTGGGGTTTTATCCGGTAGCTCCGGGATCGGAAGATTATGCGATTGGAAGCCCCGCTGTCGATCATGCAGCTCTGCATCTGGAAAACGGAAAAACGTTTGAAATTGAAACGGTTAATCAAGGACCGAAACATGTATATGTGCAGAAAATCCTATTGGACGGAAAAGAGATTAAAAATTTCACATTGAAACATTCGGATATCATGAATGGAGGAAAGCTTACTTTTTATATGGGTGCTAAACCGAAAAAGTAGGTTTTGATTTTTATGTCCCACGGATTCTCACGGATGTTTGCGCCTATTCTTGGCGTGCTTTAAAATTAACTTTTCAATTTTAAGTAATCCTGATTATTAATTTTGAATTACCATGAGATTTGATAAATAGTTACGAAGATGATAGAAAAACCATCCTCACCTATAAAAACATGTGGTTTAAAAATTTTAACATAACGTAACTTCGCAAAATAACCAGTTCCGGTTTTGGAAGAGGTACACATCAATACTTTTTTATCTTCACACGAGATCACTCTCCTTAGCAACAATCGATACTTTCAAATATAGTAAAGACAGAACCGGGAGATTTACTAAACAATAACAAAAAATTGTACATAACTTTTATTTCAGGCAGTATCTATTAGGCCGGACCTTCCTGAATCTATGATTCCAATATACCTTTCCAACATATTTCTGGATTTTATGGAATTTTGGATATCAGTTCCTTCCGTGCAGAAGGCTTATCGATTCCCGGAATTATGGAAACTTCACTGGCAAAAGCAATTGACGCGATTGCAACAGACTAATACTCTTTAAATAAACATCAGAAAAAAACCTTCTCAACAATTTGAAAAGGCTTTTTTTATTATTTTCTAAGCTTCAAAAAGCAACCGTTCCCCGAATTTTCCTTCATTGATTTTCCCGTTATCATAAACAAGATTTCCGTTAACAAACGTATGGGTAACTTTAGAGTGCAAATTCATTCCTTCCAGCGGGCTCCAGCCGCATTTGTACAGGATATTTTCTTTGGCAACCGTCCAGTTTTCATTTAGGTCTACCAATACGAGATCCGCTTTGTAACCTTCTCTGATAAATCCTCTTTTTTCAATCCTGAATAAAATAGCCGGATTATGGGCCATTTTTTCAACGATTTTCTCCAGGGAAATTTTGCCGTTCTTATAATTTTCCAGCATTACCGTGAGAGAGTGCTGAACCAATGGGGCTCCGGACGGGCATTTGGTATAGACATTCTGCTTTTCTTCCCAGGTGTGTGGTGCGTGATCCGTCGCAATAACATCGATCCGGTCGTCCAGCAGAGCTTCCCAAAGTCCGTCTTTATCGTGTTGGGTTTTTACGGCAGGATTCCATTTGATCAGTCCGCCTTTCGTTTCGTAGTCTTCATTGGTAAACGTCAGGTGATGTACACAGACTTCCGCCGTAATTTTTTTATCTTTTAAAGGAATATCGTTTCTGAAAAGCTCCGTTTCCTTCGCCGTTGACAAATGGAAGACATGAAGCCTTGCTCCGGTTTTCTTTGCCAGCTCAATGGCTTTTGAGGAAGATTTATAACAGGCTTCTTCGCTCCGGATCAGGTGATGGAATTTCACGGGAATGTCTTCGCCGTATTCATCCATGTATTTCTGGGTATTGGCCTTAATGGTCGCTTCGTCTTCACAGTGAACCGCGATCAGCATCTTGGTATTGCTGAAAATATTTTCCAGTGTTTCCGGATTGTCCACCAGCATATTTCCGGTAGAAGAACCTAAAAACAGTTTGATTCCGGGAACGTTTCTCGGATCCGTTTTCAGTACTTCTTCTAGATTATCATTGGTTCCGCCCATCATAAATCCGTAGTTGGCGTAGGCCTTTTGAGCCGCAATTTCGTATTTATTGGCCAGCAGCTCCTGCGTTACGGCATTCGGAACGGTGTTTGGCTGATCGATAAAACTGGTGGTTCCGCCGGCAATGGCTGCCCTGGATTCCGTTTCGATATCTCCTTTATGTGTTAATCCCGGCTCGCGGAAATGCACCTGGTCGTCAATTACACCCGGCAAAAGATACTTCCCTTCGCCGTCGATTACCCGGTCGGCCGGCTCCGAAATTCCGGATTCTATTTTTGAAATTAATTCGTTTTCAATTAAAATATCGCTTTCAACAATCTTTCCTTCGTTGACGATTTTTACATTTTTAATTAAGGTCTTCATTTTTACTTTTTTTGATTAGCTGTAGGGGTTTCTGAAATCAAGCATTTTACCTGCGATGAAACGCTCAGTTTTAGGACTCCAAACTTTGTCAATGTTCTGAGCCTTTGACAAAGTTTTCCAAAATTAAGGTTTATGAATGAATTTTAACCCCACCGATAAAAAATCAATTTCTAAATATTTACATTTGCATAAAATTTCAGATTTTGAAGAAACTTCTCAACGAGACTATTATTTATGGAATCGGGGCGATTATGCCCAGAGTCATTTTATTTATTTTAAATCCTTTATATATCGATCAGATTGATAAAAAAGAATTTGCCATATTTTCAAATCTTTATGCACTGATCTCTTTTGTCAATATCCTGCTTTCTTTCGGATTTGAAACTGCTTTTTTTCGTTTTTCTTCAGATAAAGACAATCAGAAAAGGACATTCAATACTTCATTCTGGTTTCTGTTTGGATTATCTACAATTTTCCTTTTAAGCTGCCTCATTTTTGCTCAGCCCATTGCAGATACGCTGAAATACTCATCAAATCCTGAATATATCCGATGGTTTGCATGGATTGCATTTTTTGATAACCTTTGTGTTATTCCATTTGCCTGGCTTCGTTATAACAACAAACCCATAAAATATTCATTGGTAAGAGTACTGCAATCTCTTTTTCAGACTGCACTTACGCTTGCTTTATTTTTATATATTCCGTTAAGTTTTTCACAGGATTTCGGATTAAAGGAAAAAGTTTCGTTTCCTTTTTATAGTAATCTTGCAGCAAGTTTTTTAGGATTTATTCTACTGCTTCCTGTAGTCTTTAAGGTTAGGCTTGATTTTTCAGCCGATCTTTTCCGCAAAATGATTTCATATTCATGGCCGATTATGATTGCCGGGCTGGCTTTTATGTTCAATGAAAATTTTGATAAAGCCATTCAGATCTGGTTTATTCCAGAGGGCGATGCGGGGGCTTACGGAGGATGCTATAAACTGGCCGTACTGATGACACTTTTCGTAACCGCTTACAGAATGGGGATCGAACCTTTCTTCTTCAAACAGATGAATAATGAAAATGCAAAGGATACTTATGCTAAAGTAACTGAATATTTTACGTTTTTTGCTTCAACGGTTGCCATGGGAATTATAGCTAATATTTCATGGTTAAAACAAATTTTAATTCCAAGCAGCTCTTATTGGACAGCCATTGATATTATTCCGATTATTGTTATTGCCAACCTCTGCTTTGGTATTTATTATAATTTTTCCACTTGGTATAAGGTGACGGACAGGACCAGGATCGGAACTGTAATTTCATGGCTTGGAGCAGGACTAACTATTGTTTTAAATCTATTATTTTTAAAGAAATTCGGCTTTATGGTTTCTGCCTGGGTTACTTTTATTGCCTACTTTACTATGATGATCACTTCCTATTTATTAGGCCAGAAATACTACCCGATTCCATACCGTATAAAAAAGATGACATTGTTCCTAGGAATGCTTATGCTTTTCAGCTACATTATCGTTGTCTTTTTCGATTACAACCTATGGATCGGAAACCTTTTATTTATTGTATATACGGGAATTTTAGTTTATTCTGAAAAAAATATGCTGCTGGCGAAAATCAGGAAGTAAGTTTTGGTCCTTGTTTTGCTAAATACCTGTTCCGTCTTAAATTATAATCTGATATTGGAAATGCATGACAACACATCGCTTTTATTGTTATCTTTATCAGAAATTAAAACGTACTAAACAAAAAAACATATTCATTTATCATCTATGAAAATTATTGTTCCTATGGCTGGACGTGGATCAAGATTACGTCCGCACACCCTTACCGTTCCGAAACCGCTTATTCCGATTGCCGGAAAACCGATCGTACAGCGATTGGTGGAAGATATTGCTAAAGTTGCTGGGGAAGAAATTGAAGAAGTAGCCTTTATCATCGGGGATTTCGGTTCGGAAATTGAGAAATCGCTTATTCAGATTGCTGAAAAACTGGGAGCAAAAGGAAGCATATACTACCAAAACGACCCGCTGGGAACGGCACATGCCATCAAATGCGCAGAACAGTCGATGAGCGGAGATGTTGTTATTGCCTTTGCCGATACGCTTTTCCGGGCAGACTTTATTCTGGATAAAAACTCAGACGGCGTAATCTGGGTGAAAAGCGTTGAAGATCCTTCCGCATTCGGAGTTGTAAAACTTGATAACTACGGTTTTATTACAGACTTTGTGGAAAAACCGCAAACTTTCGTTTCCGACCTTGCCATTATCGGGATCTACTATTTCAACAGTGCTGAAAAACTGATGGACGAGATCAACTACATCATGGATAACAACATCAAAAACGGTGGTGAATACCAGTTGACGACAGCATTGGAAAACCTCAGGGCAAAAGGAGCAAAATTCACCCTGGGAAAAGTAAATGACTGGATGGATTGCGGAAACAAGAATGCTACCGTAGAAACCAACAGCAAAATTCTGGAATATGAAAGAGAAGCAATGAACATTCACCCTGCTTCTGCTATCATCGAAAATTCCCTGATCATCCCACCATGTTTTATCGGCGAAAATGTAAAAATTTCCAACTCAAAAGTAGGTCCGGGCGTTTCTTTGGGTAACAATACGGTAGTTGTTAATTCTAATATTGAGAACTCGTTGATCCAGGAAAACACACAAATCAACCACGGAAACCTTTCCAACTCGATGATCGGAAATTCGGCTCAGTATTTTGGGGTAGCGAGAGAAATTTCATTGGGCGATTATTCCGTTCTTGATTTTCTATCTAAATAATTTCTTCAGATCAGAAAATATTTACCTCAAATAAAATATATTCAGGCCACACAAAATGTTTTGTGTGGTTTGGCGTTAATATTGCAACGATTTATCAAATTTCCTTCATGAAAAAGTGGATTCCGTTACTTATCCTCACCTTACTGATTTATAGCTGTAAATCCCGGAAAACGGCCGTACAAACGGATCAGAATTCAGATAGCACTGCTGTGGTGGTGGCTGATCCTGATGACATTTCCACCGACGGAAAGAATGTGGCAGACCGTCTGGATTTTTACCAGAAGATTTACCTTCACCCCCAGTTTGACCATTTAAAAATAAGCAGCAAGATTACAGCAGATAACATCAGGGTAAGTCCATTGGATGCCATTATTTATATTGAAACCGATAAAAAAATATGGGCAAAAATTGATTTCCTGTTCTTTAATGCGGCAAGGGCACTCATCACTCCGGAAGGGATCAAAGCCGTGGACAAGTACAACAAAAATTATATCGATTCAGATTTTGATTATTTAAATAACCTTCTAAATGTTAATTTTATTGATTATAAAAACCTGGAGAAACTGCTGTTGGGAAGGACATTTTTCACCATCAGCAACAGGAATGCAAGAATCGTCAAAAACAACGATGGTTATCTGGTGGAATCAATTTCCAATATTAAAATTGAGACAAAGGATGGACAACGCGAATATAAAATTATGATGCAGTACTCCGATGATTTTAACCTGATAACCTTAAATCTCCGGGATGCCAATTCAAACGATTCCATGCAGATTGAGTACAACGACTGGGAATTGCAGCCCAATAATGTGAGGCTGCCTAAAAATGTTAAAATAATTATAAAAGGAAGCAAAAACAGCCAGATTTTAATAGAAAATACGAAATTTGATTTTTCTAGGATGGACACACCCTATTCTGTGCCATCCAGTTATAAGAAAATTGAGATTCAATGATTAAAAAATTTAGCTTTTTAATAGGTATTTTACTGTTCGGATTCTACCATGGGCAGAGTCAGAAAAAAGAACAGCTGCAAAAGCAAAATGCTGAACTTAAAAAACAAATTGCACAAATAAACACCGACCTTGCAAAGACGAGAACGGAATCGAAATTATCCGTCGCTTATCTTGAAAACGTTAATAAAAAACTCGCCTTAAGGGAAAAGGTGTACACCAATACCCAGAAGGAAAAAAGGTTTATTGAAGATGATATTTACCTGCGGCAGTTAGAAATAAACCGGCAGAATCGCGAACTTAAAGTACTGCGTGACAATTACGCGAAAGTGCTTGTTAATGCTTATAAAAACAAAGGCGTACAGAACAAGGTAACTTTTATTCTCTCCGCCAAAAATATGGGGGAAGCAATAAGGAGGGTTCAGTATTTAAAACAGTATTCTGATTATCAGGATAAAAAAGCGGCCGAAATTACGAACGCGGCCAACAAAATAAAACAGACCATCGCTCAAAAGCAGAACTCAGTAAAAGAAAAGGCAAATCTTTTGGTGAATCAGCAGAAAGACTTAACCACCATCAATGCTGAAAGGGCCCAGAAAGAACAGCTGGTAACAGAATTCAAAAAAAATGAATCCAAGCTGACGGCTGAGCTGAGACAGAAACAGACGCAATCCAAAGCACTGGAAGGGCAGATCAGAAGCATCATTGCCGAAGAGATAAGAATAGCCAAAGCAGAAGAAGAAGCAAGGAAAAAAGCTGAGGCAGAAAAAATACGTTTAGCCAAAATAGCTGCAGAAAGGGAAAAAGCAAGAATAGAAGCAGAAGCTAAGGCCCGCGCAGAAGCATTGGAAAAAGAAAGGCTGGCTGCTGAAGTTGAAGCGAGGAAAGCCCGGGAACTAGCCGATAAACGCGCCGAAGAAGAGAGAAAACGTAATGAAGAAGCGGCCCGCTCTGAAGCTACGGCAAGAGACGAAGCACGGAAAGTAGCCGCAAAAAAAGCCTCCGATGAGGCTTCAGCAAAGGCCAAAGAGGCCTCGGATAAATTGATAGCAGCAAGAGCAGCAGAAGCAGCTTTGGTAAGGAAAAAAGAAGACGACAAGAAAGCAGCGGAAAGCAAAGCTATGACGAACTATGGTGTAACAACTGTAGCAGGAAGCAATTTTGCCGATAATAAAGGTAGATTGGGATATCCTGCAGATAAAATCGGACAGATTACCCATCGTTTCGGAAGACACCCTCATCCTGTATTTAAAAATATAGATGAAGAGAATAACGGAATTAAAATTTCCGTACCCGCCGGGACACGAGCAAAATCCGTATTCCCGGGAACCGTATCTTCGGTTCTGGCAAATAGTGACGGAACAAAAACTGTGATGCTGAGACACGGCAGCTATTTTACCATCTACTCGAACCTTGGAAGCGTAAGTGTTTCCAAAGGCCAGCAGGTCTCCGCAGGGACACCGGTCGGGGTAATCGGACAGGATTTTGACGGTACGTATACGCTTGATTTTCAAGTATGGAATGGAAGCACACCAGTAGATCCATTAGGCTGGGTTTCTTATTAAAAAAAGATTAACTTTGTAAAAATTTTAGAAATGAATACATTAGCAATATTGTCATTATCTTGGCAACACATCCTGATCGTAGCGATCCTTCTTCTTTTACTTTTCGGAGGTAAAAAAATCCCTGAATTAATGAGAGGAGTAGGTTCCGGTATTAAAGAATTTAAAGACGCTGTAAAGGAAGAAGATAAGCCGGGCGCAGAAAACAAACCGACTAACAATCCCCCTTCAGGAAACTAAAAAGTCTTTTTACCCGATGAATTTTACCGAGACTGCATGGAAAGTCTTCAATAGATCTATTGAAGATTATCATGTTTTTGATGATGTCAACACCCAGATTAACAATCCGTTCGAAAAAGATACTTTGGAACGGATTTTGTATGCAAAGAACTGGATTGATACCGTTCAATGGCATTTGGAAGATATAATAAGAGATGAAAATATTGATCCGGCTGAAGCTCTGCTTCTTAAGAGAGCAATAGATGCATCCAACCAGAAAAGAACTGATCTGGTGGAGTTTATTGACAGCTGGTTTCTTAAAAAATACGAAAATATAATTCCGAAACCTGATGCAAAGATCAATACGGAGACTGTCGCATGGGCGGTGGACCGCTTATCTATTCTTGCATTAAAAGTTTATCATATGTCGTTAGAAGCCAACAGGGAATCTGCTTCAGAAGAGCACAGGGCCAATTGCCAGGCCAAACTGGATGTTCTTCTTACCCAGCAGGAAGATCTTTCGACCTCTATTAATCAGTTGCTTGCTGATATTGAGAACGGTGACGTTAAGATGAAAGTGTACAAACAGATGAAGATGTACAACGATGAGAGTCTTAATCCAATCCTTTATCAAAAGGGGCAGCAAAAATGAAACGAATATTTTTTTTTGGAGTACTAATCATCACTACATCTTCGTGTACAACGGAAAAGCCAAACTTTTCTCCGTTGTCAAACAGCTTTTATAGTGATGCCAAAGGCTCTGATTCGGATAAAGGCACAAGGAACAGCATTGAAATGAATGTAAAGGAAAACATAAATGCTTCTGAAATTTCCAATATTACAGCTACCTTTCCACAATTTAAAAGTACAGCTCTAAATACCGAAGTTACCGCATTAAAATACAGCCTGCAAAATTACCTGTATGCCATTGATGCCAATAATATATCCGGAAAAAACAAAGCCCTAAAAGACTTCGAAAAATCATACAAAAAGATTCAGAAACTAAGACAAAATCTCAACAGTGACGATAATGAGGTTCTCAACAGGTATCTGGTTCGGCTGAAAAGCAACGTTTCAGCCATTGAAGATTCTATAAAAAGAAATTAAAACCAAAGGAAATCAATGATTAAAATTCAGGCGGAATCCAATGTTCCTACGGAATACGGAATTTTCCGAATGATCGCCCTCTCCGAAAATGAAAACGACTGGATGCCGCACATGGCCATCATCGCGGAAAACACGGATTTTTCCAAGCCTGTAAACGTGCGTTTCCATTCGGAATGTATTACTGGCGAAGTTTTCCATTCAAAAAAATGTGAATGCGGACAGCAGTTGGATGCTGCCATGAAGTACATCCATGAAAACGGCGGAATTATCATTTATCTTCGCCAGGAGGGAAGAAATATCGGAATTATCAACAAACTGAAAGCATACGCTTTACAAGAACAGGGTTTTGATACGGTAGAAGCCAATCTTAAGCTCGGTCTTCCTGCAGACGACAGAAACTTTGGTGTTGCCATTGAGATTTTACATTTGCTTGGCGTAAAAGACATCAACCTGCTTACCAATAATCCCGAAAAGGTAAAGTATGTACAGGAAAGCAATATTCATCTGAATTCAAGACTTCCCTTGCAGATCCCGGCTAATGAGATCAGCAGAGGATATCTGAAAACCAAAAAAGATTATTTCGGCCATCTGCTGGATGATAATGGAATTAACCATATATAATTAACAGAACGTAAATAAAATAAAGCTCCGGGAAATATTTCCCGGAGCTTTTTTGTAATTATAAAAACTGAAAAGATATATTCTTATTATTTTGTAACTGTCGTCTTAATTACCTTTGATTCATCAAGATTATAGTATTTCACAACAGCATTATAATCGCTGTAATCTACACTTGCTTTACCGGAGCTTGCAGGAACCAAGACTATTCTGAATGTCTGATTGTTTAAATAACTGGCAGCTTCCGTTGAAGACATAGTAGAAAGATTAAAATTCGCGTTATCAATTCTTATCTGTACATTTTGAGAATCGAAAACGAAATTATAGTCGAATTTTCTGGCTGAAGTTGAGGTTGCCGCGTCCAAATACCATGTGTATGGAAGTTGCTGCCAGGCGTTACCGGCTTTCCTGTACACAAGCACAACATCTGTACCCTGAATATTAATTCCCTGTGTAAATGCATAACTGTTCCCATTGTTAAAAGAACCTGTAATATCTCTCATTTGAGAATAAGTATCGTTATCCTGAACAGGATTGTTATCGTTGTTATCACAACTGAATATAAAAAGGCTTACAAAAGCCAACAGTAAAATCGGAAGAATTTTTTTCATTTTATAAAAGTTTAGTTGTTTATTATTTATGAAGCGTATTCAAATCATATACCAAAAAACTCAAAAATATGGTTTCCATCATTTTTTTAATTGTATTTTTGTTCTTATTCAATCATTATGAAGAAATTGGTTTATACATCACTCTTTATTTTCCTTTTTTTAAGCTCAGAACTTACAGCTCAATACGTCCCGAAAGACCTTTCAAAAAAAGAAATGAAAAAGGCTGACGAATGGGTAAACAAAACGTATAGAAATCTTTCTCAGGACGAAAAATTAGGCCAGCTTTTTATCGTTGCCCTTTATACCAACCGGGGAGAAAATGAAATTGAAAAAGTAAGGAGCATTGTTTCCAATGATAAAATAGGCGGACTGATCCTGATGCAGGACGATGCCGCCAGAGAAATCAACCTGGTGAATGAATTCCAGCAGAAATCCAACGTTCCCCTAATGATCGGAATGGATGCGGAATGGGGCCTGTTCCAGAGAATCCCTGCCGCTCATAAATTTCCCTGGGCCATAACATTAGGTGCCATTCAGGACAAATCCTTAATCGAGCAAATGGCTGCCAAAATCGCGGAAGACTGCCACCGGATGGGCATCAACTGGGATTTTGCACCGGTAGTCGATGTGAATACCAATCCGAATAATCCGATTATCGGCAACAGGAGCTTCGGTTCGGAGGTAAACAATGTGGTAAATTCCGCTCTATCGTATGCGAACGGCCTGCAGAACAACAATATACTGGCAGCAATCAAACATTTCCCGGGACATGGCGATACGAATACGGATTCCCATCTGGATCTGCCCGTGGTTTCCCATAATCTGGAAAGACTGAATTCTGTGGAAATTGCTCCTTTTAAAGCATTAATGGATAAAGGAATCGGCGGGGTGATGGTGGCACACCTGTATGTTCCTGCCCTTGAATCCGGCAAAGGAATTCCGGCTTCCGTTTCAAAAAACATTATTACCGGATTATTGAAAGATAAATTAGGCTATAAAGGCCTCATTATTACCGATGCTTTAAATATGGGCGCTGTGGCCAACAAATACAAACCCGGAGAGCTGGACGCCATGGCTTTTAAAGCCGGAAACGATATTATGCTGTTCTCACAGGGCGTTGCCGAAGGGAAGAAATTAATACAGAAAGCTATTGACAAGGGAGAGATTCCGCAATCAAGAGTGGAGGAAAGCGTAAAGAAAATCCTTCTGACCAAATATTTTCTTGGCCTGGATAAATACGAACCTAGAAATCCGGAAAACATCAATCCGGATCTGAACAACGATTCCCATAAAATGCTGGTTCAGAATATATATTCCAATGCCATCACCTTATTGAAGAATGACAAGAAACTCCTCCCTTTAAATGGAAAAGAGATTTATTATGTTCCTTTGGAAGAAGCACCTTACCAGACCTTCGCCAATCGGTTGGGGACAAATATCATCATTAAAAAAGCGACTGAAATCAATACCATTCCGGCAAACTCTACAGTGATCGTAGGTTTCCATAAAGATAATTCTACGGCTTATAAACCTTATAAAATTTCTGACGCCTCAAAGAAAACCTTAATGGATTTAACGAAAAACCAGAATGTGATCCTTACCGTTTTCGGAAGTCCATACGCTCTGAAGGATATTGACATTTCCAGTGTGCCGACCGTATTGGTTTCTTATGAAAACAATGACGATTCCATGACAGCTACGGCCGATGCGCTAAAGGGGAAAACGGTCATCCACGGCAGGCTTCCTGTTTTGGTAAATGATACCCTAAAACCGGGAATGGGAATTGATTTAAAATAATTCACAAAAATAAATTCTACAAAACAAATGATGTTAAAAATCAGTAAACTTTTAACGGTTTTGGTTGTTACCGTTTCTTTAAATATAAAGGCGCAAAAATTTGATGCTGTCCTGTATTTTCTGGATGGGAGTAAAAAAACAGGAAAGGCTGATATGGTGTCCAACGAAGAGACCAAATTGGCATTCATAGAAAATGGCTCTAAAAAGAAGGAAAAAATTAAGATTTATCTACTGGATAAAGTTGAATACATTAACCTGAATAACAATCAGTCCGTGACAGTGGAATTTAAGGAATTTACTTATTATTTTTTATCTGACAAACCTAAAACCGGGTATTGCTGGATGAAAAAAATAAATTCAGGCGAAATTTCAACCTATGTTGCTTATGCCTTTGATGGAGGAGTCAATAACGGATATCATTACACCGTAACACCCTCTTCTCACGAATATTTCTTCTTTCAGTATAAAAATGAAAAACCCCAGGAAATCTACATTAATAACAGTATCTGGACACTCAATAAAAAGCAGATGCTGAGAAGAATGGTTCGCAATTTCTTTAAAGATAAATGCCCGAAACTTGTAAGTGATCTTGAGGCAGAAAAAATAGTAATAACTAATAATAATCCTGAGGCATTACGCCAGTATTATAACGAGAACTGTAGTACAAAAAATTAAAAAATACCCACAAAATACATGAAAATAGGCATCCTTTGCTATCCGACCTACGGAGGAAGCGGAATCGTGGCAACAGAGCTCGGAATGTCCCTCGCCAACAAAGGTTACGAGGTCCATTTCATCAGCAACGCGCTTCCCGCAAGACTCGATATTACCAACCCGAATATTTTCTTTCACCGGGTAAATGTTCAGACCTATCCGCTGTTCCAGTACCAGCCTTATGATATTGCGCTGAGCTCGATGATTTACCGTGTTGTGAATTTATATAAACTCGATCTGCTTCATGCACACTACGCCATTCCTTATGCTTATGCCGCGTTTACTGCCAAGCAGATGCTGAAGGAAGACAACAACGACATTCCTTTGGTAACCACGCTTCACGGAACGGACATTACCCTGGTAGGCCAGCATCCAAGCTATAAACATGCGGTGGAATTCTCCATCAACCAGTCGGATGCCATCACCTCGGTTTCCGAAAGCCTGAAACGCGATACCCTGCAGTTCTTTAAAATTAAAAAGGAAATCCAGGTCATTACCAACTTCATCGACAATTCCGAATTTGAGGAACGCAACGAATGCCAGCGGACCCAATTTGCCAATCCTGATGAGAAAATTTTGATCCACGTTTCCAATTTACGTCCCGTAAAAAGGGTGGATGAAGTGCTGCAGATCTTCAAAAATGTGCAGAAAAAGGTAAAATCGAAGCTCATTATCATCGGCGAAGGCCCGGATATGGAAAAAGTAAACCAGTTCCTGGAAGAAAACCCGGACCTGATTTCCAAGATCCGCCTGTTGGGGAAAGTAAACGATCTCTATAAAATCCTCCAGCTTTCGGATGTATTTTTACTGCCTTCCGAGCAGGAAAGCTTTGGGCTGGCGGCTTTGGAAGCGATGGCGGCCCATACGCCGGTCATCAGTTCCAACGCGGGAGGAATCCCGGAGGTAAACATCCAGGGCGAAACCGGCTTCCTGGCAGAAATCGGGAACGTAGAAGCCATGAGCAACTACACCATCAAGCTGCTGAGCAATGAAGAACTTCTTACTACGATGAAGGAAAATGCTAAAGAGCAGGCCATCAAATTCGATCTGAAAAACGTCCTTCCGATCTACGAAGAAATGTACCGCACGACGATTGAGAATTTTAAGAACGAACTGACGAAAGCTTAGGCTTTTATTCAAATTATATAAAGCAGCATTCTGATAAAGGATGCTGTTTTTTGTTTTCAAATAATGATCTTTTGTAATTGTAATGAATTGATTTTTCTAAATATTCCCTAAATTAGTACAACACAAAAAACACACCTATGACGGAAAAATTACTCCAATACCTTTGGAACTACAAAATTTTTAGCCGTTTCAATTTTAAAAATACGGCGGGCGATCCGGTGGAAATCCTGGATTTCGGCAAATGGAATACCGATGCAGGACCTGACTTTTTAGGAGGGAAAATTAACATCAACGGCGTTGTCTTCGCAGGGAATATCGAGCTTCACCTAAAGTCCTCCGACTGGATTTTCCACAATCACTCCATCGATCCGAATTACCGGAACATTATTCTTCACGTAGTTTTTCAGCATGATGTGGAAATTGCCGAACTCAATGAACTAAATATTACCACGCTTGAACTGAAGGATTATATTGATCAGGACGTTTTCAGAAAATATGAAAAGCTGATCAGCGGAACACATTTTATCCCATGCGAACCCATTTTTGATCCGGCGAAAATCCCGGTTCATTTCCATGAGGAAAATGTCCTGAAAAAACTGGAGGAAAAGTCTCTGGAATTGGAACAGAATTTAACGCAGTCCAGGAATAATTTTGAAGCGGTCTTATTCCATAGCCTGGCCTATTCTTTCGGGTTAAAGGTGAATGCTTTTATTTTCAGACAGATGGCTGAAAGCATCGATTTCAGCATCATCAATAAAATCCGGCAGAACCGGACCCAGCTGGAAGCCCTGTTCTTTGGAATGGCCGGATGGCTGGAGCATCCTGAAGATGAGCAGATGAGAATCTGGAAACGCGAATTTGATTTTCTCAGGTCTAAGTTCAATATTTCCGGTTTAACCTTCCATCCGAAATTTTTGAGACTACGCCCGCCGAATTTCCCGACCATCCGCCTGTCGCAGCTTGCGGGATTGTACCATGAGCATCAGAACCTGTTTTCAAAAATTATCCGGATCAGCAAAGCGGAAGAACTTTTCCGTCTTTTGCAGGACGTAAAAGCTTCAGAATACTGGGACAATCATTTCAACTTCGGTAAAATCTCTCCGGCAGACCAGCCCAAAGTCCTTTCCAAAGATTTTATGGAACTGATCATCCTCAACACAATCCTCCCTCTGAAATATACCTTTCACAAATACCATCGTGAAAATATTGCTGATGAGATCATCGGTTTCTACAACCATATTCCGGCAGAGAAGAACTCGGTGACGGACGGCTGGAAAACGCTGGGCCTTAAATGCAGTACCGCTTTGGAGAGCCAGAGCCTGATTTATCATTTTAAACATTCGTGCGAAGAAAAAAATTGCTTACATTGCAGTATTGGATTTAAACTTTTAAAAGAACCTTCACATGCTAGATAATATCCGCCACAAGATGGAAAGAGAATGGTTTGGGAACCTAACCAGAATAGGTGCAAAATTGGGCATCCCGGTTTCCAAGCTGCGTGTATTTTTCATTTATTCTACATTTGCAACGGCAGGTTTCTTCTTTTTAATTTATCTGGGGCTGGCCTTTACGCTTTGGGTAAAGGATATTTTCATTACTCGAAGGCCCAATGTTTTTGATTTATAATTATGGAATTTTTACAGATTACTTCTGCTGAAGACTACAGGGTTCAGGAGATTTTTGATGCTTACTGCAAAACCTTTCTTGAAAATGAAAGGCGTGACTGGAATAAGCTGTGTCCGCTTTTTTTGCATCCTAAAGTGAAAATCGTTTCGGTGTTGCATGATGCCAGGAACATCGGCTATCTCATCATCTGGGAACTGAGCAGTTTTGCTTTTGTAGAACATTTTGAGGTTTTTGAGGAATTCAGAAACCAAAAGCTGGGGTCCGCCATTACCGGATATCTTTTTGAAAATTATCCGCGGATCATCCTGGAAATTGAGCATGGCCACCTGAATGAAGAAACCCAAAGGCGCTATTCTTTTTACCGCAAAAACGGCTTTACCGTGATCGATGAAATGTATGTGCAACCTAGTTACGGCCAGGGAAAAGACCCTATGGAATTATGGCTGCTGGCCAATTATTCCCCTGAAAACCTGAAGGAAATAAAAGATGAAATATACGATATTGTTTATCATTAAATAACGACATGTAAAAAAGCTGGAAGAGGGAAGCTGGATGCTGGAAGTTTCTTCTGTCGACATCTCGATACCGGTCTTACCTATTAAATGATCTAGTTTGGATACTGATTAAAAGAAAAAGATATTTAAAATTCGGGTCAATTTCTATTTTTTTCCTTTAAATCAATGGAAATAAATTAAATATCATTAAAATATAAATCCGAAGTTTTTTGCTTCGGATTTTTTATTTCCTATAGATTTCCCAAATTTTTTGAAGATGATTAAATGATCTTTAAACATTTAAAATCCTGGTTAAAATCTTAAAGATTAATCCACTTCATATTCCAGTTTAATGGTAATGCTGGCTTCCTTATCTTTTGAGGCGGTGTTGAAAGTTCCGCCGTAAGAATAATCTTCATTGGAATTCGGGGCCGTAATCTGTATAACACCCATTGTTGCTTTTTTAAGATTCCCCAATTTGCTTCCTGAATTTTCCGCGATCTTTTCTGCTCTTTCTTTGGCATCTTTGGTAGCCGAGGCAATCATTTCCTGCTTTACCGTAGACAATTTTGTATAGAAATAGCTGGGAGAAGAAGAAGTAAATTCAATGCCCCGGTTGATGATTTCCGTGATATTTCTGGAAAGGTTTTCGATTTTTGCCACTTCCTTACTTTCAATGGAAACCGTCTGTGTAAGATTGTATCCGGTAAATTCGTTCTGGATATTATTCCCGCTGGAATCCGTATAATTTTTAAACTGTTTCTGAATATCCACTGAAGAGAAAACAATTTCACTCTGCTTAACGCCTTTCGACAACAGATAATCATTGATTGTTTTTCTGTCCAGAGCCAATTCATCATAGGCCGATTTCAGGTCAAAATTATTTTTAGAAAAATTTCCCGACCAGGTAATGAGATCGGACGTAAACTGTTTGGTACCTAATCCGGTCACGGAAATGGTATTCTCAGATTTGTTCCTGTTTTTAATGGCATTTCCAAGAAAGCCCAGGCCTATAACAAACCCCAAGGCAGCAATAGCAGTAGCGAAAATATTTTTATTCATAAAAACATATGACTTTTATAAGTATGATTCAGTGAAATTCCCAGTGATCTACCATATCAATTTCCATTCCATATTTTAAGATTTCTTTAACATTTATTTCCGAGCTTTTTCTTCCTTCAGCCTCCCGACAAAAACCGGAAAAGCATCTTCCATTCTTGAAAGGGCACCTGCTAAATTTTTAGACCTTACGAAAGCTCTGGACTGCGGCTGATTGATAAATGCAAACTCGACAAATTCGGAAATGCGCTCAGCCGGAATCCCTTCTTTGGTAAAATACTCATCTTCTACACGATCTCTGATCCATTTAATATCTTCCTGAAGATCATCATACCGGTACTGACGTTTCATTCTGCGGGCATCTCCGCTTATAAGGTCATACAAACCCTGTACATTAAGCGTTCCCAGCAGGATCGGAATAAGTACCTGCTTTACATCGGCAGGAGTTTCCCGCATTTTGCCCACCGGCTGTGGAAGCCCTACGGCATCTTCTACGATCTGCGATTTGTCGACTTTAGCCACAGCTTTTGAATCTTTGGAAATATCTCCGGTAATTTTGGCAACCTTTACTTCTTCAATTTCCTCAGCAACCCGGGTAAGCCGGATGTTCAGGCTCTTATTAAGTCCGTACTGAGCTTTTAGGGAAGATCTCTCAAAACCATTTCTTACAAACCGGATCTCATCATCAGGAGAAGATATTTCAATGGAAAATGTACCGTCTTCCACGGTGTATGCTTTCCGGTCCGTTGCCATATTTATTACCTTTACAGCCGGTAAAGCGATTCCTTCTTCATCGGTTATCTTCCCCGAAATTTTCTGCTGTGAAAATACGGGGGTAAAAAATAGAATCAGGATCATGGACAGCCAGGTTTTCATCAGCATTATTTTTGAGTCTGAGGAGACCTGTATGATGAAATCCTTACTAATACCGCCCTCTGAAAACGCATCAGATCGGCATCATTACAAAAACCATATTTCAGGATATTTTTCCGTTCAAACCCTCCGGCGAAAACATAATAGATGAAATGCTGAATAAAGGTTTTATCAATTTTCAGGTCCGTAAAATATTTTTCTCCCAAGGCGTAGGTAAGGTAATTGGCAAAATCCAGATCATCCCATTTGTCTTTTACTTTGCCTATGGAAAAGCCCTGCCCTTTCGGTTGTACGAATTCTCCAGGCCTTGCGGCCATGATCCTCGGATCGGATTTTTGGGACATATACACTGCCAGATCGCTTTTCAGCTTTTCGACTTTTCTTGGAGAATTAAGATTTTTGGAATCGGTTTTAAGATCACCTGTAATATTTTTTTTAATCTCCACTTCTGCAATAAGCTCAGCAGCCCTTACTAAAATCACATTAATGGAAGATGCGATATTCTCCCGGGTTACTTTTTTGTTGGCTCTTTCATAACCGGTTTTTATAAAACGGAGTTCGTCCCCTGCCCTTCCTGAGATCATAAAATGCCCATCACGGTTACTTAAAACTCTTTCATCCGTCCTGATATTGATAACGGTAACATCGGGTATTTCATTGTTGTCTTCAGAGGTAATTTTTCCGAAGATATAATCCTGAGCACTGATGTTGATGAAAAAAACGGTAAATAAAATAAAGAATAGTTTAATTTTCACGGACAGCTTTTTATTAAACAAAACTAAAGTTATTTTCAGACTTAACGGCAAGTTTAACCACAGTTAACGCGTTTTAGGATTTCTTTTGGAATTTTATTTTCAAAACTGTTAAATAGCGGCGGAAAATTGTTAAAATTTCAGGTAAAAATTAGGTAACTTGCAGATGGAATTCCACTTAATTTATGCAAAATTCGTATACGGTAATCAATGCTTCGGCAGGTTCGGGAAAAACATATGTCCTCGTGCAAAGGCTCCTGATGATCTGCCTCCGGTATCCTAATCAGCAGCAGTCGATCAGGAATATCCTGGCATTGACGTTTACCAATAAAGCCGCCAATGAGATGAAGGAGAGGATTATTACGTGGCTAAGTAATTTCTCTGCTGATAATTTTGCAGAAAACGGGGATTTAAAAAATATCCAGAAAGCTTTTGAAGAAGAAGGTCTGAAAATTACCATCGACGAGCTCCATTACCGGGCAAAGAAAATGCTGGATTACGTGCTCCACAACTACTCCACCCTGAATATCGGAACCATCGACCGTTTCAATTCGCGGCTGGTAAGAAGCTTTTCCTATGAGTTGGGACTGGCCAAGAATTTCAACCTTGAGATTGAAGCGGAGCCTTTCCTGATTGAAGCTGTGGATAAAATGCTCGACCAGATCGGGGAAAACGAGGCAATCTCAAATTCATTTATGGATTATGTGGATTACAGCCTGGAAAACAACGAGCGGATCAATTTAAATAAAAGCCTTTACGGATCGGCCAAAGAATTCGTAAAAGACATTCATTACGAACACCTTAAGAACAACAAAGATTTCGATAATACAAATTACGAAAATATAAAGAATACGCTCCGCAAGGAAATTTCCCTGAATAAAAAGCAGGCGGTCGAACTGGCTACCCAATCCATCGAACTGTTCAGATCCAGAAATATTGAGATTGAAGATTTTGCCCAGGGGAAAAACGGGATCGGCGGATTTTTCACGAAAGTACTCGATTTTTACCAACAGAAAAGACCGGGATTCCCCTTCCCGACGACCGCAGAAGAATCGGTGGTAAACAACTACCGGAAAGGCGCTTCGTCAAAATCAAAAAATAAAGAGCCTGAAATTTTAGAAGTGCTGGACCAGCTGCTGGAAAACCGGATGCAGCTGATCCTTCTGTACATCGAAACCCAGAAAAAGGAGAAGATTTTATCAGCCCTGCTTCCTCTGAAAGTAAACAAAGACATTCAGGATGAATTAAAAAAGATCGAGGAAGAGAATGATCTCGTTCTGCTTTCAAAATTCAATATCCTCATCAATGAAAATCTTAAAAACGAACCTTCTGCCTTTATTTATGAAAAAGTAGGCTCACAGTTCCAGCATTATTTCTTTGACGAATTCCAGGATACTTCGGAGCTGCAGTGGCAGAATTTCCTTCCGCTAAGAGACCATTCCATCTCTACGGAGAATACTTCTTTTACGCTGGTAGGCGATCCGAAGCAGAGTATCTACCGTTTTCGGGGCGGGGAAAGCAAACTGATGCTGGACATCATCAACAAAAAGGAAAGAACCCCTAAACAGGCGGATCTGCTGGTCCTGAAGGACAACTGGCGGAGCGCTAAAAATATCGTTCGGTTTAACAATGAACTTTATCAATACCATTCGGAATATCTTACGGAAGAACACAAAAATATTTTCGGGACCGACGGCATACAGGATCCGAAGTCTTCGATTGAAGGCCGTGTAAAGGTAAACCTTATCGAAAATCTCACCAATGAAGATTTCTACAACGATACTTCAGAAAGGATGCGGAAAGATCTCCAGGAGATCCTGGATAACGGTTTCCGGTTTTCCGATATTACGATTCTCTGCCGCGGTAATTTTGATATTTTCAGTTACTCCCAGAAGCTGGGGAATCTCAAAGTGAAGTACAAAGGCGAAGAGACCAATATCAAAACGATTTCTGATAAAGGGCTTACGCTGGAACTTTCCAACACCTTGAAAGCGGTCGTCGAATTCCTGCGTTGGGAAACCAATCCAAAGAACAAACCGAATCTGATCATGATGATGTATTACCTGAACAAACTGGGAAGGATTCACATGGAAGATTTCACATTGGAAATGAAGGCCATCCTGGATATCGAAGGGCATGAGGAGGTACTTCAGTTCATTCATCATACATATGCTTTACAGCTGAGACAGGATAATTTTCCGAGGTTTAATTTATACAATTTTATAGAATATTACATCAACGAATTTTCCGCAGAAAATAAGGAAACCGATTTCCTACTGAACTTCCTGGAAATGCTTTTCAACTTTACCCAGAATGCCGGGGCAAGCATCAAGGAGTTTCTCAAATACTGGGATGAAGAAGCTTCATCCTACACTATTCAGGCTTCGGAAAATATTGATGCGATCCAAATCATGACGATCCACAAAGCGAAGGGACTCGAATTCCCGATCGTTTTCATCCCAATGATGAACAAGAACCGCGATGCCGAATTTACTAACTGGTTTGAAACCACAACCGATAGCGCATTGAGATCAGTAAATATCAATCAGTTCAGTAAAAATCTTGAGGTGTATGATGAGGAAATTGAGATTTTCAACAAACAGAATGCCTATAAAAATATGGTGGACAGGCTGTGCCTGCAATATGTAGCCACTACGCGCCCTGTCGAACAGCTGTTTTTTTATATTCAGAAAGCGAACAAAACGTCGAACAATCTTGAACTGCTGGAGTTCCTCCAGTCTAAAAATCCTGAGAACCTTGATGAGTTCGATATCTATCAGATCCGTCCCGAAATGCTGAAAAAATATTCCAAGGATAAAGCCTCGCATTTCGAGACCAAAGATATTCCGGCTTTAAAAAACGTCAACGAAAAAAACACATCGATCAAAATTGCCACGCCTTCCAAAAATTATCAGGTACGGGTGGAAAAAGTGAGGATTGGGCTTTTTGTTCACGAGCTGCTGTCTCAGATCAATACGGCAAAAGACATCCGCAAAGTACTGGAATGTTATGTTCTGGAAGGCCATATTACGATTGAGGAAAGTAAAGAAATTCACAGAAACCTGGAAGACATCATCCGGAACAATGCTGAGTTTTTTGATGAAAAATGGGAAGTTATCAACGAAAAAGATATTATGATTACGGAAAATGGGGAAAGCCGTGTCTACCGTCCCGACCGTATCCTTAAAAGTGATGAAGGTTATATTATTGTTGATTTCAAGACAGGCGACCCATCGGAAAAGGATGAAAGGCAGATCGAAAATTATAAAAACATCCTGGAAAAACTGGGAAGAAAAGTTCTGAAGACGCAGCTGATTTATCTGTAACCATGATGGCTTTTTTTAAAAAGTACAGTGTTTATTCATCAGTCTTTTTAATTACCGGACTTTTGATTTACGATTATCAGTTCATAAATAAATAAATAAATAAATAAATACAAAACCTCTTATGAGGCGAAAGGACTTTATACGGCAGGCAGAATTCAGAAAATAAAACCTTACGGAAGAGGAACGGGCTACGAGTTTGTCTATACTTTTCAGACCGGAGAGAAAACCTATCAATCTGAGACGGATATTAATCCGCTAAATTTTTATAAGGCAAAGACTTTTATCGAGAAAAAATTTCCGGTGGTCTATTTAAAAAGCAATCCGCATGTGAATCGGCTTTATATTTCTGTTCCCCTTATAAAGATACCAACCCGAAAGAACTGAAAAAACGGGTAGATTCTGATTCTTCGGTAAGGGAAAACTAAAACCATTCCTTCTCCAGGATGGTTCTGGAATACTTATTTTTAAAGAAGCAGGCATAAAATTCCGGCGGCACCTTTGGTGCCGCCGGAATTTTTTATACTGAATTAATTTAAACTAGGGTGTCGCATCAGGAGTGAAAACCCTCTGGGCCAGTTCCTGATCGAAAAGATACAGTGCGGAAGGGTTGTCGCTTACCATTTTTATTTTGGTCACCAGCTGTGAGGCACTGGCCTCTTCTTCTACCTGCTCGTTGATGAACCACTGCAGGAAAGAAGTGGTGGCGAAATCGCCTTCGTCATTGGCATTCTTTACGATATTAAAAATACTTTTGGTAACCACTTTTTCGTGCGCCAGTGCTTTTTCAAAGATGTCGATGGCATCTGTAAATTCATGTGGTGGTTTCGGAATTTCACCGATAATGATTTGTCCGCCTACGTCATTTAAATAATCGAACATTTTATCGGCATGCATCAGTTCTTCTTTGCTCTGCACTCTGAAATAATTGGCAATGCCGTCAAGATCTTTTGCGGAAAACCATGCAGACATCGATAGATAATACTGTGCTGCATACTGTTCGTGCGCGATCTGCTCGTTGATTAATGCTGCAATTTTTTCACTTACCATAAGTCATAATTTTACCGTCAAAATTAGGGAATAAAACCCCGAAATCAAAAGTTTTAGATAAAATTAACGTGAACCTAAAGAAGAAGATCAGATTGATGGGACGGAAGTTTTATTGTCAGAACATCACGCCAATAATTGCATTCGATGAGAAATGATATCTCCGTTACTTATAGAAAATTCTATTTAACATTTTAACGTTTTTTTTTGTCAGTTTGCTGAACATAGTACTATCGAATTTACCTTAAAACCAATACAAAAGAGCGGAAAATCTCCGCTCTTCAACACATTAAAAAAATCAAAATTATAAACTACTTTATTGGCTCCGGAGCCGTATTCATCGGCTTGTGCATTCTTGGCCCTTTCATTCCTTTATCCTTCATTGCCATTCTTCGCTGCTCCATTTTTGCTTTTCGGTCTGCCTGCCATTTATCGTACTGCTGCGGCGTAAGAATCTGCTTCATATCTGCGTCCATCTGCGCTCTCTTCGCTTTCATCTGCTCCATTCTGGCCTGTTTTTCCCCTTTGTTTTTATCAAACTCAGCCTTCATTTCCGCTTTTCTTTTATCCTGAAGCGCCTTGATCTTATCTACCTGAGCTTGGTTCAGGTTTAAATCCTTCTGCATCTGAGCCAGGTGCTCCTGTTCTCTCTGCTGGAATTTTGCTTTCATCTCCGCTCTTTTTGCCTGTCTGTCCTGAGGGGTCGGCGTTGTCTGCTGAGCCATTGCAAAACTTCCTATTCCGATAAATGCTATCGCTAAAACTAATTTTTTCATATTCTTAAATCTTTAATTATTTCTTTTATATCTTTTTGATTATCTGTTAAATCAAAAGTTAAAAGCAAAAATTAACAATTAATGTTAAATTTAAATATTAATTATTTAACCATAAAAAAAATAAAAAGAGCAGATCCGAAAATCTGCCCTCACACCACTTAAATATAATATATGAAAATTAATTCTTTGCAAATCCGGTACGGAATCCACCGTTTCCTCTGCTTTCTCCGCCTCCTCTGTTCTGTTCCCGCGGAGCCTGGCTTTCGTTTCTTCTGAAGCCGCCGTCATTTCTGAAACCGCCACCGTTATTCTCACGTCTAGGAGCTTCCTCTCTTCTTATATCACCTCCTCTGAAGCCTCCGCCGCGGGTTCCGTTGTTTTCCGTTCTTTCGGCGCGCTCTGTTCTGAATCCCCCGTTTCCTCTCATTCCGCCGTCGTTTCTTAATCCTCCATTATCGTTGCCTCCTCTGAAACCACCGCCGTTATTCCTTATTCCCGGATTATCATTTCTGAAAACCGGATTTCCGTTTCTGTTTCCGGACTGATCACGGAATCCGCCGTTACCGTCTCTTACCGATCCTCTGAAACCGTTATTCGGTCTGTCGCTTCCTCTCACAATGTTGAATGTCGGGTTATCCATTCTGCGGAATCTTGCACGATCTACTCTGTAAATATTAATATTTACATTTCTGTAGCGTGGCATTGGCCTGCATATTGCGCCGTAATGGGTCCGTCTGTAATTCTGGAAATATACCACCGGGCTGTATCCTCTGTAATAATTATTCTGGAATACCACAAAAACCCTTGGTCCCATAATTCTCTGTAATGCGTAGAATCTGTCGTAATACCATCTGTCCGGATTGTATCGGTAGAAATTATTCCATGTCGAAAAATTTACATACAGATTATTCAATCTCATGATCTGGTCGATCTGCCAGCGGTTCAGCCTGTTCTGAGCGAAGAATATATTCCAGTCGATGCTGATGATACTGTTCCTGTAATCATTATAATTGGTCATATAATAATCCTGCGGATAATAGTCCTGTGGATAATCATAATAATAATCGTCAGGGAAATAATTCTGATCATCCTGATCACTGTAATATCCCCCGTCATTGTCATAATAGCCGTCATCGTTCCAGCCATTGTTGGGATACTGTTGAGCAAACGACAACGTCGCAATACCCAAAGCAAAACCGATTAATATTTTTTTCATTTCTATAGTCGTTAATTGGTTAATATAGCAGAATTCTTAATTCTATCTTTTTGATGTAAATAGAAAAAAGAAGTTAAATCGTATGATAAAACTTCTTTTAATTTATTGATAACTATTTGATAATCAAATATTAAATTCACAACCTTCCACTATCTTTCACCCAATAAGCGATTTTGCTGTTGAAGTCGGATTCCTGTTTTAGATCTTCCAGATTAAGGTGCATCCTGTATCTCCAGTAATGCGGAAACACGGCAGGATTGTTGATCCGCTCGTTATCCATTTTCGGGTTTACCAGCTTCTGGTCTGTAGCCAGAAACTCCTGGATCGGGAAAACGGCCAGCATCGCATTATTATAGAGGTGCTGCTTCATGATGATTTCCGCAAGATAGGCATCCAGTTCTTCGGGTGCTTTTCCGTACTGTCCCAACTGCTGATTGAAATACTGCTGCGTTAAATCCGGGTTTTCTTTCCACCACTGCCTTAATGTAGAGCTGTCGTGGGAAGAAGCGGTGACCACATTCAGGTATCCTGCATTTTTAGGATTATAGAACGGGATATTATCGGAAGGCATCCGCTGCACTTTTAAAGCAACGATGGCCAGTTCATCCATCACTTCAGGAACACAGTCCGGGACAAGCCCCAGATCCTCTCCGCAGATCAGCATTTTTGTCGCATTCAGGATGACAGGAAGTTTCTCCATGGCTTTTTCTTTCCAAAGATGATCCTGTCTTTTGAAGAAATAATCGTTATACAGATCATAGATCGCTTTCTTTTCCCAATCTGACAGGTAATGGTAAGAATCGGTATGATATACGTTAAATCTCGGATGGTAAACCACCTGACCATTTCGTTCTTCGACCAGAAACAGAACATTGGCACAGAGTGAGATCAGCTGTTCTTCAATCGGGTTATCCGGATCTTTCTTAAAGAAATCCGCAATTTTTCGTTGGGTATCAAATTCTTGTTTAAATGAATATGTCCCGTCATGGTTACTGGTAATAAATTCCAAGACCTTTTCGCGGCTCTCCCCGAAATAATTCCGCAGTATCTGATCGTTGATAAAAGGTTTGCAGTATCTGTCGAAATTAAACGGAATATGGCGTGCGTTGAATTCATCCAGCGTAACCGGAACCGCAGGATAAAAATATCCTAAAATTCCCTGGGTAGCAGAAACGGGCATTCTCCAGATCCTGAAGAAGCCTAAAATGTGGTCGATCCTCATGGCATCGAAATACTGTTCCAGGGCTTTAAATCTGTTTTTCCACCAGGTATAATGGTCTGCCTTCATCGCTTCCCAGTTGTAGGTTGGGAATTCCCAGTTCTGTCCTAACTCGGTGAACTGATCCGGCGGTGCCCCGGCCTGGAAATCCATTCCGAAAAGTTCAGGCTCCGTCCAGGCTTCTACAGAATGCCTGTAAATACCGATCGGCAGGTCGCCTTTTACGGAGATTCCCAAATCATGGGTATAATCAATCGCTTCCTTTAATTGCTTATGAAGCTGATACTGAACCCACGCATGCAGCATGGAAGCATCATAATCTTTACTCTTCGTGGTAAAGAATGCCGATACTTTTCCTGCGATATATTTTTTATGCGTTTTCCATTCATTGAAATTCGGTGTTCGATATTTGTCTCTCAGGACACAGAAGGCTGCATACGGAACCAGCCAGCTTTCGTTGTCTTTAATGAATTTCTTAAAGTTCCGGTCTTTGTAAATCTTTTCTTTATCTTCATTAAAAATTGCTTTCAGGTATTTCCATTTTCCGGAAATCATTTTTTCGTAATCGATCAGTTCGAGTGCATTCAGCTCTGCTTTTTCAGCCAGGTATTCTTCCTGTAAATCCTCCGACAGCTTAACATCCAGGTTTTCGAGGGAAATATACTGTGGATGCAGTGCATATACTGAAACGGCAGCGTAAGGATAAGAATCCGTCCACGAATAATTGGCGGTCGTATCGTTAATCGGCAGGATCTGGATGATGCCGAGCCCGGTTTCATTTGACCAGTCCGCCAGTTTTTTCAGATCTGAAAATTCACCCACCCCGAATCCGTCTTCCGTTCTCAGGGAGAAGATCGGAACGGCTACTCCCGCATCGTGGTACATCTGGTACAGCTTGAATTTAAAATAATGATCGGAAACGATCTGCAACACATCTTTCTGCTGATTCGGCACGGCAAAACGGTTTTCGCCGTTCTCCACATCCATTACTTTTCCTTCCGTACTGTTATACAGGCAATATTTATACTGAATGAATTCATTTTCCGGAATTTCGAGCGACGTCTCCCATATGCCGAAATCCGTCTGGGCCAGATGAATTACTTTATTATAATCCCAATTCCCCAATGAAGCCGTACTTCCGAACAGGACGATCTTCCAGCCCGGATGGTATAAGGGAGCTTCGATCCTGAATAAATGGGTATGCTTTTTAAGGACCGAAATTTTTTCGGGCTTAAATGTATTCAGCTTGTTATGAAAAATTTTATTGTTTAAATAATTTTCCGGAAAGTTTTTATTGTTCCATTCATCGAAAATGGAAAATTCTTTATAGTTATGCGGAAAATTCAGGTGATGTGGAACAAACTCTTCGCGAAGAAGCTTTCCCCGGTCATCCACCATTCTGTAATGGTAGGAAACCGATCTTGAAAAATAATCCACCTCACATTTCCACAACCCGTTTTCCCCGTAAACCATAGCATGAGTCTGCTGTACAGCACTTTCATCATTGATCACCAACTGCAGCTGCTCCCCGACTTTTGTACTGTAACCTACATTAAAGTATAGCTTCATTTATATTTTTTTATAAAAATACGTTATAATCCTGAAAAAGAAAACTTATTGAATATCAAATATTCATTAAAAAAACCTTTCCAGAGCGTTTGAAAAGGTTTTTTAGTTTTAAATAGAATTCATCCTATTCTGCAACCAGAATTTTCTTGTTCAATAATATCCTGCCGGATTCGTCGGTGATGCTTATCAGATAAGCGCCGCCTGCCAGGTTTTTAAGCTGAACCTGCTGATTCAGGAAACCGTCTTTTACTGATAAATTCTGTTTTATTACATTTTTTCCGGACATATCGAAAATATTTAGTCTGATGTTTCCTTTTACCGCTTTATCATGTACGTTTATATTAATTAACTGATCATCTACTCTTGTAGGATAGATCTCTAGACCCGCAAAGGCCGTCGTTGAAGCCGCCCTGTCGTTGGCGAAATATTTACTTGCAAGATCGTAGATGTGCAGATTCTGCTCGCCTCCCAAAGGCTTTGCCTGTAGTGTATTGATATCCACTTCATATAAAGGAGCTCCTTTGGCACTGGCAATTACTACTTTCCCTTGGGCATTTACGGCGGAACCGTTCACGGAATAATTATCCGGAATTCCGGAAATTTTCCCTACGAATTTCGCCTTCAGTTCTTTCGTCGAAACTTTAAATACATTTCCCGAAGCTGAAAAGATATAGAAATTGTTGTCTGCATCTGCAATCATATCGCCTCCAAAGCCTGTCTCAATGGTTGTAAAAGAATTTTTGCCGTTGGAAGCATCGTCTTTGATGATTCCCAGATCATTTACAGCATACTGATTTCCTTTTCTGCTAATCTGGAGAAACTGGGTTCCTGAATTGTTAATGGCATAAATATTTCCGTCATAGCCGGCAGCCATTCTTGTAAAATGCGAATTGATGTCACAGGAAGTTACCCTCGCAAGATTATTTTCCACCAGGGTGATTTCTTTGGTTTTAGCATTTAACACATAGATGTTTGAAGAAAACATCGGCATATAGACCAGATTATTGTTGTAAGGATCGAAAGCCAGGGTAGCCATGTTAACAGCCTGGGCATTGCTGGAAGTATTTCTATCTTCAGTAACGGAGCTGTTTCTGCTTTGAGAAAAAACCTTCGCCGAAGAATCCGAAGTAAAAACTTTTTCCCCGGAAGTTCCGCTGGTCCCGTCGATTGCACGGAAGTCATTGAAAACGATATTCGGAGTATCTTTTCCGACCAATGCGAAAAAATCCTGTTGGGCGTAAGCATTTGCGCCTGTAAGCAATAAGAATAAAGGTAGTAAATGTTTTTTCATAGGTTTATAAATTTAATGTTTAATCATTTTAGTATGACTAAGTTACATAATTTTACCATTGATTGAGAAAAAATTTTGAGGTTGAGGTAAAGACGGAGGTTTCAGATGTTATATAGCGTGAACCCAAAGTAGAAGTCGGATTAATAGGTTGGAAGAGGGAAGCGGGATGCTGGAAGTTTTTTATCAACATGACTACAACCAATCTTACATTAAGAATACATCCGAAGTATAGGCACAAAAAACTCCCACATTACTGTGAGAGTTTATATCAGAATATTTTTCATTTAATTCAATACGTATGAAGTTCCATCCCTTCCGTCTTTCAGTTCGATGCCTTCTGCCAATAGTTTATCGCGGATCTGATCGGAAAGTTCGAAATTCTTCGATTTTCTGGCCTGGTTTCTTAACTCGATTAATACTTTTAAAGTTTGGTCAAGTTTTTCGTTGTTGTTTTCCTCAATCGTCTGAAGTCCTAATACATCAAAAACAAAAGCATTTAATGTAGATTTTAAATCCTCTAAATCTTTCGTTGAGATGGTTTCCTTACCATCGTTTAAAGCAAAGATGTATTTTACGGCTTCAAATAAATGGGCAATCAGCACCGGGGAATTGAAATCGTCCGTCAATGCATCATAAGCTTTACTCTTCCATTCTTCCAGACTGAATCCGGATGATTTTTCATCGTTCGGCGTGATAGATTGCAATACTTTAATGGCTTCCATCAATCGGATAAACCCTTTTTCACTGGCCAGCATCGCATCATTGGAAATATCCAGTACACTTCGGTAATGGGCCTGCAGGAAGCAGAAACGTACAATCGATGGATGGAAAGGTTTTTCAAAGAAATCGTTTTCCCCGGTTACCAGCTGCATCGGCAGGATATAATTTCCGGTGGATTTGCTCATCCTTTGGGAATTCATCGTCAGCATATTGGCGTGCATCCAGTAATTTACCGGAGCAGCATCGTTACAGGCTTTTCCCTGTGCAATTTCACATTCATGGTGCGGGAATTTAAGGTCCATTCCACCTCCGTGGATATCGAAGGTTTCACCGAGGTATTTCGTGCTCATGGCCGTACATTCCAGGTGCCATCCCGGGAATCCTTCACCCCAGGGCGAATTCCACCGCATGATGTGTGCCGGAGAAGCTTTTTTCCATAACGCAAAATCCTGCGGATTTTTCTTTTCCCCCTGTCCATCCAGATCACGGGTGTTGGCAAAAAGTTCTTCGATATTTCTTTTGGAGAGTTCTCCGTAGTTCAAGCCCCTGTTGTTGTATTCCAGCACATCGAAATACACGGATCCGTTGCTTTCGTAGGCAAATCCTCTTTCGATTAATTTTTGGGTCAGTTCAATCTGTTCGACGATGTGACCGGTTGCCGTAGGTTCAATATTCGGCGGCAAAAGGTTAAAAAGATCCAGCACTTTATGAAAATCAACGGTGTATTTCTGTACGATTTCCATCGGCTCCAGCTTTTCAAGTCGCGTCTGCTTTACAAAACGGTCGTTGTTGACGTCGCCGTCATCGGTAAGATGCCCGGCATCGGTGATGTTCCTTACATACCTCACTTTATACCCGAGGTGCATCAAACTTCTGTAAATGAAGTCAAAGGAAAGGAAGGTTCTCACATTTCCCAAATGCACATTGCTGTAAACGGTGGGCCCGCAGACATACATTCCGACGTTCCCGTCTAAAATAGGTTTAAATATTTCTTTTTCGCCTGAAAGCGAGTTGTATATTTTTAATTGCATGATTGTATTCAAAGTTATGGGTTTAAAGTTTTTCAATGGATTATCGGTTACAACAAATAATGGTTGTAATGAAAATTTTATGTGAAACTTTTTTAAATTTTATCATGATTAACTTTAATGCTTTTTACTTTTGAAATTACTGGTGATTACCTGGATGATATTTCATACTTAATTCCTTCCTTTCTCAAAAGTATATATTTGAGTTTAAATTAATAGCATTTAATACTTCTAAAAGTACTCTAGTTTCTTAATTAATCCAATTTCGCATGGCTTCCCACATAATGCAGGAATTCCTGTCTTGTGATCGGATTGGTTCTGAAAATTCCGCTCAGTTCTGCGGTAATCGTAGAACTTGCCGTATCCTTTATTCCTCTGCAGTTGACACAAAGGTGTTTGGCATCGATGATACAGGCCACATCCTTTGTCCCCAGTGCTTCTTTCAAAGCATCCACGATCTGCATCGTCAGTCTTTCCTGAACCTGCGGTCTTTTTGCATAATAATCTACAATCCTGTTGATTTTTGAAAGCCCGATCACTTCGCCGTTGGAAATATAGGCCACATGTGCCCTTCCGATAATCGGCAAAAAGTGGTGTTCGCAGAACGAATATACGGTAATATCTTTTTCCACCAGCATCTGGCGGTATTTATATTTGTTTGAAAAGGTGGAAATCCCCGGTTTGTTTTCCGGCAGAAGCCCTCCGAAAATTTCATTTACATACATTTTGGCGACCCTTCTTGGCGAGTCTTTTAAAGAATCGTCGGTCATGTCCAGACCCAGGGTTTTCATGATCTCCCCGAACAGTCCGGTAATTTTTTCGATCTTTTCTTCCGGTGATTTATCAAAAGCATCTTTTCTTATAGGCGTATGTTCTTTTCCCGTAAAAATATCATCGTCGTTATCCGTAAAATCAACCATTTTTATTTAATTTGCACAAAAATACGGATAAAATCTGTTCGTCATATTTAATTTGGCTGAAAAACATTATCTTTCACCTCCACCATCTTTTTACCTCATGATTACTGCTGAAGAAGTACAGAACGACTCCCAGAAAAAGGAATTTTTAGAGTTTCCGGCAAGGCTTTACAAGAACGACAAAAACTACATCAGACCAAGGAATATCGATATTGAAGATGTTTTCAATCCCGAAAAAAACAAGGCGTTCAAAACCGGAGAATGTGCCCGTTTTTTATTCAGAAATAAGCAACAGGAAACAGTTGGGAAAGTGGCGGTTTTCATCAACGGGACCTATCAGCAGAAACAGCCTACCGGAGGAATCGGATTCTTCGACTGCATCAATGACCAGGAAACGGCCGATTTTATTTTTGATTACTGTAAAAACTGGCTACAGCAGCGGGGCATAGAAGCTATGGACGGACCGATCAATTTTGGGGAACGTGATAAATTCTGGGGACTTGTGATCGAAGGATTTATTGAACCGCTGTATGGGATGAACTATAATTTCCCTTATTACAAAGATCTTTTTGAAAACTACGGTTTTAAAATTTACTTTGAACAGCTTTGCTTTTCCAGACCGATTTTTGCAGAAGTTTCAAGGGTATTCACGGTAATGCACGCCAAACACAGCAAGAATCCTGATATTTCCGCACAGCCGATGACGAAGAGCCACCTGGAGAAATTTGCCCGTGATTTTACCGAAATTTACAATAAAGCGTGGGCTGCCCACGGTGAAGGGAAGCAGATGGAGGAATCCAAGGTTTTGAAAATGTTTAAAATGATGAAACCTATCATCAACGAGCATATTTCCTGGTTTGTTTATGATAAGGAAAAGCCTGTCGCCATGTGGATGAATATTCCGGATACCAACCAATGGTTCAAATACCTCAACGGAAAATTCGGCTGGTGGGAAAAGCTGAAGTTTCTGTGGATTAAAAAATTCAGAAAAAATGAGAAAATGATTGGTCTTGTTTTTGGTGTGGTTCCGGAGTGGCAAAGAAAGGGCCTTGAAGGATACATGATCTGGGAAGGAACACAGCATCTTAGGAAGCACACCGATTTTAAAGTCACGGAAATGCAGTGGATCGGCGATTTTAATCCTAAAATGATCAGGATCGCGGAGAACCTGGATACGACCGTTACGCGGAAACTGGCAACCTACCGATATTTGTTCGACAGAAACAAGAATTTTGAAAGGCACCCTGAATTGTAATGTAAAACTTAAACCGTACACTGATGACCTCGATTATTGTTCTCATTGTTATTTTATTAATTTTTCTTTTATCAATTCCGGCAATCATTTTCCTGATCGCCTATCTGGCAGCCAGAAGCCGTAGAAAAAAACAGAACCTGCTTCTTCAGGAAATCGGAACTCCGGAATATTATGCTTTTGTACGTTATAATATGGGAAATGCACAAAATGAATTTTTCAAGATCAAAGCTTTTCAGGGAAGCGGAATGATTTATGTGGAAGATAATCATATTCATTTTGTAGACACTCTGCATCAGCATCCCCATACATTTCCTTTGTACGACAGTACTATCAAATGGGAAGACATCAATATTGTCAACGGGCTTTTAAAATGGTTCTCAGTAGAGGACCAAGAAGCCAAATATTATTTCAATATTGAAAGCGGAATGTTTATTTTCAATCTGAATTCTACAAAACCTACCACCCGCAGTGTTTTTGAAAGACTTTTGCAATATCAGAGCGAAATCAGGTAGCATAAAAAAAGCCCTGATTTTTTTCAGGACTTTCATAAGATTCATTTTACTTTATTAGAATAGCGCTCCGGCTACTTTTTTAATATTATCACTTTTTCCCATCGAATAAAAATGCAACACCGGAACTCCGAAATCCAGCAGTTCCCGACACTGTGCGATGGCCCACTCAATGCCGATTTGCTTAACGGCTTCGTTATTTTTGGCATGTTCCACTTCATTGATGAGGTCTTCCGGTAAATCGATTTTAAAAATCTGCGGCAATATCTTCAGATGTTTTTTTGTGGCAATCGGCTTGATTCCCGGGATAATCGGAACGGTGATTCCCATTTCGCGGGCTTTTTTTACAAAATCAATGAATTTTTTATTGTCAAAAAACATTTGGGTCACAATATAATCTGCTCCGGCATCTACTTTCTGCTTCAGCCACTTCAGGTCGTAATTCATCGAAGGGGCTTCCATATGCTTTTCGGGATAGCCGGCTACACCGATGCAGAATTTGTTATGTTCTTCACATTCCTTTTCTTCATTATGCAGATATTTCCCTCTTCCCAGGTTATTGATCTGATGCACCAGGTCCATCGCACTGGCATGTCCGCCGGAGGTTGGCTCAAAATACTGATGCCCTTTCATCGCATCCCCCCTTAAGGCCATCACATTATCGATTCCCAGATACATACAGTCGACCAGCAGGTATTCGGTTTCTTCTTTGGTAAAGCCGCCGCACAACAAATGCGGAACGGTGTCTACATTGTATTTATGCTGAATCGCCGCACAGATCCCCAAGGTTCCGGGACGCATCCTGGTAATCCGGCGTTCCATCAGCCCGTTTCCTTTATCAATATAAATATATTCTTCCCTTGAAGTCGTTACATCAATAAAAGGCGGTTTGAATTCCATTAACGGATCGATGTTTCTATAGAGATCCTCGATTCCGATGCCTTTCTGTGGTGGTACCACTTCGAGAGAGAAAAGAGTTTTGCCGTTGGCGTTTTTTATATGGTCGGTGATTTTCATTTTAATTTTTATAGTCTGAATATTTGTAAAATAGTATATTTCAATACCAAAAAAAACTGGTACTAATTAATCCGCTAAATTCGGCGACAACCATTTTCTTGCTTCCTGCAAAGAAATCCCCTTTCTTACGGAGTAATCCTTCAACTGGTCTTCTGCGATTTTCCCCAAGCCGAAATATTTGGCGTGCGGGCTTCCGAAATAATACCCGGAAACCGAAGCGGTCGGGAACATTGCTAAACTTTCCGTTAAGTACACCCCGATGTTTTCTTTCACTTTTAGAAGATCCCAGATGGCATGTTTTTCCAAATGGTCAGGACAAGCCGGATAGCCGGGAGCAGGACGGATTCCTTTGTATTTTTCGGCAATAAGTTCTTCGTTGGTTAAGTTTTCCTGATTGGCGTAGCCCCAATATTCGGTTCTGACTTTCTTGTGTAAAAATTCAGCGTAAGCTTCCGCAAAACGATCGGCCAAGGCTTTTACCATGATGGCGTTGTAATCGTCGTTGGCTTTTTCATATTCTGCGGCCAGTTCATCCGTTCCGAAACCGGTGGTTACACAGAAAGCTCCCATATAATCGGTTTTCCCGGAATTTTGAGGAGCGATGAAATCACTTAAGGCCAGGTAATCTTTTCCTTTGGAACGCTGCGCCTGCTGTCTCAGTGTAATAAATTTTACCTGCTGCTCATGATTTTCATTGAAGATCAGGATGTCATCCGTCTCATTGGAATTGGCTTTAAAAATTCCGAAAACAGCTTTGGCCATCAGTAATTTCTCATCTAAAATCCGTTTTAAAATCACCTGGGCATCCTTGAACAGTTCTTTTGCCTGTGCACCGACCACTTCATCTTCCAGAATATTCGGGTATTTTCCGTGCAGATCCCAGCTTCTGAAAAACGGCGACCAGTCGATGAACGGCAGCAATTCCCTTAAATCCTGGTTTTCAAAAACCTGAATTCCCAATTGGTTCGGAGTAAAGATTTCTTCATTTTCCCAATCGATTTTAAATTTATTTTCTCTCGCTTCTACGATAGAGACATAATCTTTTTCCACCTGCCGGTTCAGGAATTTTTCCCGGAATTCGGAATAGTCATTTTTTAAATCTTCAACATATTCTTTGTTCCGGTCGCCCAGTAATGAACTCACTACGTTTACCGCTCTTGAAGCATCATTTACATGAACGACGGCATTTTTATATTTTAAATCGATTTTTACGGCGGTGTGGGCCTTTGACGTGGTTGCTCCTCCAATCAGCAGAGGGAAATTAAGATTTTGTCTCTCCAGTTCCGAAGCAATGTACACCATTTCATCAAGACTTGGTGTAATGAGCCCGCTTAAGCCGATGACATCCACCTGATGATCAATGGCTGCCTGGATAATTTTTTCAGCAGGCACCATTACCCCCAGGTCGACAATTTCATAATTGTTACAGCCCAGCACGACACTCACAATATTTTTTCCGATGTCGTGAACATCCCCTTTTACGGTAGCCATCAGAATTTTTCCGTTTGCCGGCTTGGACCCGTCTTTTTCCGCTTCGATGAAGGGCTGCAGGTAAGCAACCGCCTTTTTCATTACCCTGGCAGATTTTACTACCTGCGGCAGGAACATTTTTCCGCTTCCGAAGAGATCACCCACAACGCCCATTCCCGTCATTAGATTTATTTCAATTACATGCAGTGGTTTTGTGGCCTGCTGCCTGGCTTCTTCCACATCTTCTTCGATAAAACGGTCGATTCCTTTTACCAAAGAATGGGTGATTCTTTCCTGCAAAGGTTTTGTGCGCCATTCCAGTTCCTCAACTTTCTCTTTTTTAACGGATTTATGCTTTTCGGAATAATCCAAAAGCCTTTCGGTAGCATCTTCCCTTTTATCAAGAATCACGTCTTCTACCAGTTCCAGAAGCTCTTTGTTGATTTCATCGTATACTTCTAGCATCGCCGGATTTACGATTCCCATATTCATTCCCGCCTGAATGGCATGGTACAGAAATACCGAGTGCATGGCTTCCCTTACGGTATCATTTCCCCTGAAAGAAAAAGACACATTGGAAACTCCCCCGCTCACGGATGCATACGGAAGATTCTGACGGACCCACCTTGTGGCTTCTATAAAATCGATAGCATTCCGGCGGTGTTCGTCCATTCCCGTTGCTACGGGAAATATATTCAAATCGAAAATAATATCTTCTGCAGGGAAATTTAAACGGTTGACCAGAATATCATAAGAACGTTTTGAAATTTCAATTCTCCGTTCATACGTATCGGCCTGCCCTGTTTCATCGAAGGCCATCACAATTACTGCGGCACCGTATCTTTTAATGGCTTTGGCCTGCTTGATGAATTCTTCCTCGCCACCTTTTAAGCTGATGGAATTCACCACACATTTTCCCTGGGCCACCTGAAGACCCGCTTCAAGGATTTCCCATTTGGAGGAGTCGATCATCAGAGGAATCCTGGCGATATCTGGCTCTGAAGCAATGAGATTTAAGAACTTAACCATGGAAGCTTTCCCGTCGATCAGTCCGTCGTCGAAATTAACGTCCAGGATCTGTGCGCCGCCCTCTACCTGATGGCGTGCAATATCGAGTGCTTCCCCGAATTTTTCTTCTTTTATTAGTCTTAAAAATTTCTTTGACCCGGCAACATTGGTTCTTTCGCCAACGTTGATAAAATTACTTTCCGGGGTAATAATCAAAGGCTCCAGCCCTGATAATCTTAAATATTTCATCAATTTATTATTCTTCTAAAATATAGTATGCGTTGTTCGCATTCTGCTTCAGCAAATCCACATGCTTGCCTAAAGCGGTAACAATCGGAAACCGTTTGTAGCCGAGGTTGTGTTCTCTGGCAAATGCTTCGATTTCTTCGGTAATTTCATTATAATAAGCATAGCTGTAATTCGGGAAGAGGTGATGGGCCACGTGAAAGTTGAAATTTCCCAACACGTTTCGTACGAACCAGTTGTTTTCTTTTAAATCATTGGTAACTTCCAGCTGATGGCGGATCCAGCTGAACGGCAACCCGTTTTTTTCATCCAGCTTCGGAAACGCGTTGTCCGGAAGCGGATGCAGTGGCAACAACACAAACAGGGCGAAAATGCTCGCCGCGATCACCTGCAAAAACCACGCGCCCAACGCCAGCCCGATCGACACCTTAAAGAACAGAACCGGAACCGCGATCTGATAGAAAAAGTAGAATAGTTTATATGCCACCATTTTAATTTTCTCTTTTACCGGAATTGCTCCCTGGGTTTTCAGGATGACCCTTTCATTATCGAAAAAGTCCCGGAAATCCCGGATGAACATCCAGTTAAACAGATAGAGCGGATAGACCAGAAAGAAAAACCGGTGCTGGTATTTCTGAATGCCTTTCGCTTTGATCCATGGAACGATCAGCAGCAATCCGCTCTGCTCGATGTCGGTATCCCAGCCGTCAACATTGGGATAGGCATGATGGCTCGCAATATGCCTTTTTTTCCAGATGTAAGAGTTTGCGCCTACAAAATCGAAGATCTGCAGAACCATACTGTTGAGCCTTTTGCTTTTAAATATGTTGTTGTGTGCTGCTTCATGGATTAAATTCAGATAAATTAAAACCAATGAAATCCCCATCAAAATAAATCCTGAAATGTACACCCAAGGCCTGTTCACATTGAGAAGAGCAAATACATACAATCCGAAATAGACCAAAGGCAGAATGACTGCTTTGATCTGAATATAAATATCCCGGTTTTCAGGAATGGCTTCTACTCTACGGTTCACTTTCTTCCTCAGTTCATTAAACAATTTTGCATCTTCCGAATCTTTTAAGTAAATAGGCTTTTCCATTATATTTGATTTAGTGTGACTTAATAAAATATAACAGTAAAAATTGTTCCCTTCTGCTTCTCAATTCATCAAAAAATCAATTAAGCTCAAACAATTTCTCTTACTTTTCTCGGCGGGTATTCCGCTACCAGGTCGGCGATTGCTTTGATGTGCTCCGGCGTGGTCCCGCAGCAGCCTCCGATGATGTTGATCAGTCCCTTTTCAGCATATTCCCTGATCTGGCCGGCCATATCTTCCGGGGTTTCATCATATTTCCCGAAAGCATTCGGCAGTCCCGCATTCGGGTAAGCGGAAACAGGGAAGTCTGAATTATGCGCCAATGTTTCCAAATACGGGGTGAGCTGATTCGCTCCCAGCGCGCAATTAAAGCCTACACTCAGCAGATTCAAATGGGAAACGGAGATTAAAAACGCTTCTGCCGTCTGCCCGCTCAGCGTTCTTCCGGAAGCATCGGTAATCGTTCCGGAAACCATGATCGGGATTTTGATTTCCCTTTCATCCTGGATTTCGTCAATGGCGAATAATGCTGCTTTGGCATTCAGGGTATCGAAGATGGTTTCTACCAGTAAGATATCCGAACCGCCGTCCAATAAAGCTTCACATTGCTGTTTGTAAGCCACCCTGAGTTCTTCAAAAGTGATGGCTCTGTATCCCGGATCGTTCACGTCCGGACTTAGGCTGGCCGTTCTGTTGGTCGGTCCGATGGATCCGGCAACGAATCTAGGTTTGTTAGGGTTCTTAGCCGTGTATTCATCACAGGCCTTCCTCGCGATCTTTGCCGATTCGTAGTTGAGTTCGTATACCAGCTCTTCCATGTGGTAATCTGCCATCGCAATGGTTGTTCCCGAAAAGGTGTTGGTTTCGATAATGTCAGCACCTGCCTCCAGGTATTTTTTGTGAACTTCTTCAATGGCATGGGGCTGGGTAAGAGACAACAGATCATTGTTTCCTTTTACCGGATGTTCCCAGTTTTTGAAGCGTTCGCCACGGTAGTCTTCTTCTTCAAATTTATACCGCTGAAGCATGGTGCCCATGGCCCCGTCGAGAATTAAAATTCTTTCGGATAAGGCTTTGTATAGTTGTTGTGAGTTTTTCATTGTATGCTTAGGCTAAAGCCCATTTTGTTTTGTTGATTTTAAAAACGGGCTAAAGCCCGTTCCTATTGATGAATTATTCCAACGCCTGTTTGAGATCCGCAATAATATCATCCACATGTTCCAAACCGACCGAGCAGCGAACCAATCCCGCTGTAATTCCCACTTCATTTCTCTCTTCGTCCGTTAACTTAGAATGCGTTGTGGAGGCCGGGTGGGTGACAATGGTTCTCGTATCACCCAGGTTGGCGGAGAGCGAGCACATTTTAATTTTGTTTAAAAAGTTTCTTCCGCCTTCAATACCGCCTTTGATTTCAAAAGCCACAATGTTTCCGCCCAGTTTCATCTGCTTTTTGGCAATTTCATATCCCGGATGGGATTTCAGGAAAGGATATTTTACCAGTTCCACATTTGGATGATTTTCCAAAAATTCAGCGACTTTCAGGGCATTTTCACAATGTCTTTCTACACGAATCGCTAAGGTCTCTAAACTTTTAGACAAAACCCACGCATTGAACGGTGACATGGCCGGACCCGTGTTTCTGGCAAAAAGATAAATTTCACGGATCAAATCAGCTTTTCCGACTGCAACACCACCCAGTACTCTGCCCTGGCCGTCAATCAGCTTGGTGGCGGAATGCACGACGATGTCGGCACCGTATTTTATCGGCTGCTGCAGATAAGGGGTTGCAAAACAGTTATCCACAATAAAAATAAGATTGTGCTTTTTTGCAATCTGTCCGAAATATTCCAGATCCAATACTTCAATCGCCGGATTGGTCGGGGTTTCCAGATATAAGATTTTTGTATTCGGCTGAATGTACTGTTCTACTTTTTCCGCATCTTCCGCTTTGAAATAAGTGGTTTCAATATTCCATTTCGGGAAATATTTTGTGAACAACGTATGGGTGGAGCCGAAAACCGACTGACAGCTTACGATATGATCCCCCGCATTCAGCAAGGTGGCAAAAGTGGAATAGATCGCTGCCATTCCTGTTGCAAAAGCATATCCGGCTTCTGCCCCTTCCATTTTTACGATTTTATCGGTGAATTCCGTTACATTCGGGTTTGAGAAACGGCTGTATAAATTCTTCGGTTTTTCTTCGGCAAAGCTCGCCCGCATATCTTCTGCATCTTCAAACACAAAGCTTGAGGTTACGAAAAGCGGCGTAGAATGCTCATCAAACTGCGTTCTCTCCGTCTGGGTTCTTATGGCAAAGGTTTCAAAATTTTCCATAGAGATAAATTTACAAATGAAGCAGTATATCAGTACACTCATGAAATGCTTCGACAGGCTCAGCATGACAGCCGTGATAAATATTGATAGACTCCCGCATTATAAGGTTATTCATTATTTTTTATAATTATCCGCAACAGTAAATTGCTTCGGCTTGCGCAGCATAATATATTGGTAAACTGTTACACTTTTATATTGTTACATTTGTTTATTTTGTTTCACTTACTCTTAAAATATCTCCGAATACCCCTCTTGCGGTTACCTGTGCTCCGGCTCCGGCACCCATAATGACGATCGGGTTTTCACCATAGCTTTCGGTATAGATTTCAAAGATGGAATCGGAGCCTTTCAGCTGGCCCAAAGCGGAACCTGCAGGAACGGAGATCAGGTTCACATCCAGTTCACCCTTATCTTTCTGAAGATCTCCGTAAAGGTCTCCGACGTACCGCAACACATGTCCCGGCTCCTGATTGTCCTTGATTTTCTGATATTCTGCATCCAGTTCATTCAGCCTGGCAAGAAATTCAGGTTTTGAAATATCCAGCAGGCTTTCAGGAACGAGATTCTGGATCCTGATGTCACTGAATTCGTTGATGAGGTCGAGTTCCCTTGCCAGGATCAGCAGCTTTCTGGCCACATCGTTTCCGGATAAATCTTCTCTAGGATCCGGTTCGGTATATCCTTTTTCCAAAGCTTCATTGATAATGGTGGAAAATTTCTCGTCCCTTAAAGAAAAATTATTGAAAACATAGCTGAGCGTCCCGGAGAATACCCCTTTGATTCTTGTGATATTTTCCCCTGAAAGATGAAGAAGCTTGATGGTATCAATTAGTGGCAAACCGGCACCTACATTGGTCTCATACAGGTAACGCCGGTTGTTTTTGTTCAACGTATATCTTAGTTTACGGTATTCCTCAATCGGCAGGGTGTTGAATATTTTGTTGGAAGATACCAGGTCGAAACCGTTTTCGGCCAACGCATGATAATTGTGGACAAAATCTTTGCTTGCGGTATTATCCACAACAATTAAGTTTTCCAGTTGATTTTGCTTTGAAAAACTGATCAGCTCCTGAATATTGGATGGACTTTCCGCCGTTAAAACCTCATCACTCCAGTTGGTTCCAAATCCTTTTTTGTTGAAGGCGATCTTTCTGGAGTTGGCTACAGCCACTACTTTCAGATCAATTTTTTTCCTCCTTTTGATCTCTTCGGAAGATTCCAGCACCTGCTCGATCAAAGTCTTTCCGACATTTCCGTGGCCGATAATTGCCAAATGTACAGTTTTCGGCTTTTTGGAAATTTCAGATTCGATGATGTTCTTCGCTTTTTCGTCCTGGGAGGAGGTTACAACAATGTTGACTCTTTTTTCCGCTGCGATCTGGTTTAAAAGCAAAGGGAAAACATTGTTCCTTGCCAGTTCTGCCAATATTTTATTGAAATCTTCGGCAACAAATCCAATAACCGACACATTATTAATGCTGTAAATCTGGGAGACTTTTCCCGATTTCCTTTCCGCCTCAAATTCATCAATCAGACAGTTTACCGCCTTTTCGGAATCGCTTTCCTGTACAAGGATGGAAAGTCCGTTCTCAATAGCCTGTTGGGAAATGACTCCCACGCTGATCCGGGCTAGGGTGAGCGCCTTAAAAATCCGTCCGTCGATCCCGATTTCCCCTAGGAAATCTTCGCCTTCAAATTTGATGATGGACCTGTTCTTCAAAAATTTTATCTCGTTTGCATTATTCTTCATCTTCTACAAAATATTTTTTATGATCGTATTTAATTGTTGGTATTCCATTAAAAAGGCATCGTGCCCGTGAATTGATTTTATTTCGTGGTAGAAAACATCTTCTTTATTTTCTTTCAACTTATGAAAGCACATCCGGATTTCGGCTGCGGGGAAAAATAAATCGGTATCTACTGAAACCAGGTGTATTTGCGCCCTGATATTCTTGAGCTTTAATTCTTCCGCGTTAATATTCATCAGCAGATGGTTCATCAGCTTATAAGATTTTAAACTAAACCTTTCGTTAAGTGCATTGCCATGATAAATCAGCCAGTCTTCCGATTCCAGCTTTTGTTTTTCCTGATTGTATTTGTTTTCAAACCTGTCATTTAACGATTCAGGAGTACGGTAACACAGCATCGCATGAATTCTGGCTTTCTGCAAAGGTTCATTGTTCTGATTCAGTAAAAATTTCTGAACCAGGCATTGGGCATGAAGCCAGTCATGAGTTTTGAAATCGCAGGCAATCGGAATAAAAATTTCAGCAAGACCGGGATTCTTGACCAGCATTTCCCAGCCGATGCCGCCACCCAGAGAACCTCCGATAATGGCATGTAAACTTGTAATATTTAAAATATCAAGACCTTTTAAAAAGATACCGGCTATATCCGAAGCGGTGAAATTTTCATGTTCATCGATAAAAAAATCATCATAGCCGTTTCCGGGAATATTAAAACACAGAACAGTATGCTGGTCTGTATCAATCACCTGATTCGGACCGATCAAGTTTTTCCACCAGCCTTTTTCTCCGGAAACATCCGAATTTCCGGTTAGTGCATGATTCACTAAAATAATAGGTGCAGAAAACAGTTCTTTTCCGAAAAGCTGATAGCTCAACGGAATCTGATATTCCTTACCGGAATTTGTGTAATACGAAAAATTAATATGTTTTAGCTCTGCTTTCAATTCTATTATTTTAATACAATTGAAAATGCCACAGGAAATGGCTGAAAAGAACTTCAGTAAGTTATCTGTCCGAAAATAATTCCGGTAGAACGTAGCACCTTCATTGCTTGCGCAAAGGGTTGCTAAGGTTTCGCAGGGTCTAATCCCTCAACCTTTCTTGATAACATTTTCAATATTTGAATGAACGAATGGTGCAAAGATAGAACTTTTCTTTTATATTTTTATAAAAATTTAATTTAACATTGAAATACCGATCAACACAAGGGCTCCGGAGAAATATTAAAGATAATTTAAATGATAAGGGTTGGAATTTTTTTCAAAAAAAACTAACTTCGTAAGGAAACCGTTGAAGATATGATTGGAGAAAAACAAAGATTACAGGACAGCAACTGGAAAAACTGGGGACCTTACGTAAGCAACCGGCAATGGGGAAATGTACGTGAAGACTACAGCCCCAACGGCGATGCATGGAATTTCGCCAATCATAATGATGCCGAAAGCTACGCTTACCGCTGGGGTGAAGAAGGCATTGCCGGAATTTCCGATGCCAAACAGATCTTCTGTTTTGCCCTTTCGTTCTGGAACAAGAAAGATAAGATCGTAAAAGAGCGCTTCTTCGGGCTCAGCAATCCTCAGGGAAACCATGGTGAAGACATCAAGGAAATTTTTTATTATCTGGATAATACACCTACTCACAGCTACATGAAGATGGTATATAAATATCCCATCAACGAATTTCCATATGATGAGATCCGTTCTGAAAATGCCAGACGGAGCAAAAAGCAACCCGAATACGAAATTGTAGATACCGGAATTTTCGATAAAGATGAATATTTCGATATTTTTATTGAATATGCCAAAGCCGATCACAATGATTTTTTAGTGCGCATAACGGTATGCAACAGAAGCCAGATCGACGCCCCAATTGTAGTGGCTCCTACGGTATGGTTCAGAAACAACTGGAAATGGGGTTATAATACCTACAAAGGACAAACCAATGCTTCGCATGAGGGCTGTATCAATATTGAACATGATAGTATCGGTATTAAAAAGTTTTATTCCAGAAACATTAATGCAGAAAGTGTTTTCTGCGAGAACGAGACCAACACCCCCAAATTATACGGTAGCCCATATCCCGGAAATACTTATTTCAAGGATGGGATTAATGACTATATCATTTACGGAAGCAATACCGTTAATCCTGAGAAAAGAGGATCGAAGGCAGCCTTTTTAATCGATGACGTCATCAAAGCCGGAGCATCTAAGACTTTTGATTTCAGATTGTCACCCAATGATCTTGACGAGCCTTTTTATGACTTTGATAAAATATTCAGGACCAGGATCGATGAAGCCAATGAGTTCTATGAGGAAATCCAGAGTGATGTAACGGATGACGATGAGAGAAACGTTCAGCGGCAGGCTTTTGCAGGGCTTCTCTGGAACAAACAGTTCTATCATTACAATGTCGGAAAATGGCTGAAAGGTGATCCGAATTTTGCAGCTCCGAGGGATTTCAATCATTATGTAAGGAATACGGAGTGGAATCATCTCCACAATAAAGATATCATCTCTATGCCGGACAAATGGGAATATCCATGGTACGCCACCTGGGACCTGGCTTTCCATTGTGTGCCGCTTGCCCTCATTGATGCGGAATTTGCAAAAGGACAGCTCCTTTTGTTAACAAAGGAATGGTATATGCATCCGAACGGGCAGCTTCCGGCGTATGAATGGAACCTGAGCGATGTTAATCCGCCGGTCCACGCCTGGTCCTGCTTCAGGGTTTTTAAAATTGATGAAAAGCAGAATGGGAAATCCGATCTTTTATTTTTGGAAAAAGTATTCCAGAAGTTGCTTCTGAATTTTACCTGGTGGGTAAACCGGAAAGATAAGAACGGAAAAAATATTTTCGGAGGAGGATTCCTGGGGCTTGATAATATCGGGGCTTTCGACCGGAATATGGTCCTGAAGGACGGACAGCACCTCGAACAGGCCGACGGAACCAGCTGGATGGCGATGTATGCGCTGAATATGATGCGGATTGCCATGGAACTGGCCCAGTACTATCAGGTATATGAAGATATGGCCATTAAATTTTTTGAGCATTATCTTTATATTGCTGAGGCGATGGAGAATTTGGGTGACGGCACCAAAGGCCTCTGGAACGAGGAGGACGGATTTTTCTATGATGTTCTCCAGCTTGGAAACGGCGACAGTACCTCTTTAAGATTAAGAAGCATCGTGGGCCTGATCCCGATGTTTGCTGTGGAAATCATCGACCATCATCTGCTTGATAAAATGCCGAATTTCGTGGAAAGAATGGATTGGGTATTGAAAAACAAGCCGGAACTTACCAAACTGGTATCTCATTGGGAAGAAGAAGGCCACGGCAGAAAGCACCTGATGAGCATTCTCCGCAAAACCCGACTGACAAAAGTTCTGTCGCGGATGCTGGATGAAAAAGAATTCCTGAGCCGGTACGGAATACGTGCCATGTCGAAAGTTTATGAAGAAAATCCGTTTAAATTCTCCGTGCACGGAACGGAAAACGTCGTGTATTATACGCCTGCGGAAAGCGACAGCCGGATGTTCGGCGGAAACAGCAACTGGAGGGGGCCGATCTGGTTTCCTATCAATTTCTTGATTGTGGAAAGTTTGCAGCGGTTCCATTTCTATTACGGAAACAGCCTGAAGGTTGAATTGCCGACCGGCAGCAATGAAATGAAAAACCTCGATGAAGTAGCGCAGGATATTAGCAACAGACTCTGCTCCATATTCCTGAAAGATGAAGTGGGGCAAAGGCCGTTTAACGGCGGCAATGCCAAATTTAATTATGATGAAAACTTTAAAGACTATATCACGTTTTTCGAATATTTCCATGGAGACAACGGCCGCGGAGTCGGTGCTTCACATCAAACCGGATGGACCGCTACTGTAGCAAAACTTCTGAAGCCAAGACAAAACTAATTTTAATCTATTTATATAAGTAAGCCTTCCGTTTCAGGAAGGCTTTTATTTTATCCATTTCATTAATACTTTAAATGACTACATAGGGATTCGATAGCTAATATCTATTCAAAAATAACAATTTTAATTCAATTTTGTATAATTTAAGTAAAATTTAATATTAAATATGAATATATAATAAATTTTCATCACCAAATCCTTATATTAGCTCTACAAAAAATAAAAGTCTTTATGAAAGGAAAATTACTCCCTCTCGTTGCTGTCACCTGCACAGCTATGTTCTTCAATCAATTAAACGCACAACAGTACCAGACGATGCCGATACAAAGCGGCTTTACAGCTGATGTTATTGCCAATGGCGTAGGTTCTTCTGCCACAAGTGTAAATAATAGTGTAGATGCGGTTGATTTTGCTTATGTTTCACGCGATTTCCAGGCTACGGCATCAAGCCCTGCACTTACCTATGGGCTTCCCATTAACGGAACAATCAATTCCGCAGTTGCTTCCCCTGCCGGACTTACTTACCAGCTCGCTTCTTACAGTGCCAACAATTCACTAAGACTGGCTTCCGTAGGAGACAGCGGGACCCTTGTATTCGCAACACCAAAAGCGGTCGTAAATCTTTATATGCTGGCAACAAGCGGAAGTGGAGATTCTACCGTAAACATTACCGTAAACTTTGCGGACAATACCACACAGACTTTTTCTGCAGTACCTATCAGTGACTGGTATGGCGGGAGCAATGCTGCCATTAGTGGAATAGGAAGAGTAAACATAACCAATAACAACCTTGAGTCGGGTGGAGGAACAAATCCAAGAATTTATCAAATCCCTCTGGCAATAGACGCTGCAAATCAGTCAAAGAATGTCCAGAGCATCGCCGTAACAAAAGCAGGTCCTGCATCTACAACAGTGGGGAATATTGTAAATGTTTTTGCGATTTCGGCAGAGACTTATAATGCATGTTCTGCTCCTACCAATGTAACAGCAACAACAACAATGAACAGTGCTACGGTAAACTGGACGGCTCCTGCCAATGCACCGGCATCCGGTTACCAGTATTATCTGAGTACTTCCAATACTGCGCCTACTGCTACTACCACGCCTACAGGAAGCACGGCAGCCGGCGTAACTTCAGCACAATTTAACAGCTTAGCTACAGGACAAACCTATTATGTATGGGTAAGATCCAATTGTGGCGGTTCCTCACAAAGTTTCTGGACGATGACTCAATTCACTACAGGACAAATCTCAGCAACTTACACGGCAGGAGAAATCAATACTTTGTTTAATAACAGCGGTGTTACACCAACATCTGCAACTTCATGCGCAGGAGCATTAAGTATCGCTATTCCTGCCGGTTATGCAGTACAATCTACTTCAGTTTCATACACCATGACTGCTGCGGGAGGCGGATGGATGTCTGAACAGAGAAGCTTGTTGGCCTGTACAAACAATGGAAGTACGGAAACCTCCGTGTCTTCAGGAACAGGTAGTAATGGCGGAACTTTCTCTTATAACAGGACAGGTCTTACCATAGCCAATGATCTTACCGGAACGGTAAATTTTGAAATGAGAGCCTGGAGAACCTACGGAGGTTCTGGATGTAATACGACCTATAACAAAGTAGATAATAACAGCTTTAAAGTGACCGTAACCTTAAAGCCGGCTTCAGCTTTGGCTACCAACGAGGTAAGCACCAAAGGGAATGAAAGAATTGCATATCCGAACCCGTTTGCCGATACCCTTTATCTTGAGAAGGCCGAAAACGTGAAAAAAGCGGTGGTAACCGATCCTTCAGGGGTTGTGGTAAAAACCGTTGAAAATCCTTCTTCCGAATTATTTTTAGGCGGTGTAAAATCAGGAATGTATATTCTTACCCTAACGATGAAAGACGGTTCCGTTAAGAGCATGAAGACGATTAAAAAATAAAAGTTTACACATTCATACAAAAACCCCGGGCGGAAAATTTTCTGCCCGGGGTTTGTTTTAACTGAATTTAATTTTTATGCCTCTGCCACAGATCCGTTTACGAAAACTTCGTAGGCAATTTCTACATTAGGCTCCAATGTTTTGGAAACGGAGCAATATTTTTCAAAAGACAGCTGGGCAGCTTTGTTGGCTTTCTTAAGATCGATGTTTCCTTCCAGAAGAAATTTTACCTTAATGGATTTAAAGGGTTTTGCATCATCCACGGGAATCCGCTCGCCTTCTACTTCCGCCTGAAATCCCGTAATTTCCTGTCGCTGTTTTTTCAGGATAGCCACCACGTCTATTCCGCTGCATCCTGCCACCGCCATCAGAACGCTTTCCATTGGAGAAACCCCCTTTGCGCCGGGCTGTGTCGTATTATCCAATAAGATTGAATTTCCCTGGGCATTGGTACATTCAAATAAAAAATCGTCATTGATTCGATTTAGTGTTATTTTCATTTTAAATTTAATTTTTTCGGTTCCGTGACTCCGATCATGACTCCAAAATCCCCGTCTTCCTGGATCCATCTTTTTTCAGGATAATAGGTTCTGGAAACAAATCCGTCAAGATATAAGGCTTTTTCGCATCCTGCGTCCTTAAATACAGAAGCAAAATTATAAAAATTAACTTCGTCCTTTGACATTATAAAAATTATATTTCCATTTTTTAAAATTCCCACGCCGTTTCTGATGTTGGTATTCTTAGAATCCTTTTTAAAAATGGGATTAATTTTTTTGTTTATCAATAATGAAGGTCCCGACTGCGTAGCGTATTTTATATGGGAATCATGCGTAAAAGCCTTCGATTCAATAATTCCGGCTTCGTTATTTTTTATGAGATAAAATATTCCGTTAGGCTGAAGATTGAAATTACCTTTGCCTGATAAAGTATCGATTGGATGCAGTACTTTAAAATTCTCAATATAAAGACCTTTCGGAATATTATTTATACTGAACATTCCGCCGTTCATGGCAAATTTTAACTTTTCGCTTTTCCGTTCTGTTTTATGCTTTAAGCGGCTGATGCTTTTAAGAATTGTCCCGTCGGTGTCCTTCCAGTAAAAAGAGACCTTTTCAATTTTAGGATCTACTTCAAAAATTACAAAATCATTTCCAAGTTCATCTTTTTTCTTACAAGAGAAAACAACTGAACAACACAGCACGAAGAATGCAATTCTTAAAATCTGCATAAAAAAATACCTGATTTGAATTTAAAGAATTCCACGGGCCTTAATCTCCAGGTATTTATTAATAACATCCACATTCAGGTTTTCCGGAAGGGTGTACACAGTATATATGCCGTATTTACGAAGTTCCTGAATAATCAGTTTTTTTTCAAACTCAAATTTTTCTGCAATAATTTCATCATAAATTTCCTGGGTACTTTCAGGGTTTTTATGAATGAGGGTCTGCAATTCCGCATTTTTGAAGAATACGACAACCAGCAAATGGTTTTTGGCAATTCCGCGAAGGTATTTCAGCTGGCGGTTGAGGCCGTCTAATGTTTCAAAATTAGTGAACAAAAGCAACAGGCTCCTCTGGTTCAGGGAATATTTTACATCCTGATACAACCTGTTGAAATCGCTTTCAAAAAAATCCGTTTTGATGTTGTAAAGCGCTTCCGAAATTTTTCTCAGCTGCCCCGATTTGTTTTCGGCCGCTACTTTATTTTCCGTTTTTTTGGAAAAGGTCATCATCCCAGCCCGGTCGCCTTTCTTGAGAATGATATGGGATAAAGCCATCGTTGCATTAATGGAGTAATCCAGCAGGCTAAGACCGTTAAATGGCATTTTCATCGTCCGCCCTTTATCAATAAGCATAAAGATCCGCTGGGATTTTTCATCCTGAAACTGGTTTACCATCAGGCGATTCGTCTTGGAAGTCGCTTTCCAGTTGATCGTCCGGATATCATCACCGGGAACATAGTCTTTGATCTGCTCAAACTCCATGGTGTGCCCCAGCTTTCTGATTCTTTTGATTCCTCCCAACAGAAACTCGCTCTGCAAGGCCATCAGCTCGTATTTTCTTAAATGAATGAAAGACGGATAAGTGGCCAGTGTCGCATCTTTCTGGAAACTGAACCTTTTGGAAACCAATCCCAGCGGGGATGAAATATACACATTCAGGCTTCCGAAATTATACTCCCCTCTTTCCTTCGGCTCAAGAATATACTGGAAAAAAGTATTGTTCCCCGGCCCGATCTGCTTCTCAATCAGAAAATCCCTTTTCTGAAACTGAAACGGAATTTCATCTATAATATTGACATGAATTTTGAAGCCATAGTTGTTCTTAATATCGATCTTGATCGGATTTTCATCGCCGTTTGATAGTTTTTCAGGCAGGATCCTTTGGGCCGAAATCCCGTTTTTCTGATTGAAAACAAGAAGCCCGTCTACCATTGCCGCCAGAAAGCACAGCAACAGGATACCATGCGCTATCATCATCACAAACGGAAAGAAAAATGCAAAAACATACAGTATCCCCACTGCGATGAGTGCGAAGAAAAAGCGTGTATTGATGTATAAGTTCTTCATTAACTATATGTTGATCTAAGCTGCAGAATCTGCAAAAAGTTTTATCTTGGAATTTCTATGCCTTCTAAAATCTGTCTGATGATTTCATCAGCTGTTAAGCCTTCCATCTCTCTTTCCGGCGATACGATGACTCTGTGCCTTAATACCGCGTAGCTCGCTTCCTTAATGTCTTCCGGCGTTACAAAATCTCTTCCTCTCAATGCCGCAAATGCTTTTGAAGCGGTGAGTAAAGCGAGACTCGCTCTCGGAGAAGCTCCAAGGTACAGGAATTGGTTTTCCCGGGTATTGATGATGATCTTGGCAATATATTCCATCAGCTGTGCTTCCACAATGATTTCTTTTACAAGATGCTGGTAGTTTTTCAGTTGCTGAGCCGTAATTACTTTATGAACCACGTCGGTCTTATCTTCCTGTTTGCTTTCATGCTGGTTCCTGATGATGGCAATTTCCTGCTCAAGGTTTGGATAGCCGACATTGATCTTGAATAGAAAACGGTCCAGCTGTGCTTCCGGAAGCCTGTAGGTTCCTTCGTGTTCAATCGGATTCTGAGTGGCTACTACCAGGAAAGGCTCTTCCATAATATATCTGGTACCATCCATGGTAATCTGCCTTTCTTCCATTACCTCAAACAAAGCAGCCTGGGTCTTGGCCGGCGATCGGTTGATCTCATCAATCAGAATGAAATTGGAGAAAATGGGACCTTTTTTAAATTCAAACTCAGAATTTTTTACGCTGAAAACAGAAGTTCCCAAAATATCGGAAGGCATCAGATCCGGTGTAAACTGGATCCTGCTGAACCTAACATCAATGGTTTTGGCCAGTAATTTTGCCGTGATGGTTTTAGCAACACCCGGAACGCCTTCGATCAGAACGTGTCCGTTCGATAAAAGTGCAGCTAAAAGATGTTCAATCATGCTTTCCTGGCCGACAATTACCTTTGCGATTTCGGATTTTACTTTCTCAAGACTGGTACGAAGCTCGATCATATCAATCCTCGACTGAAACTGATCTTCTTTTTTATCCAGCTTAATGGAGCTTTGAGGCTCTGGATTCAGGTTATCCAAGTTTTCCATATTCTTTTAATTTATCATTTTACGGTGCGGTGAGAGAATCCTTACACCAGAAATTTTATTTTCTATATTTTAATAATCTGATCCAGCAGGTTGTTCATTCTGGTGAGATCTTCTTTCATAACCTGGGCATACGGGTCCTGTGCTCTTTTAATCAGAGCAATGGCTTCATCAATGATTTCCAACGGCTTACCGGTTTTCAGGTGTAGTTTTTTGGCAAATCCAGCATCGAGGTTCTGGGTATCGATCAGAAGATCCATCCTGACTTTATTCAGGAAATACTGGGCTTTCTTGGCCATCATATCATGGAAATCGCCTTCCTGCAGATACAGGTTGCCGATGCTCTTTACAAAATCCACTGAAGTATTTTTCAACGGATCGATGATTGGGACGATACGCTGCTTTCTTTTGGCATTGAAGAAAATAAACAGGACCAGTCCTCCCAAAAGCACCCACCATGCATATTTCAGGGCGGGGTTCGAGAGGATAAACCTCAGGAAGAACCGCGATACCTGCGAGTTGCTTTCGTCAAACCATACCGTCTCCCTGTCATCAAGATACGAAAAAATGTCCTGCGCGTACTTTACGTTTCCTTTTTTCAAAAGATAGTAATTCGTAATGAAAAGCGGCTCGCAGTGCACATAGAATTGTCCTTTTCCGAATTTTACCTTAATAAAGTTTACCTGATCGGTATTGTTTTTTTCGACGGTTTTCCCCAATACTTCCGCACCCGGCCGGATGAATGTAAATCCGCGTCCCGACGGGAATTTATCAAGTTTAATAAAATCGTTTTGGTATTTTTTGTCTGTCAGCTTTAATACATTTTCTTCCTCAAAAGAAAGTTTGGAATCGTAATATCCGATGCTGTCGGAGATTTCCTTTGGAATATCGCTGACGATGAGCATTGCATCCGAGCCTCCGGCAACCTGATCGAAAATCTTGTTCCAGGATTCTCCATCAACCTCATGTTCAATAATCAGGATGTTATGCGGCTTTTTAGTTTGGTTCTGGTTGTAATAATCGTAAGGGGTCTGGTCGGTCTTCCTGACTTTGTTTTTAAAAAGATCCCTTATTTCATGATCAAAAACAAAGAGTCCGAAAGGTGATTTCTGGTAGGTTTTAAAATTTTTCCTCCAGTCTGTGCTTTCCGTTTTGTTGACTTCAAACAACGCCAGAATAATCATCACCACGATGAAGATTACAGCATATATTTTGAAAGTTTTGTTCATGATCAGGTTTTAATTACGGTTTAAATGACTGGTATTGGTTCTTGAATTTCAGATAGGCCTCTTCATCGATCGTAAATTCCCCATACCAGACATAGTCGAAAATATAGGAAAGATCATAGAACCGGTCTTTCAGATAAGGCGCTTTCAGTTCGGCCAGGTAATCTTTATTGGTCTTTTCGGGATTCCAGGCGATTAATTTTTTATCGCTCAGCTTTTTCAGGACAAATAAAAACTGGTACCGTACTGCTGAACGGAAATCGCCGGCTTTTTCAAACTTTAAAATACTTTCGGGAAAATTAATCTCGTGGATATTTTCATGCAGTTCTTCATCCCTGATATCTACTTTCCTGTTTTTCTTTCCAAAAAATGGAATTCCGCCATTGGCAATAGCATATTTAATAATGAAATACAGGAGAAACCCGACTAAGAGAATAACAAAAAGCCGGAACAGAATTCCTGCAATATTTCCGGTCTTTGTAAAAACGGTCTCTCCGAAAATACTGTCCAGCAGACGGCCGATTTTATTCATTAGTTTTTCCCAGAAAGACATCCTGGGCTTTACCGTAGTATAATCAAAATCTTTCCCTTTGTATCGGGAAGGAACATTGGGTTTAAACGTTTTAGGATAGACGGTATTTTCACCCACCGGATTTTTCTGGAGGACAGAATCTGCACGGTACATATTACGGTAATGCCCCGTATCCATGGAATCCACATACACTTCCGCTGCCGGGGGAGGCGGATCGTTTTGCGTCTGGGCACAGGCACATTCAACGGCGCAAAAAATAAGTAAGAAAAAAAGAATTTTATTCATTACTTCCGATGGTTTCTATTTCTGCGAGCTCCATTTTCTGGTGAAGGTCCGTACGGCTGTCATAATACATCAATCCTGAATTTACGTATAGAACGTTCATCAGCAAAGTGGAAACCAGTGAAGAAACACCGTAAATGAAGAAAAATAATATTCCGAAGCTTCCGCCCAGAGGATTCTGCTCAAAATTTCCGTCAGGAGCCGTAGTACTTAGTTTTGCAATATACATAATCATCGGCACAGCGGTAAAAATACTGCTCACGATGTAAAAAAGCAATCCCATAATTAGAGTAGAGCCCCAGTATTTCCAGTAGGGTGAACTTTCCCGTCCATTCGGATAGGAAAACTGCGAACGGATGGCATAGCTCAGGCTATCAAAAAAGCTTCTGTTTCCGTTGAAATAATCATAACAGAGAAAGGTTACCGTATTAAAAAGATTCGGCAGCAAAAAAAGCATTAAAGCAAGACCGATGATCAGGAAAACAAGAATATAGGTAATCCCGAAAAGCACCGTTGCACCAGGCATCACCAGGAAAGTCAGACCGAAATAAAGAATTAACACCTTCCTGATATGGTTTTTAAAGTCACTTAAAATATCATCCGCTTTTATATTTGTTTTTCCTTCTGCAATTCTTTTCATATAGAAAACAGGAAAGAGCAGGTTAATGGTCATCAGTGCAGTTGAAAGGATAAACAAAAAGATTCCCAGCATCACAAACATCCCCAGATTGTCGGAAAAATACTGCTCCAGAAAATAGCTCTGTCCGCTGAGATTGGAGCTGAAAAGAACGCCGAAAAATTCTCTGAAACCTAAAACGATAACGATAACCATAAGGATCAGCAGTAACCCGTTGAGGAGAATAAAATTCTTAAAATAGTTTTTTCCGTATAATTTGAAAAAGGTGAAACTGTCACTGATGAAAGTTCCGAAATCTCTTTTTTTATAAAACTGCATGTTGAACCTGATTGTTAGTTTTTTTGTTGACTATGGAAGGATAGACGAAATAATAAAATCCGATCACCGCCAGTGAGCCGAAGATAATGATTAAATTCAGAACCAAAGGCATTGCCAGTGCATGGCGCGTTACATATCCTTCAATGATTCCTGCACAAATGGTAAAAGGAACCGTGCTTAAAAATATTTTGAATGAATCCCTGAATCCGTTTTTAAAAGAATTGAACCGTGAGTAAGTTCTCGGAAATAAAATGGATGTCCCCAGTATCAGGCCGCACATCGCTTCCACCACCATGGCAAAAATCTCGAATACGCCATGAAGCCAGATGCCGCGGGCACTATCCTTTAAAGCTCCGTAATCGTAAAAAAAATACTGGAAGGAACCGAGCATGACACTGTTGGTAAGTAGAGCGTATAAAGTTCCCACTCCTCCTGTTACACCATAAATATATAATTTTGCACCTACCCCGATATTGTTGAATATAATTCCGATCGTACTTCCCCAGGTCGAACCACTTTGGTAAACTCCGACAGCATTTCCGCTCTTAATATTCTCGATGGTCTGGTTGACATAATCTTCCCCTAAAATAATTTTGGTAAATTCCTTATCGTAGACTGCTGAAAGTATCCCGATGAGGGTAAATAATGTAAAAAAGAGAAAAGCATATCCCAGATACCGCCTGTACTGAAAAACCAGCAGAGGAACTTCCGTTTTGAAAAAATAAACGAGCCGGTTCTCTTCTACCCTTTTTGTTTTATAAATTTTCTGGAAGATCTGCGCCGAAAGATGGTTAAGGTAAACCGTCGTATTGCTTTTCGGGTAATACGTCTGGGCAAAAGAAAGGTCGTTCACCAGGTTGATGTACAGCGAAGAGAGGTCATCGGGATTTTTTTTAATTTTCCCCTGGATAACCTGTTCGATTCCCAACCATTTTTCTTTATTTTGTTTAATGAAATAAACTTCTCTCATAATTGTAAGGCTAAAATAATAAAAATTATGTCTCAAATCGCCATTAACACCTCACAAAATGTAAATATTAATTTCAATACGGCCAGTGTGGGAGACCGGATGATCGCCTTCATCCTCGACCTCCTGATTAAGGCGGCCTATACGATTGCCACTTTTTACGTTTTTTTTAATATCCTGGATTTGGGATATCTCCTGAATGGTCTTGATCCATGGTCCATCCGGGCAATTTATGTCATCCTGCTTTTCCCGACTTTCATTTATCCTCTGGTTCTGGAGAGCCTTATGGAAGGCCAGACACCCGGTAAGAAAATCATGAAAATCAGGGTAGTTAAAATTGACGGCTATCAGGCAGGATTCGGGGATTATATGATCCGTTGGGTATTCAGGATTATTGATACGACTTTCATGGGTGTTGTCGGGCTGATCTCCATGATTGCCTCCAAAAATAACCAGCGCCTGGGAGACATCGCCGCCGGAACAGCTGTGATTTCTTTAAAGAACAGCATTAATATTTCACATACAATCCTGGAAAATATCAAAGAAGATTACATCCCCACTTTTCCGCAGGTGATCGCCCTGAGTGACAACGATATGAGGATCATTAAAGACAATTACCTGAAAGCCATCCGCGTGGACGACCGGCAGATCATCAGCAGGCTTTCCGACAAAATCAAAAGTATCCTGAAGCTTGAAGCGGATGCTACCAAAATGACGGAAAGACAGTTTATCGGTGTGGTGATTAAGGATTATAATTATTATACGGGGAAAGAGAGTTAAGAGTGAATGGTGAATTTTGCTTTGCAGGTGAATGGTAAGTTTTTTTATCACTATATAAATCTCAGATAGTCAACTTATTATCAATTACTATTTTAAAAGTTGACTGCGCAGCAAATTCACCATTGACCATTCACTTTCACGCGTGCGGTGCAGTTTTTGCACTTTTGTGTTTAAAATATAAGTTATGCAATTCGAGAATAACAAATCAGGAAACGGTGGGGTCATTACCCTTAATAATGATATTAAAGAGGTTGGAAGACTAACGTATACCATATTTCCGCAGGATAATAAATTAGTCATATCGTTTGTTCTGGTACACCGGGAATTTGAAGGCCGGGGCATGGGAAAATACCTGGTAGAAGAAGCCATTAAGTTTGCACGGGAAAACCAATGGAAAGTATATCCACATTGTTCTTATGCCAGAGCGGTTATGATACGTATGCAAAATGTGGAAGACGTATTTTTACAGCGATAATACTTCTTTAACAAGGATTTCTTCTATATCATCAGGATAACTTACCCTAAGATGCTGATCGGAAGCTAACCAGTGCTGAATTTCTTCCGGTTTCAGGACTTTTGAATTCGGGATTCCCATTTTATCCAGCGCACAGGCATTGCATTCCTGCTCATACTGGTTGTGAATAGGAATGACGAATAATTTTTTATCCATGAAAAGCGCTTCGGCAGGACTTTCAAAACCTGCATTGCAAAGAATACCTTCACAGTTTTCAAACGCTTTTAGATATTCTGTTTCATCAATCGGGAAAACTTCGACATTTGCTTCTTTAAAGTACAGGCCTGAATACTTGGAAAACACCTTCCATTCTACCGGGATCTGTTTTAAAACCTTTATGATATTTTCATCTGAAAAGCTGGGAAGATACACCAGATAAAATCCTTTTTTTTCAGGACAAAGGTTCCGGATTTTCCTTCTGATCACAGGCTTCTTAATTTGCGGATGGTAATTCTCAAAGTGAAAACCGATTTTTCTTTCGCTGGGAACATAATATTTAAGGACCAAATCTCCAAAGAAATCTTTCTTTTTCGGTTTTGGCGTTTCTTTAAACAGCATGGAAGCCTGATGGCTCAGCTCGATCATCGGCAGCTTTTTTAATTTGCACGCCCAGCCCGTAAGTGGTTCATAATCATTGATGATGAGATCATATTTTGAAAGATCGATTTCCCGGACATTCTTAACCGCTTCCAGAAATTTATTTTCTTTAAAGGTTTTCCGATAGGATAATCCCCCTGTTTTATTATATAGAAGAGAAATACCTTTATATTGAAAATTAACGTCGAAATCAGCCTTTAATTGCGATTGGTGCCCGCTGATCAGCGTATCAACCGAAGCATATTTTTTCAGAATCGGAACAATTTCCTGTGCGCGTGCAATATGTCCATTCCCGGTTCCCTGGAAAGCGTATAGAATTTTCATTTGGTGAAATTGGTTACTATCTTTAAAAGTTCCGTACTGTCAATATCCTGGATTTCTTCGGTTCCGTCGTCTTTCAGCAGATGTTTGTAGTCGTCGTAATAAAAGATCCTCCATTCGTTTTCATGGTATTCCAGTGCGGAAAGGTTTTCGATCCAGTCACCCGAATTCATATAAGTGCATGATCCTTTTTTGTTAACCACCTCCCGGATCTGAGGCTGGTGGATATGCCCGCAAATTACATAATCGTAATGGTTATCGATGGCCAGTTCGGAAGCGGTGAGTTCGAAATCGCCAATATATTTAACCGCTTTCTTTACATTATTCTTGATTTTTTTTGAAAAGGAATATTTTTCTTTACCCATCTTTTCCAGAAACCAGTTGACAACATTATTGATGACGATAAGCAAATCATATCCCTTTCCTCCGAGTTTTGCAATCCACTTTGAATGCTGTACGGATGCATCAAAAACATCGCCATGGAAGATCCAGGTTTTTTTATCGTTAATATTCAGGCAGATTTTATTGCAGACTTTGAGTTTACCCAATTCAAAATCGGTAAACTTCCGGAACATTTCGTCGTGATTTCCGGTGATGTAGAACACATCAGTATTTTTTGTAGCCAGTGAAAGAATCTTTTTGATCACTTTCAGGTGGGGTTTAGGGAAGTAAGACTTTTTGAACTGCCAGATATCGATAATATCACCGTTCAGCACCAGTGTTTTAGGCTGAATGGAATTAAGATACCTTAGCAATTCTTTAGCCTTACATCCGTAAGTTCCCAAATGAACATCCGATATAACAACCAATTCAACGTTTCTTTTCATAGTTTTATGCAAAGAAAGTACTTGAAAATTAACTGTATATGAATGCTATATTATTTTTTATAACGTTTCCATCAACTCTTCGGTGACTTCCATGTTGTGATACACGTTCTGTACGTCATCATCATCTTCGAAACGCTCCAGCATTTTCATATTTGCCTTGAATTGTTCTTCGGTTACTTCTTTGGTATTATTCGGGATCCTCTGAAGCTCCGCACTTTTTGCTTCAATTCCCAGTTCGTCCAGTTTGTGCGACAGAGAACCGAAATCTTCAAAAGCCGTCGTGATCATTACTTCTTCCTCATCTTTTTCCACATCTTCCGCACCACCGTCGATCATTTCCATTTCGAAATCATCCCAATCCATTTTGATTTGTGCCAGATCAATGGTAAAAATTCCTTTTCTGTCGAAGATGAAAGCCAGCTCACCGTTTTTACCTAAGTTTCCATCAAATTTATTGAAGATCGCTCTTACATTGGCTACCGTTCTTGTCGTATTGTTTGTCGTGCATTCTACGAAAAAAGCAACGCCGCCCTGACCGTATCCTTCATAGGTAATTTCTTCATAATTTTCCGCATCCGCACCGCTTGCTTTTTTAATGGCTCTTTCCACATTATCCTTAGGCATATTGGCCCCTTTCGCATTCTGGATACATCTTCTCAGTGCAGGATTAGATTCCGGATCCGCACCTCCTGCCTTCACTGCCAGTGCAATATCTTTACCTATTTTAGAGAAAGTTTTGGCCATCTTGTCCCATCTGGCCATTTTAGAAGCTTTTCGATATTCAAATGCTCTTCCCATTTTATATTTTAATTTTCAACAAAATTAATTAAAAGTCGACGAAAAAAAAATACCCCCAGAACACTGGAGGTATTTATATTTAGAAAAATTTAATTATTTTCTTCTTTTTTTAGCCGGAGCTTTTTTCTTAGCCGGAGCTTTTTTAACTTTTACCGGAGTCGGATCATCGTAATCTCTCTTTTTAAGAGCATTCCACTGAGCCGCATCTTCGATAGCTGTTACCACTACTTTTCTGTCTACTTGTCTTTCAGCATCAGAAGCTGTAGCAGGTACAGTAGCTTTTGCTTTACCAATACCGATAGATTTAAGTGCGTTAGCATCAACCCCTCTTGCATCCAAAGCAGCAACTACAGCAGCAGCTCTTTCTCTGGATAATTTCAGGTTGTAAGCTTCTGAACCTTTAGCATCAGTTCTACCTTCTAACAGATAGTTACCTCCGTCTTTCTTGATCAGGTCAGCAGCCTCGTCAAGAGCCGGCTTAGATTCAGCTTTGATTGTCGCTTTGTTGAAATCAAAGAATACACTTCCTAATTTCTCTTCAACAGTTTTAGCTGTTACAGTTCTTGGCTTAGGACATCCGTTGTATTCTGGAAGACCTGGTACGGTAGGACAAGCATCATCTTTATCAAGGATACCGTCACCGTCTGTATCTGGCCAAGGACATCCGTTGTTTTCTGCAGGACCTGCAACTGTAGGACAAGCATCATCTTTATCGATTACACCGTCACCGTCTGTATCTGGCCAAGGGCATCCGTTGTTTTCAACCGGACCAGCTACGTCTGGACATTGATCGTCTTTATCTGGAACACCGTCACCATCTGTATCAGGACATCCCTGGAATTCCGGTAAACCTGGTGTATCAGGACATAAATCGTCTTTATCTAAGATACCATCTTTATCTCTGTCTCTGTTTCCGAATCTGAAGTTAAGAGATGCGGAAGCTTGCCAGAAGTTAGCAACGTTTGATTTATCTCCAGGAGTAGCTACGTAATCTCCCTGTACTCCTAAACCGAAGTTCTTCGTTAACCAGAAGTTAACACCAGCACCTGCAGCAACAGCAAAGAAGTTAGCTTTACCATTTTCGTTACCGTTATCTCCATTGCTCACCATTACACCGTTAGCATCCATTCTTGGGAATGTAAGCGAAGTATAATCATGTCTCAGGTAGTTAGCACCAACTCTTAAATATGGATCGAACCAAGATTCTTCATTCCAGATAAGCCCTGCAGCTTTAGCCTGGAAACCAAGACCTGTCATTAACATGAACTCTTTCCCCATGTTGAATCTTTTGTTTTCAACATTCCCAACAGTTGTCTGCCAGTCGATTACCAAACCTTTACCGATGTTCCTAGCTACAGTAAGTTTTGATAATGGTGGAGTAATAGAGAAATTGTTCACATTGAACATTGTTTTTGTCAAGTTTCTAGCAGAGAATGTATTACTGAAATTACTTCCCTGTGCAAGGTGATTTTCCGCGTGAGCACCAACCCCGATCAACCACGGATTGTTGGTAGTCTGAGCGAACACAGTAGAAGCAACAGTAAGTGCCAATGCTGAAATTCCTAATTTTAGATTTTTCATAGAATTAAATGATTAAATAATTGATAATGCAAAATAAATATAATTTTTCTTTATATACAAAGTTTTCACGCTGATTTTTAACTTTTCTTTAATATTCTGTCGAGGTTTCGTTTATTTTCTCTATCTTTTATGCTTTCCCTTTTATCAAAGAGTTTTTTCCCTCTACCAAGCGCAATCAGGACCTTTGCTTTTCCCTTGTCGTTAATGTATAATTTTAAAGGTATGATCGTATTGCCTGCATCCTTTAACTTTTTTTCAAGTTTTTGTAATTCTTTTTTGTGCAAGAGCAATTTCCGTTCCCTTTTTGTTTTATGGTTGTAAAAAGTTCCCAGTTTATATTCGTCAATCATCATGTTGATGATGTACAATTCCCCATCAATAAACTGACAGAAGGATTCTGCAATGGATGCTTTTGAAGAGCGCAAAGATTTTATTTCCGTACCCGTAAGAACCATTCCTGCTTCAAATTCTTCAAGGATTTCGTATTCAAAACGGGCTCTTCTGTTTACTATATTTACTGTTTTTTCAATCTTCATTTTAAGTTGTTCTATTTAGGATAATGCAATAAGAATGCATTTTGAGGCAATTCCTTCCGGAGAACTTCCCACCGAAAGGTTATTTATCTGATGGAATATATAAAAAATATCCCATATTTAAAAACTTGACAATTACATTATTACGAAATACCCAAATTCTTTTCGTATTTTTGCGCCAAATTTACAAAACTATATGTTAACAGTATCTAACTTATCTTTACAATTCGGGAAAAGAGTTCTTTTTGACGAGGTAAACATTATGTTTACGAAAGGAAACTGCTACGGGATTATCGGAGCAAATGGTGCAGGAAAGTCTACATTCCTTAAAATATTGACCGGAAAACAGGACCCAACAACAGGACACGTATCGCTTGAGCCTGGAAAAAGGATGTCTGTTCTGGAGCAGGATCACTTTGCTTATGATCAGTATACGGTGCTTGAAGCGGTTTTGAGAGGTAATAAAAAATTATTCGAGATAAAAGAAGAGATGGATGCCCTGTATGCGAAGGAAGACTTCTCTGATGAAGACGGGATCAAAGCTGGTGAACTGGGTGTAATCTATGACGAAATGGGGGGATGGACTGCAGAATCTGATGCACAGACCATGCTTTCCAACGTTGGGATTAAAGACGATATGCACTGGCAGATGATGAGCGAGCTTGAAAACAAGGACAAGGTAAAAGTTCTATTGGCACAGGCCCTTTTCGGAAACCCGGATGTGCTGATTCTCGATGAGCCTACCAACGACCTTGACATTGATACGATCTCATGGCTTGAAGATTTCCTGGCAGATTACGAAAATACCGTAATCGTTGTATCGCACGACCGTCACTTCTTAGACACGGTTTGTACACACATCGGAGATTTGGATTATGCGAAACTGAACCTTTACACCGGTAACTACTCTTTCTGGTACCAGGCTTCCCAGCTAGCGACAAGACAAAGAGCACAGGCTAACAAAAAAGCGGAAGAAAAGAAGAAGGAACTTCAGGACTTCATCGCCCGATTCAGTTCCAACGTTGCTAAAGCTAAACAGGCAACAGCAAGAAAGAAAATGATCGATAAATTAAACATCGACGATATCAAGCCTTCTTCCAGAAGATACCCGGCGATTATTTTTGAAATGGAAAGAGAAGTAGGAGACCAGATTCTGGATGTAAAAGGTCTTGAAAAAACAAAAGACGGAGAATTGCTGTTCTCAAACATCGATTTAAATCTTAAAAAAGGAGATAAGGTTGCTGTTCTGTCTAAAAATTCATTAGCCATTACAGAATTTTTCGAAATTTTAGCGGGAAATATTGAAGCGGATAAAGGAGCCGTAGCTTGGGGAGTTACCACTAACCAGTCTCAGATGCCTTTAGATAATACCAAATTCTTCCAGGAAGATATCAGCCTGGTAGACTGGCTAAGACAATTCACTAAAAACGATGAAGAGCGTCACGAAGAATTCGTGAGAGGATTTCTGGGAAGAATGCTTTTCTCCGGTGATGAGGCTTTAAAATCCTGTAAAGTACTTTCCGGAGGTGAAAAAATGAGATGTATGTTCAGCAGAATGATGCTTCAGAAGGCAAATGTTCTTTTGTTAGACGAACCTACCAACCACTTAGATTTGGAAAGTATTACCACGCTGAACAATTCATTATCCAACTTCAAAGGAAATCTTTTATTGGCTTCTCATGACCACGAAATGCTTTCAACCGTTTGTAACAGGATCATTGAACTGACACCAAACGGAATAATCGACCGTGAAATGACCTACGACGAATATCTTGCTGATAAAAAGATAAAAGAATTAAGAGAGAAGATGTATTCATAACATCCGTTCGCATAGAATTTAAAGCGTTTCCGCCGGGAACGCTTTTTTATTTATACCTTAGGGTAAATAATTGCCCATCATGAAAAAGTTATTTTATCTCATAATTCTGCTGTGCTTTTTTACAACTTACGGTCAGTCCAGAGATCCACGGTATCGGCCGAAGCCTTATGTGGAAATTAAGCATCCGGAATGGACGAAAAACGCAACGATTTACGAAGTCAATATCAGGCAGTATACTCCGGAAGGCACCTTTAAAGCATTTGAGAAACATCTTCCCCGGCTGAAAAAAATGGGTGTGGATATTATCTGGCTCATGCCCATCCATCCGATCGGGGAACTTCACAGAAAGGGCAGTCTCGGAAGCTACTATTCGGTGAAAGATTTCAAAGACATCAATCCTGATTTCGGGTCTTTGGCCGACTTTAAGAATCTGGTGAATAAAATCCACAGCATGGGAATGTATGTGCTCATCGACTGGGTCGGAAACCACTCGGCCTGGGACAATCCCCTGGCACAGCAGCATCCGGACTGGTATACCCAAACGCGGGAAGGGAAATTCCAGCCGACGCCATGGTACGATTGGGATGATGTGATCGATTTCGATTATAACAACCCGGATTTGAGGATATACATGACCGACGCACTCAAATATTGGGTTTCGCAAACCAATATCGACGGCTACCGCTGCGATGTAGCAGGATTTATCCCTGTCGATTTCTGGGAAAACGCAAGGGCGGAACTGGATGAGATAAAACCGGTTTTCATGCTCGCCGAATGGGAATCCCGGGATCTGTATAAAAAGTCTTTTGATATGACTTATTCCTGGACGCTCTGGGACAAACTGAAACAGGCCACCATGGAAAAGAAAGGTGCACCGGCACTTTTCGAATACATGGCCCATGATGTCAACAGCTTTCCTTTTGATTCTTACCGGATGACCTTTACAGATAACCATGATAAAAATTCCTGGGAAGGAAACCAGTTTTCGAATTTCGGAGACGGGCTTGAAGCGGCTATGGTCCTATGCAGTACTATTAACGGAATGCCTTTGGTATACAGCGGGCAGGAAGCAGGCCTGAACCGGAGCCTCGCTTTTTTCGAGAAAGATCCGATCGAGTGGAAAAACCATAAGTTTGCTTTGATGTATGAAAAACTGTTTACCCTGAAACATAACAATCAGGCATTGTGGAACGGAAAATGGGGTGGCGAAATGGAACGTGTTACGAATGACAAGATGAATAAAATCCTGTCTTTTTACCGGGAGAAAAACGGGGATGCCGTTCTTACGGTAATTAATTTCTCCGATCAGGATGCGGAAGTAAAACTGGATTCAAAATATCTCAGAAACAGCTACAGAGAACTGTTTTCCGGAAGCCCTTTCATCATTTCCCAGGACAAAACCCCGCTGAAACTTAAAGCCTGGGATTACATGGTTTTCATAAAGAATAAATAAATTTTATCCTGTCGAGCCTACAGTATTTAACACAGTTTCTAAAAAAATTTTCCCTATTTTTGTGAAATGAGTCAAAAATGGATTTACAAGCCTGAACCCGATGAGGAAATCGTGGACGGATTAAGTTCGTCTCTTGGTTTTGGAACTTTTGAATCTAAACTCCTCGTTCTTAGGGGAATTGACAATTATCAAAAGGCCAGAGAATTTTTTAAACCGAACCTTACCGATATCCACAGTCCGTTTTTAATGGCAGATATGCAGAAAGCAGTGGAACGCATCGCTACAGCCATCGAAAACGGAGAAAAAATACTGGTTTACGGAGATTACGATGTGGACGGCACAACAGCCGTTGCCCTGATGTACCTGTACCTCAGTAAAATTGTTCAGAAAAAATATTTAGATTATTATATTCCCGACAGGAATTCCGAAGGTTACGGAATTTCCACGGAAGGCATCGATTTTGCCAAAGAAAACGGATTTTCCCTGATCATCGCCCTGGACTGCGGGATCAAGGCGCTTGATATGATCAATTATGCCCAGAATTTAGGTATCGATTTTATCATTTGTGATCACCACCTTCCCGGCGAAGAGATTCCGAACGCCGTTGCTGTTCTGGACCCGAAAAGAAGCGACTGCCGCTACCCTTTCAAGGAACTTTCCGGATGCGGGGTCGGCTTTAAATTGTGCCAGGGATTAAATACCATTTACAAGCTTCCGGAAGCGGAATTGTTCGAACTTACCGATCTTCTTGCCATCTCCATCGCCGCCGATATTGTATCGATGACCGGTGAAAACAGGGTTTTGGCTAAAATGGGACTTAAAATACTGCGTAAAACGAGAAATTTAGGTTTACGGCTATTAATTCCTGAAGACAAACTTTCGCATTTTGAAATTTCAAATATTGTTTTTGAAATTGCTCCGAAAATTAACGCTGCGGGAAGAATTTCCCATGGAAAAGCAGCTGTTGAGCTTATGGTTTCAGATAACCTGAAGCACGCACACCAGATTGTCAGCGACATCATGAACCTGAACGACGAAAGAAGAGAGCTGGATATGAATTCCACCCTTTCGGCTTTAAACCAGGTTATCGAATCCCAGCAGGAAACAAAATATACCACCATCGTTTATCATCCGGAATGGAACAAAGGCGTTATCGGAATTGTAGCCTCCCGGTTGATTGAGACCTATTATAAACCAACGTTGGTTTTTACAGACGGAAATAATGGGGAAATGGTGGCTTCGGCAAGATCCGTAGCCGATTTTGATGTACATGAAGCATTGGATATGTGCTCGGAATATTTTCTTAAATTCGGGGGACATCATGCCGCGGCAGGACTTTCTATGGAGAAATCGAAATTTGATGCTTTTAAAGAGAAATTTGAAAGGGTCGTTTCCGAGAAGATCAAAGACCATCAGAAGGAACCTTCCATTACGATCGATTCCGAAATTCAGATCGACGAGATCAACCGGGAATTCATCAATTTCCACCGAAAACTGGCACCTTTCGGCCCGCATAACATGAAACCGATCCTGACGCTGACAAACCAAAAGGTTTCCGGCTATATCAAAACGATGGGGAAAGACAACAACCACCTCAAGTTTTACATCAGGCAGGAATCTACCGGACGAAATATCGAATGTGTAGGCTTTAAGCTGGGGCAGTTTGCGGATGATTTCAGGAATAAATATTTTGACCTTGCTTTTACACTGGAGGAAAACCACTGGAAAGGCAATGTTACGCATTACCTGAATATTAAAGACGTAAAATTCAGGGATTAATAATCATTCATTCTGCGATACATGAAAAAGATCGGCCTTTTTTTCGGTTCATTCAATCCTATTCATATCGGACATCTTATCCTGGCAAATTATATCCTGGAGCATTCGGATATGGACGAGCTATGGTTTGTAGTCAGCCCGCAAAACCCTTTTAAGGAAAAAAAATCGCTGCTGAAAGATCATAACCGCCTGGATATGGTACAGCTTGCCATAAAAAACTATCCGGAGATGCGGGCATCCAATGTCGAATTTTCATTGCCTCAACCCAGCTATACCATCGATACCCTTGCCTATCTTCACGAAAAACACCCTGACTATTCGTTCAGCTTAATCATGGGTGAGGATAACCTGATCAACCTCCACAAATGGAAAAATGCGGACACCTTAATTAAAAACCACCACATCATTGTTTACCCGAGAATTTTTGAAGGTGAGAAAAAAGATTCCGATTTGCTGGAGCATGAAAATATTTCCCTGATCAGAGCTCCGGTTATAGAGCTTTCCGCTACCGAAATCAGGAATATGATACGAACTGGAAAGAATGTAAGACCGATGCTGCCACCAGAAGTTTTTGAGTATTTGGACGGAAGCAGTTTTTATAAGTAAATTTGTTAATGTTTCAGGCTGGACGCAGGAAGAAGGAAGCTGGAAGTTTTCTGAATCCCGGTTATGAGATTGCTACTGAACCGTCAATTAAACAATTATGAATTTCCTAGAAAAATTATTCTCGAAATACCCGCAGGAAAAAGTGATCCGGTGGTTTAAAAACATCTGTCTGGCAGAAGCCATTTCCTGGTTTTTCCTGTTTACGGCAATGATCTGGATCCGGACCAATCCTACAGATATTTTCCCGATTGTTTACATCAGCACGATCGGCAGCATCCACGGTTTGTTTTTTACCCTATACCTTCTGTTCCTGCCTGCCGTAAGAAAGATATTTGCCTGGGACGACGAAGACAGCGTCTTTGCTTTAATTGCAGCTTTCTTTCCTTTTGCAACCATCTGGATCGATAAAAAGCTGGCCCGCTTTGACCGGGAATAAATGCATAAAAGAATCAGTCTCATAACTCAATGATGTGGATTGAGAATCGACTGTACGAAAATCATTCTCATACAGGAGAGGAGGTCGAGGTCGAGAAAAATCATAAAAAAAGTCCGTTTTCACTAGTTGTGAGACGGACTCCTTATTTTATTTATACATCTAAAGATCACGCTTTACATGGCCTGTAGCCGTAAGGGTGTGACTTCCGGAAGTGTTGGTATACGTTCCGTTGACGGTAAAATCTATATAGTCTCCTACGGCGCCAAAGCTGATGATATTGACCACCAGATTACTGTTCATAGGTGTAATATCCGCATTTGAAATTCCAAAAAAATAATCTGTCGTAAAACTTGCCGGAACTCCCATCATATTATTCTGTGTCATGGAAAAATACGCTCCTACAGTATTCTGTGAATCTATCCTCAACTGTTTTATAGGTATGTTCGGATTAACCGGAGTACTAACGGAATACCATTTCGCATTGAACGGGCCAAGTACATAAGTTACCGGCTGACTGTCTATTTTATAACTGATAAATTCACTTACTGAATTACAAACGGTAATATTTCCTAAATTGACCGTATTGGCAGCAGCCGTAAAAGTTATTTCCCCGGTGGTCTGAAGATTCGTCACATCAAATCCTTCATAGATAAACTGAGGAGTCGAATTACATACATAGGTATTGAAATTAAAATTCCCGGTACTGCTTACAGGAGCAGATAAATAATTAAAATAATTTGCTGCCCCAACATTACGAAGCGTTACATAACCGTCCGTAACATCCGTATTTGCACACGTTTTCAGGTTTCCCTGGATGATATAATTCGTAGATGCAGGCGGGTTCACGGTAATGTCGGGAATCGCCGTTATGCTTCCTGTTGCAAAAGGACCTACACTGGACGTATAAATTACATTATCACAAATGCCGTAAACTTTGAGCGTAAGAACTTCGTTTGCGGGAACAATTCCGGAAACCATCCCTGCATTATCTGTGATGCCATAGGACTCGTAGGTTTGGGAAGCTCTTTTTAAGGTTACCTTCATATTGGGTAAAACCACACCTGCAGCATTTTTCACGGTCACTTTCATGGTTGCCTGCTCAAACTGGGCATCACAATTCCACCATGAGAAATGGCTTACCGTTCCTACATAGGCATTTCCGACTTTTGTAGCAGCGCCTTCTTCATTCCACATTCCCGTCTCTTCATTGTAAGACCAGAGCGGAATTGTATTCGGCGAAGATGAATTTTGTGAAGCATCAACAGGAACTGTAATTTCTGCCGTATGACCATTTGCAATCTGAAGATTCTGTCCTGAGCTTCCTGTCAGCTGCACATGGAGCATTCCGAAAGTTTCCATAACCCTTGCATTTCCTCCTGAATTGGTAGCCAGAAATGATCCCGGCATCAATTCGTTCAGATAAGGATTTGAGGAAGCTAAATTAAACAAAGCAACACTTACACTTCCTGAATAAGCATTTCCACCTGCATCTTTAAAGCTTCCGTCAAACTTCACTTTTGTTCCGTTAGGCAGAGAAACCGTAGAAGCTGAGCCTGAAGAAATGGTAGAAGTTGTCGTCGCCGGGATCATCATAATATTTACCTTATTCATTCCATTGGTAGGAACCAACACCCTCGACGCATTTACATAACCCGCTTTGGTTACTTTTACGTGTGCAAAATTTTCTTTTACCGAAGCATTTTTAAATACAAAAAGCCCTTTAAGGTTGGTTGTCACCGTACTTGTTCCGATAGTCACTATCGCTCCCGAAACGGGAGTTCCGTTGGTATCCAGCACGACACCCTGAAAATTCTTTTGCGTGGCATTTCCAAAATTATAACTGGATTGGGGATTTGAAGAATTATCACTTATTTCCAAGAGGGATTCCTCTTTACAGGAAAAAATTAATGATAATAACAAAAAAAGCATGTAAATTTTTCTCATACGCTATTAATTTTAAGTTTGCACTAAATTAATCATAAAATTTAAACTGCATCCTATGCTTTTCGATTAACAATAAAATATTTCATAATACTTTAAAAAATTAAGGTTGAATATGTAATAGAATTTCAATCTGAACTGTTTAATTAATATAAAATCAACCGATCAAAAAATTTTAATATAAATTTTAATCACTGAAAATCAAAACATTAATTTTAAATCAAAAACATTTTAAGTACTTTGTATTGCATGATACTAAATTTATTATATATCTTTGCAATGTTAAATAATAATAAATACAAGCTATTAAAATCTCTAAAATATAAAATCATGAAAACTCAGATTCTTATCGCCGCCATATTCTTCTCCGGATTTGTTTTCGCCCAAGAGAAATCCGACACTTTGAAAACTAAAAACATAGAAGCGGTGACTTTAAAAAAGCAGGTTTTTAAAAAGCAAAATGACCGGTTTATTTACGACGTCGCCTCATCACCCGTGGCTAAAGGAACCAACACTTTCAATCTCCTGAAGCAAACACCAATGATTTCCAGTATAGATGGTAAAACATTAAAGATTCTGGGTAAATCTGAAGCGGTGATCTACATCAACAACAAAAAATCCAATATGGATGCTGATGCATTAATAGAAATGCTGAAAAATACGCCTTCGGAAGATATACAGAAGATTGAAGTAATAACTGTTCCCGGCAGTGAGTTCCAGGTGGAGTCCAGTGAAGGAGTAATTAATATTGTCATGAAAAAAAACAGGAACAATGGGTATAACGGAACACTGAAGGTACAGAACGAACAGGCTTATTATAACAATCCCTCCACCAGTGCTTCTTTTAATTTCAGAAGAGATAAACTGGCCGTCAATACGAATATGAGTGTAGGAAGCTGGACGGAACGGGAAAAATACAGGCTGTCTAACGGAAATTCGACGTACATGAATGAATCATACGGCTTCAACGATGATCCGAATAAAAATGTCGGAGGAAGCATCAATATGGATTATGAAATCAATAAAAAGCAAAATGTAGGATTCACGTACAACATGCGATACAATAAAAGCTTTAATTCCGTCCTAGACATTACGAACACTCAAAACGGAATCTTAAAAAACAGGACCGTAAATAATGAAAATGCCCAGACAAGGAACCATTCGTTCAATGTAAATTATGAGGTAAAAACAGACTCTCTGGGAAGCAAACTGACTTCTAATGTGTCTTATTTGTGGTTTAACCGGGACAAGTACAGCATCAATGAAACATTTCCTTTTTACGCGGATAAAGACAATTCGTATGGCGCTTTTAAACAGTGGGTACCACAAATCATCAACAATTATGCGGCTAATGTAGACTATCTGCAGAAAACCATCAAAGGAGGTTCCTGGCTGATGGGAATCAGCTATAACAACACGAATACAGATAACGATACCCGACAAGATGTCTACCAGAGCCCCGATTTCGTTAATGATCCTAACCAGACCAACCATTTCATTTACAAAGAAAATATTCTAGGGGCTTATGTTACCTACGAAAGAAAACTTAATGAAAAGATTTCCGGAAAAATCGGAACACGTTACGAGATGACCAGGAGCACTGGGGAGATCTTAGGAAAAACCGGCTTTACCAGAAACTATAATAATCTGCTTCCTTATCTTAATCTAAATTATGCCATTAGTGAAGATCACAACCTCAGCTATACTTTTTCAAGCAGGGTAAGAAGACCGAGATTCTGGGAACTCAATCCGTCAAGAACTTATTTTACTCCGGATAACTATACTCAGAATAACCCGTTCATACTGGCTTCCAAGTTTTATAATCAGGAGATCAATTATATATTCAAGAATGCTTTCTATGCTAATCTGAGCTTTAATTATGCAGGAGATGCTTCAGGCCAGATCCCGTTACAGGGAACATTAACCCGGCCTGAGAAAGACAGCAACGGAACCGTTGTCCTTGATTCCGACGGGAATCCTAAAATGACCACAGCCAAGTTCCTGAGATATATCAGAACCAATTATGGGAACAACAAACAGCTCGGCCTGACGTTGGGTATGAACAAAGCCTGGTTCAAAGAGATCTGGACAACCAACTACTCTGCCAATCTGGTCTATGCCGTATATGCAGGTAAAGTAAGCGAAGATCCTACTTCCACGCCGAACCCGGGACAGACCGAAATTATTTCCCCCTACATAATCAATATAAAAAATCTCAGTTTCTCGGCACAGCTTAATAACAGCATCCGTCTTTCTTCCAAAAAAGACTGGTTCCTGGGAATCAATTATTTCTTCGCCGGAAAAAGCAAAGCGGAAATCGGAGAAGTAGGTGTAAGACAGAGTCTGGACATTAACGTAAAGAAGATCATGGGGAACTGGACCTTCCTGGCAGAAGTATATGATGCATTTAATCAGAACTTTTATAAGCTCAGGGGAACCCAGCCTGACGGAAGTTATAACAATATGACCAGCTTTGAGTATCCGAGAATTTTCAGTGTAGGTGCTACCTATAATTTTGGTAACCAGAAACTAAAAAAAACCAGGGAGATGAAATCTGCCAATGATGCCGTAAAATCCAGAACGTAAGCGTACAGCCACTCCTAAGATATGCCTTGGATAAAATTCAGGGCCGAAACTCAAATAAAATATATTTATGAAAACTCAAATTCTCATTGCCGCCATATTCTTCAGTGGATTTGCTTTTGCCCAGGAAAAAAAGCAGGATACCGTAAAAACAAAAACCATAGAAGGCGTTACCATGACCAAACAGATTTTTAAAAAGCAAAGCGATCGTTTTGTATATGATGTAGCATCTTCTCCTGTAGCGAAAGGTAACACGACCTTTGATCTTCTGAAGCAAACTCCCCTGCTATCCACCACCGATGATAAGACCTTTAAAATCGTAGGAAAGAACAACGTACTGATTTATATTAACGGCAGAAAAAGCAATATGGATGCAGAATCCCTTACCCAGTTCCTGAAAAACACGCCTGCTGAGAACATCCAGAAGATAGAAGTGATTACCGTTCCGGGAAGTGAATTCCAGGTGGAATCTTCAGACGGGATTATCAACATTGTACTGAAAAAGAAGATGAGCAATGGAACCAGCGGAAACATGAGAATGTCCAATACTCAGAATAAATACAATGCCAGCAATGCCAGCTTCTCTGTAAATTACAGAAAAGACAAGCTTGGAATTAACGCTAACTTAAGCGGCGGGGAAAATATCAACCCGCAATCTTATGTCTTGAAAAACGGTATCGGCCAGATACGGAACGAATCCGTAGGAAATATTGATGATCCCAATCAAAACCTTGGAGGCTACCTGAACATGGATTATCAGCTGACCGAAAAAAGCAACCTTGGCCTTTCCTGGAATTCATGGGCCAATAAAAGCTATAATTCCACCATCGATTTACTGAATACCTTAACCATGCCGAATGACAAAGGGGTTCTCGAAACCAGTTATACAAAAACTAAGAACAAAGAAGATGCAAGAAATTATAATAATTCGGTAAACTTAAACTATGAAATAAAACTTGATTCCCTGGGAAGTAAATTCAATGCCAATGCGGCTTATCTTATTTACAAAAGATTTCAGCATTCGGATAACAACACCATGTATTCCGATGTGAAGGGCAGCCCATCCGGTTTTTCACGAACAGGAAAAAAGATCATCCAGAACATTCCGCAAATTGTGAACAACTTTTCAGGAACGGTAGACTATATTCAAAAGTTTAAAAATGATTTCACCTTTTCTGCCGGAGGTAATTTCAATAAAACCAAAACCGACAACGATACCAAAAACTACAATACTGCATACGATTACGACAAAGCAACCGGTAATCTGACAGGTGTTACGACCAACCCGGATTTCAACCATTTTATTTACGATGAAAACATCTATGGGATTTACCTTACTTTCGAGAAGAAATTTTCTGATAAGTTCTCCGGAAAAGTGGGCGCACGCTATGAAATTACCAACAGCCTCGGAACCGCAGACAGCCCGACAAATACCATCCCGGAGCAGCAGTATCAGAGGATTGAAAGAAATTACAATAATTTCCTGCCTTATCTCACCTTCAATTATGCGATCAATGACAAGAATAACATTTCCTATTCATTTTCCAGCAGGATGGGAAGACCCAGCTTCTGGGAACTGAACCCGGTAAGGAATATCATTACCGAAGACAATTACACCCAGAATAACCCTTTCGTAAAGGCCTCTTCAAACTATAACCAGGAGCTGACTTACATGTACAAGAACTCTTATTTCATAATTCTGAACCATACTTATGAAAAAGACCAGATCACCCAGGTGCCTTTACAGAGAGAATATACCGATGACGAAGGAATAAAAAGGGTAAAGCTGGCCTACATCCGGACCAATTTCGGAGACAAACAGGAAATGTCTGCCATGCTTGGAATTCAGAAATCGCTTTTCAAACAGTATCTGACGTTGAATTTCAATGCAGGGATCCAGCATAACATCAACAACGGAACTTTAAATACAGATCCTACGACAGGACAGGTTTTTGACACGTATATCAACAACAGAAAATCCACCAGCCTGGTTATTAACAGCAACAATACCCTGCGCCTCGATAAAAGTAAGACCTGGTTTCTGGGGGTCAACTTCTTCTACGTAGACAAGCAGCAGATCGAACTGGGTGTTCTGAAGAATTTAATGAGCCTCGATTTGAGCATCAAGAAAAACTGGAACGACTGGACCTTTGCCGTGAATGTAAACGATGTTTTGAGAACGAATGTCGTAGAAATCGAAGATTACCAAAGTAACGGAAATTATAATTATATTAAAAACGACATGTACAGAAGGAATATCACGGTAAGTCTTACCTATAATTTCGGAAATAAAAAGGTAAAGAAAGTACGGGAGATCGAAAGTGCTTCGGACGATATTAAAAAGAGAACAAGATAACAATCATTTCTTCATATAACTAATTATTTTTTGTGGTAAACTCGCTGGGAAACCGGTGAGTTTTTTTATTTTTAAATCTATTAATTTAAACTAAGTCTGATGAAAAAGCGGCTGATGATATTTTTAAGTGTGATGATCCTGATGCTTTCGGGCTGTAGGCAGAAAACCATTGACCTGAGAGAAAATATTTCCTTCAAAGCAGAACAGAATATTTCCTACGGCAAAGATGCTGCCCAAAAACTGGATCTTTACATTCCGGAAAAGAAATGGGACCATAAGAATATTTTCCTCATCATCCATGGCGGAGGATGGCGCGGCGGAAGAAAATCGCAGCTCAACAGCTTTACCTTCGATCTGATGAAGAAATTTCCCAGTATGGCTTTCGTGAATATGGAATACCGGCTTGCTTCAACGACCCGTTTTGCGCTTCCCGATCAGACCGATGATATAAAAGTGGTTATAAATTTTGTGGAAAAGAAATTAAATATCAAACCGAAATATATTCTTCTCGGAAACAGCGCAGGCGGCCATCTTTCAATGTTTTATGCTTATCATTACGATAAGGAAAAGAAAGTAAGGGCCATTGTAAATATTGTCGGTCCAGCAGACTTAAATGATCCTGGATTCAAAAATTACGACGATTATGCTTTTGTGGAAAAACACCTCATCGATCCTAAACTTGTTGACGGAAAAATTTCGTTGATGGATTTCGGAAGCCCGGTTCACTGGATTACGCCAATCTCTGCTCCCACCCTGTCATATTACGGTACCGCTGATCATGTGGTCCCGGTTTCCCAAAAAAGAATTCTGGATTCGGTTTTGGCCAGAAATAAGGTGTACCATCAATCGTATGAATTTAACGGAGACCATGTGGGATGGGAGCAACAACCTCATGCATCGTTTTTATTGGAGAAGATTAATGATTTCCTGAAAAATTTGGATAAAAAATAAACGCTCTGAAAATTTCAAAGCGTTTTATTGTTAGTTTTTATCTTAAAACTATTTTAACACGAAGTCCACAAAGTTTTTTTGAAGCTTAAATGTTTTCTTAAGTCTCACAAAGGCGTAAACTTAACAAAGGATACAGAGCCTTTCCTCACGAATTTTGCTTAGGCTGATAAGAGGCTATCCTAACTTTTTTATTCTGATTTAAAAATTTCCGATTTTTCCGAAACGCCGTTGGCATTGAAGGCTTCGATCTGGAAATAATAGGGATCGGTACGGTCGGCCCCGGTGAAGAAATATTCATTTTTGCCATAGACCATGATGCTTCCATACAATTTGTCGGGCGATTTTCCCCAGTAGATCACGTATCCGTCGGCATCGGAATTCTGTTGCCATTTCATCCAGATGCTTCTTCTCTCACCGTACTTTTTTGGGTCAGCACGCAACGGTACAAAATTCTGAACTTTTCCAGGAACAGCTCCGGGTCCTTTTCCAAACACCCTGAATCCGCTTAATGCAAATTTCCCCGTAGGCATTTTCAGGTTTTCCATTTTCAGGAATCTGGCCTGGGCCGGTTTTTCCAGTTCTACGTAATCGTGCGGGACATCCTTTGTATTTTTGCTTTTATCCACCACAACGCTCCATTTTTTACCGTCATTGGAGCCGTAGATTTTATACTGATGCATCTTACCTAAGGTTTTCCCCATAAATTCGGCATCCTGGTCTGCATAGTTGATCTGCAGGGCATTGATGGTGGAAACTTCACCCAGATCGGTCTGGAACCATTCTCCTTTATCGCCGGTTCTGGCACTCCAATAGGTTTTAATATCCTCATCCACTGCATAATTCGAATGATACCCGCCGAGCGTCGAAGAAACCTGAACCGGCTTGTTGTAATTCAGCAGCATCCAGCCTGCAAACAGCCCTTTTGAAAAATCTTTTCCCTGGGCATATTGCGGAAGATAGGTCGGATAATCGCCATACGCGGTATTGCAGTACATCACGTCATCCTTATCGAATCCTGCGGGCCAGATGCCGAGCCTTCTTTCAAAATTATTTTTTGTGGAAATGAAAATCGTGGAAATATGCCACCAGTTTTTGTAGTTGTCCTCAAAAGTTGCTCCGTGTCCCGCTCCCCGGGCAAAACCTCCCGGTTTATAGGAAAACGGATTGTGCTGTTGGTATTCAAAACCCTCCAAAGGTTTGTTGCTGACATAGACCCCATCGGAATATCCGCTGAATTCGGTGGCCGGTGCACCGTACTGCATGTAGTATTTTCCGTTATGCTTTGTCATCCACGCCCCTTCCACGAAAGGCTGGAGAAAAACGTTGTCATTATATTCCCCGAAACGTTCCCAACCATGATCTTCAGGCTTTAGTTTAACGATCGGCTTTACAAAACCTTCCGACTGCAGGGTATTGACTTTCACTTCGGTTCCCAGCAAAGGCCATTCGTTACTGGAACCCCAGTAGAGATACAATTTATTTTTGTCTTCATCGTAGTGAAAAGCCGGGTCCCACGCCCCGACTTTCAGCGTATCGACCGCAATTTTCCAGTCGTCTTTGGTGGGATTCGTACTTTTCCAGATCGGGAAATCCTGTTCCCACGTAGAACCGAAAACATACAGCGTATCTTTCATCGCCCAGACTGCCGGTGCATTCAGGTCGTGGATGTATTTGTTGTCTCTCAGGAATTTCCTTTTTACGAATTTCCAGTCGAGCATATCATCACTGTACCAATACCCTTCCTGATTCGTCGAAAAAAGAAAGAGCTTGTTCTTAAAATTAACGATTACCGGATCGGCCGTTGCCCGATGTTTTCCCTGTTTGGAAAAAACTTCAAACGGCGTATAGCCGTAATCGATATTGATCGGGTTACAAAACGTCTTCTGCTGGGCCTTCGTACCCAACACCCCGAACAGCACTATGAACATCAGGAAATACTTCTGCATAATCTATGGTTTCTTATTTCACAAAAATAGGTAAGTTTTTTAATTGTAATCTTCTAAAAACAGATTCATTAAAAATTAGTTGTTAATATCTCTTCCTTATTCTGTTCATAATCTAAAACAGATACCCCACTATTGCTTTTTATCATAATTTTTAAAGAATCTTTTGGCTTTAAAATAGAATCCCCAACTTTAATTTTCTCATCCCATTCTGTATGAATGGGTAAACTGTCCATTCCATAAACTACATATGTGGCTCCGTGATTAGTATAGTCTATACTTTTTTTGGTCACTATAGATTTGATAGATTTACTTCTAATTTTTTTAAAGAGCAGAACATTCATATCGTCAACACTCATTGGGCTATTTTTAAAAAAAATGAAAATAAAAATAAAAATGCCTACTAGTATAAACATTAGCCTAAACATTATTGGCGGATATTTTTTATCAAAACGTATCATTGTTCCAGTATTGTATTTGTTCTTGTCCAAGCCGCACCAAAATCTAATCCGATACCAAAACCACCACCAGCAGTAATATAACCATTGTTATTTTTACCCCAAGCGTATGAATTGATATTTTGCATAAATGTCATATATTAGTTTGTCGATCCACCAGTACTAAGTGATGGTCCAAATTCTGCCGAATAATAATTACCGTAGTTACAAAAATTTAGTATGAATAATAGCAAAGGTTACATTTTATTCTAACCCAAATTTATCTTCGTAGTTAAATTTTTCAATTTTATCGGAACTTTTTATAATTACTTCTAGAGAACCTTTTGGTTTTATTATTGAATCTCCAACAAAAATCTTATCCCACCAGTCTCTGTAAATAATTATGCTATCCTTGTTTCCGTAGATCAAAAATGGTATATTGTGATTATCGTGGTTTATGTATTTTCTAGTAATTAATGATTTGATTTCCTTTTCTCTCATTTCATCTAAAAAGCCACCTCCATCTTTTAGTGAAAATATACGATCGTACAAAAACATCATTGCAATAATAAGTATTACAACTATTAAAATTCTATTTCTTCTCATTATCTCCAATCTTTAGGTATATCGCTTACAAATCTGGTTTGTGTTCTTGACAGTGAAATGCCAAATGCCGGTCTTTCTTTTGTTAATCCATACGAAAATCCAAAAGTAGAATACCCTCCTGGATATCTTCCCCATTCTTGTTTGCTTAGCAAATTCACGCCATCATGAGCTTGAACTGGGGAAGATCCTCCCCATGAAAAACCACTTCCAAATCCCGCAGTAAAACTATTTCCAAAACCTTTAAAGTCACTGACTTTAAACAATGTTTCTGGGTCTGTATTTTTTATCGTCATGAAATCAGCAGAGAAACCAGAGCTATTTGATATAGAATAGCCATAAGAGTAATAAAACTTTCCTCCCCAAGCCCCTCCATATGAATCTGCAACATAACCAATACTTCCTGTTGTTCCAACCAATCCCAAAATTTTTCGGTTATAAGAAATCTGAGCAGCCAAGCCACTTACACTAGTAGCAGATGTAGTAATTGTTCCGCCTGAAACCATACTCAATGTTTCACCCCCTTCTGCATGTAAAAGTTCAGTCTTATCATCTCCCGTTTTTACTGTAGCAGAGCCATTGGCTTGTAAGTGATACATTCTATCATAACCATCTGCAGAAGCTCCAATTGTTTTACTCCTGCCTAAACTTGTATAACTTTTGATTTGCTTATCAGTATCTTTCCATTCTATATTTCCTGTCTTATTATTTTGATACCAATCTTTTATTCGTGAGAAAGCCACTTGTGCTTCTTCACCATACAGTGGATCATTGCCATCCGTGTCAGTAAATCTGACAGGATTATTGATTGCATAGTATATGGACTCCACCTTCTGTATTTTTCAGACATAGCATCTATTACTCCCCATCTCCCAATATCCGCCATATAAAACCTCGCTCCATAGTCATGCATTCCGGATTCCGTTTGCAGTTCTTTTCCATTATAGCCGTATTTGTAAGCCGGGTTTCCGACTAGGACGTTATAGCCTTCGTGCTTCATCCCAAACGGATAATAATTATTTTCTTCAAGAACTTCCAGGCTGCTGCCGTTGTTAAAATAACTGAGCCGTATATTTCCCAGATGATCCGTATAATTGTAAATGTACTTATTATTTTCAAAATTGTAATAGCCTTCCGCAGTAGGAATAAACTTTAAGGCCAAGGCGGTTGTTTGCCCTTTTAAGCTTTCATACTGGAAATTTTCTGTGATTACCCTTTCGGTATCGGAAGAAAGCCTTTGCCATCAATTAGTAGATTCCCGCAAACCAATTTTCATAAATTTGATTCTTCTTTATGAATTTTTTCTTCCAAAAATCATTGCTTATATTTTTAGAGTTTGGGACATAAGCAATAAATTCTTCTGCATTTGGGAAAAATATAATGCATTTGCCAATATTAGAACTATCACTAATGATATTTTTCACATTTATTTGATTGAAAACTTTATTTATTTCGACAGATTGATTATAAACAAATTTTACTGCATCTTTATCATTTATATTATTTAATCTTGCGTATTCATAAATATTATACTTTTTATCTGAACTCTTTTCTATACAAGATAGATCATCATTACATTTAAAGTAAAGAAAATTTGGAAGCAAGAATTCTTTGTTATTTTTCTCTATTAAATAATAAGGATAAATATATTTTTGCTGATCTTTTAATCTAGATTCTATTTTTACGCCATAAAAAATTTCATATTGATTACTTTTGATTAAATCAACGCTTTTTTGATATGAATTTTTATTGCTTGTACAAGAACAAGAAAATAAGACTAATATGATATATTAAGTACTTTTTCATAATATTAAAATTTTGGTGATATTGCTTCAAATCCCCTTTGTGGCTCTTCTTTTGTTGCAGGAGGCCCCTGAGGATAATAAAATCCTGCCTCTATTGCTGCTTGATCCCCTGGCGAATCAAGGATTCCTGTATTTAGTCCAGGATTATCAGATTGTCCATTTACAGCATTGTTTATATGAGCTGCTGATTTGAGAGTTGTTAAACTAAATCCTAAAGTCTTACCAGCTTGACCCCATAAAAAATTTCCAAAATCAAAATTATTATATGCCATTCCAGAGTCTTTAGCTCCATTTCCATTCACAAGATGCAATGTTCCATAATCAACAAGCGGACTTGTCGCTACATGATCTAATTTTCCACTACTTGTTCCTGACAAAATAGACTCTCTTCCTGATGGTCTGCTTTCACGTTCAATATATTTCCACCGATTTTCAGTAGTTGTTTTTGATCCATTCCTAACCATTTCACCTTTTATCTGGGATTCACTTATAAACCTAACTTTAGTTATCCTGCCTGCCTTAATATCCTTTGCATCTGCCTTGGGATCATTCATATTATATCTTCCAATTTCTTTCTTAGATTTTGAATCCTGTATAACAATCTGATCTACTTTTGTTTTTTTATATCCTATATAATCTCCTTTTTCATTAAATATAAAATCATCAGGTTTCCTTCCATCTGGATCAATAAATCTAATTGGATTATTAAAAGCATAATTATATTGACTATGCCTTCTCATTTGCTCCGCCAGCGGATCCACCACACCCCATCTCCCAATATCCGCCATATAAAACCTCGCTCCATAATCATGCATCCCGGATTCAGTTTGCAGTTCTTTTCCATTATAGCCGTATTTGTAAGCCGGGTTTCCGGCCAGGACGTTATATCCTTCATGCTTTAATCCAAAAGGATAATAAATGTTTTCCTAAAGAACTTCTATGCTGCCGTTATTAAAATAACTGAGCCGTGCATTTTAGTAGCAATCTATATTACTTAATCTGGAGTAAAGATATTTAAAATAAAGGAGTGTAAAGAGGCTGACTTATCTGTAAATCATTGCATATAATAGCATGCTTATTATATAAATTATATATAAAATTATGATTAACAACGGAAAAAGTATTACTAATTTTATTTTTATATCAGATTTACTATATTTCTTAATATTATAAATGGAAATAAATGAAAAAAATATAATTCCTGGAAAAAAATAGATCAGAGTAATTATCATTTTTAGTTTTTTATACGTATAATCAAAAAAAGTATACAAGAAAATTATACTTATTGCAAAGAATACAAATAATATCAAAACCTTATTAGGGGCAAATTTTTTCTTAAAAATATTTTCCATTATTTACTTTTTAATAAATTTCTAAAGAAGAATATTGCTCTCTGGTCAGCTGGGGTGTCATATGATTGGTTAATTATTAGCTCATATAGGTGAGAGCTAGCTTTTACTTCTACATTTGGCAGACCTAAAGAAAACGTCCACAATCCCCACATAGCATTTCCCGCGTCCATAAGACTAAATATAGTATTTGTTTTTCCAAATCTGATATTGTAAAATGAATCATTTTCATATACATGGTCTCCATTCTCTTCTCCTATAACGCTAGATAAAAAATGTCCTGAAAAATCTCCGTTACCCCACATAGATTCTTTCGCAATTAATGCATTTGCTGCTCCAAAAGCACCAATTTTCCTTAAAAATCTGATACTATTGTTAGATTTTACATCATTTACTGCTCCAACTGTTTCATCCATACTTACAGGATAATAAATCCGATCTCCTTCATTAAATTTTCTCGATAAAAAACTTTTATTAACTCCTTGAGGATCATTAAAGAACAATTGTTTTCCACTTTCATCAAAAAATCTGTTTGGCTTGCCATTTACAACCTTTTTTAAAACTGTACCATCATTTTTAATTGTTATATCATCTTTGGGTTTTGACGACATAGAGTTTTGAAGTTGCCTAAAGAAAGCTTGTGCTTCTTCACCATATAATGGATCATTGCCGTCCGGGTCAGTAAATTTGATAGGGTTATTGATTGCATAATTGTATGGACTGTGTCGTCTATATTTTTCAGACATATTATCAATCACACCCCATCTCCCAATATCCGCCATATAAAACCTCGCTCCATAATCATGCATCCCGGATTCAGTTTGCAGTTCTTTTCCGTTATAGCCGTATTTGTAAGCCGGGTTTCCGGCCAGGACGTTATAGCCTTCATGCTTCATCCCGAAAGGATAATAATTGTTTTCCTCAAGAACTTCCAGGTTGTTGCCGTTGTTAAGAACTGAGCCGTACATTTTAGGGAGAATTATGGTGAAGGAAGTTTTAAATCTTGATTATCATAACTAAATTGCTCTAATTTATTTAAATTTCTGAAGATAAGCTCTAAAGATCCTTTAAGTTTTATTACTGAATCTCCGACATCTATTTTATCTTCTGAATATCTATAAATAATTATACTATCTTTTTTCCATATACAATATATGGAATACCGTGATTTTCATAATCAATATATTTCTTAATAATTATTGATTTTATTTTCTTTCCTCTCATTTCATCTAAAAAGCCATCTCAACTTTTTAATGAAAATATACGAGTGTACAAAAATATTAAAGCTGCTATCATACATCCCAGTTTCCTGAAGCTCTTTCCCGTTGTACTTATATTTGTAAACCGGTTTTTCTGTTAAATATTATACCATATCTTCGTTTGGAAAGTCTGTTCATTTCCCAACAAAAAAGGGTTGATAAAAATTAATATAAATCAAGAACTTTTTCAAAATAATCTTTAACCATATTTTTGTTTTTTGTAAATATATAAGGCGTATATGATTTACTTGATGAGTCATAAAGTAATATTTCAGTAGGCTCAACTCTAAATAAATACATAGGTTTTTTAACAATTAACTTCTGTTTTAAAAATAAGTACATCATTTGTGTATTCTTATCAATATATAATGAATCTATTTTCGAACCTTCATTTTCCAAATACTCATTTTGTATTTCATAATTATACTGGATCGAATAATTGCCTATTCGACTCGGATTAATATCTTTATTTCTTTCGAACCAAGATAAAAACATATTAAGGTCACGCTGTCCGACAGTATACGTAATTTGTATGGTGTTGTTTTTAATTGCAGTCAATCCTATGCCCATATAAGGAGCAATGGTAACTTTTTCTTTAAGATTTCCTTTTATATCAAAAAGCTGAATTGAAGGCGCTCCTTCATCAGTGGTATATCTAATACGCATTATATCTGTTTTGCCTGCAATAACTTGATAAGAAAAACCAGCTCCTTCAAATTTACCGAAATTGGAATTTCCGCATGATAAAAATGAAAACAGTAGCAAAAGGAAAAAGTTTTTTTTTATTTTGAACCCCATATTATTTTACTTTTTGTTTTGAATCCTTGACGTGTTGTTACATTTTCATAGCCTAAACGTTGAAATAGATTAGAGTTAGAATCTTCTCCATATGTAGGAGGACCTACCTTTTTGGCTTCGTTTTTCCAGTAGGAATTTTTAAAGATCAATCCTACTTTACTGTTACCTGATAAATTAAAACCTCCTGCATTCAACATAAAATCCATTTTGGACTGTCCTGTCAACGAAGCCGCTCTACCAGCTGCAAAATTCCCAACGTCTCTAGCTGATACATATACTCCTTCTGAAATTTGTGAGCCAGCATATAAACCGCCTCCATTTTGACTTTTATAATCATATTTATCACCATTTCCTCCATTTAAAGCATAGTTTTGTCTTGTAGCGAATCCTAATCCGAAATTGTTTTCAAGATCTTTAGAAATTGCACTACTAAAGTTATTCAACCAATCTCTTGCTTGGTAAGAACCAAAATTTATCTTTCCTGCCGGCCGACCACTTCCATCAAATTCTGTAAAAGAATTCCAAACCAATGTATATCCCATTTTTTCTCCACCTGCCGAAGTATTTTCTTTAGAATAATTTTGATTAAGTTCTTTTTTAGTCTCTTCGGTATTACCATCATGACGGTAAACACCTAAATCACCATCATTATAAACAGCAATAACTTTTCCAAATTTATCTGTATGAGTACTCTCCGTACCACGTCCATCCGGATCAATAAACATTATAGGATTATTAACAGCATAATTGTAAGGTGACCATCTACGATATTCTTCGCTCAGTGGATCCACTACACCCCATCTTCCGATATCCGCCATATAAAACCTTGCTCCGTAATCATACATTCCACTTTCCGTCTGCAGTTCCTTACCATTGTACTTGTACTGATATGAAGAATTACCTGCTAGTCCATTATATCCTTCATGCCTCATCCCAATAGGATTATTCAGTCCCACTATTTCTCTTGTTCTCCAATAGTCGATACAATTCAACTGGTCTTCTCGATATCTAAAGATACTCGCGGAACTCTCCAGCACGGAGAGTTCTTTATTCAAAGAATACTATAATTTACAAATATTTGTATTTATATTACCCAATTTTAATCAATTAACCTTATAAGCTCACCTAAATACAAAGATTTATTACTGAGATTACAATCTGACGGAATATTTATAATATATTCGCTTTTACTTTTTAATTTCCCTCTTTGCAAAACTATTGCTGTGTTTTCTACACCATCATAATTTTTTATAAAATCAGCTATTGGAAGATTATCCTTGTCAACAACATATAGAGTATCATTATTATATATATTTTTTACAACATAAAAATTTGATTCTTTTTCATTTGATGCTGAATAATAAGATAATAATTCAATATAAATATTATCTTGAGGTTGAGTTAATTGAGAAAATCTAATTTTTCTCTCAGTTAATGATGCTTTTTCTGTACAGGAAAAACATATTATTACTAATACTAAAACTAATTTTTTCATCTTTCGTATATAGGATTAATTTTTCTACTATTTAATTTACCTGTCTTATATAGTCTATACATTCTATTCATTTGATCAACGGTTAAACCAGTAGGTTTCCGTATAGTTCCTTGTATCATAAAATTACTTTTAAGGGTTGAAAATGTTTCAGGTAAATCAAACCAAGTTTCTTTTGTTGCCATAGAAGGATGCTGTAATCCTGCAGTATGGCCAACTTCATGAGGCATAGTCTTATTATTTGTACCATTAATCATATCGTTCACATATTTCTCATTTACTGATATTTCCTTTCCGTTCATTTCACTCGCCGCAATTTCAGTTTTTCCATCGTTAAAAGCATCATGGAATTCTTTTGAACTTGAATTTTTTATTTCTATCAGGGTATCGGTACTCTTAAGATCTTCTTTATCATCAATAGCTCTAATATTTATGTTTGCAGAAACTGTAATATTTGGATTATTTCCAATATTATTAAAGATCTTTTCAGTTTGTGATTGGACAGCACTGGCAAATTTCTTCATATCAATTTTTCTATTTGAAGAACTATTTAATACGGCTCCTGTAAATGTTATTTGATAGTGAGTTGTATTTGTCTTTTTATCATAACTTTCAGTAATAGTCCAGTCTCTACCATCCGGATCAATCATCATGATAGGATTATTGGCAGCGTACATCATGGGGTTTAAACCTGGATGCTTTTCCGCCAGCGGATCCACAACACCCCATCTCCCAATATCCGCCATATAAAACCTCGCTCCGTAATCATACATTCCGGATTCAGTTTGCAGTTCTTTTCCGTTATAGCCGTATTTGTAAGCCGGGTTTCCGGCCAGGACGTTATAACCTTCATGTTTCATCCCGAATGGATAATAATTATTTTCCTCAACAACTTCCAGGCTGCTGCCGTTGTTAAAATAACTGAGCCTTACATTTCCAAGATGGTCCGTGTAATTGTAAATATACTTATTATTTTCAAAATTGTAATAGCCTTCCGCAGTAGGAATAAACTTTAACGCCAAGGCGGTTGTCTGCCCTTTTAAGCTTTCACCGGATTCGTATTGAAAACCGTCCAGATACTCGGTTGTTTTTGTTTTAAGCTGGGTAACTGTTCCTAACGGATTAAAAGGTGCATAGTTGTAGGTCTTTCTAAGCTTTATTCCGTCTGCACGGTACAGGTAAGAAGTGTTTTCACGTTTTACGCCTAAACGGGTATATAAACCTTTGTAAAAAATAATGTTGGAAGGAAGGTTAAGATAATTGTAGGTTATGTTCAGAATTCCTTTGTCCTGATAATGATTGATATTGGCATTATTGTCATACTCTATCTGGGTCCCAGACGTATCGGGATACCCCCGATAATCAGTAGATGAATCCGTTACGGTATTCAGCCTGTTTCCGGTATAGGTATATGCTAAAATATCGATGATGCCGGCAAAATTACCCTGGTCAACATAAGCAGATCTTTTCAGATTGGTAATATTTCCGTTCAGGTCATAATCCATTTTTTCAAAATATTCCTTTGCGGAAGGGTTGATATCTTTCTGATAAAATCCTGCAAGCAGCCTGTTGAGGCCATCATACACATAACCGTATCTTCTTAAATGATCGCCGGGAACCGTGGAAGTTTTCCAAGCTGTTTCAGCAATATTCCCATTGAATTTAGGCTTTACTTTCAGGCTGGAGAAATCAAGATTAGGGGTTTCCATACCTTCCACCACCGTATAATTGATCTTATATCCGAAAAGGTCGCTTCCCAAGTTCTGAGGATCGTTAATTTGGGTCATCCAGCCGCGGATGTTGTAAGCGTAATCTATATTTTGCAACGAAGCGGAAACGGAAACTCCTCCCACTTTTTTACTGGTAATCTGCGACAGGTCGTTATACGTATTCTGTGTCAGGATCTCTTCAGGGTTACTGTCCACCTGATGTTTATGGACTAGTAACCTGTTCTGGGCATCATACTGGAAATTCTCTGTAATTACTCTTTCCGTATCGGAAGAAAGCCTTTTATGACGGGTAACAGTCTGCTGGGCTACACCGGAAAAATCAAAAAGAGATTCTGTTTTGGTATATCCGCCCAGGTGGTTAAAAGAATAGATTCCGACGGCTCTTCCTCTTTTATCATACCAGCTGTAATTTTTCGTCCAGTTATTATTTTCAATATTTTTCACAAAAGAAGCTAATGGAAGACTTTTGGTAGTAATTCCTGAAGCAGCCGTATCTGTAATAACCTCCTGTGCCAGGATCTGTGTTGGTAATGCAGGAGCTCCTGAAGGATATGTATCGTAGTAATTGACACCTAAAACCGTCATTCCCGTGGTAGGAAAAGCATTTTTCGTATAATAGACCTCCATTCCGTTCAGCGTAAAAGGAGTGCTGCTTCTTGCTTCCATGTTTTCGGAATTGGAAGTCATGTTATTAATTTCCGTTTGTAAGGCCGCTCTTCCCGCCGTACTGGCAAAAAACCCGGTATAGACCACTCTTCCGAACTGATCATACTTCGTAAACATCCATCCCGGTGTATTAAAACTATTGGAAGCCGTTCCGAGATTAGGATCCTGCGAAAGCACAAGACGGTCCTGGCGGTCATAAACCATGTATTCCCAGCCTTTACCCGGAAGCTTTTTTTCCACCAGCCTGTTCCGTTCGTCGTATTTGTACTGGTAACAGAGCTGGTCCAAGATAGTTTGATTTACCGCTCCTGAAACGGAAGCTAACGGAGGAATCACATAAGCCAGCTGGTTGTATTCATTATAAACATAATAGGTGTCAGCCTTTTCCGTGGCACTCAACATTTTTCTTATCAGGATGGTTTGACCCTCTTTATTTTTAAATTCAATGCTTGTATTTCCATCTTCATCGGTAGCCGTATTCTTATAGAGCTGGTTTTCTCCATAGGTTCCGGAAAGGCTGATGGAGGATTGTAAGGTAGAATAACTATAAGTCGCCGTATATTTATTGACATCACCTCCGTTGACCTCATATTCCAATCCTACCGGATGCTGTTGCCAGTCTGATCCCGGCTGCACCTGGCTAAGCACCCTGTTTAAGGGAGAAACTTCCATATTATTGCGCGAAAAAGGGAAATTATCATTGTAATAGGTTTGTGCAGCACTGCCCACCCCGGACTGGATGGCCCCGTTTGAAGTAGCCATCGGTGCCGGAAGCCAGCTCTCGGTCTGCCTGCCGAACGGATCGTACGGAATTTGGATCACCAGGTCTTTGCCTGATGGGGATGCTTTCACACTGACCACCTGGCTTGGTCTTCCCAAGCCATCGAAATACTGTACCGTTTCGGCAATTTTGGGCGTCCCGGGAAGCGAAGGGTCCGATAAATTGGTTTTGGTATAGATATAGTTTTCTCCGCTGCTGGGATTCGCCTGTGCAGAGAGGATGCCCGATGCTGCAAACAGCATCCAGACAGGAATGATTCTTTTTTTCATGGATCCGGTTTTATGGTTTATAGTGGTAGTTGGTCGTTTTGATGGTTTTCTTTACATTTCCTTCCATGATGTATACTTCTTTCAGCCTGCCGAAGGCATCATAATCATAGTATTCGGTCTGGCCGTTTTCATTCATGATGCTGGTCTGGGTTTTATGGAAAGGATCGTAGGTATAGGTCTTCATCCTTGCATCAACCGGGTATACCCGAACCTCATCGATATAGGCGTAGTTTGACCCGATACTGTAGTTTTGTGAGCTTCCCAGGGTAACGGTATTTTCCACATACTGCCAAGGCGAAGAGGCACTCGATTTGCCCCAATAGGAAACAATCACCTTATCATATCCTAAGGCAGCCGGAGGCAGATTAACTATATACGCTCCGGTGTGGGAAACCTTCCCGGTCATCGCATAAGCGGAACTGATATCGACACTTTCTTCTTCAAAACTTGTATGGAACGGAACAGAAGCTTCAACAGCATTGTATACCGTGAAGTTAAAATTGTTTTCAATCTGTCCCTGGTATCCGTTGTATCCGATATTGGTCAGCTTTACTTTATAGGTTCCCGGCTTTAGATGTACCGAAGGTGAAGTATAGGTATAAAAGTTTCCGGAAGCTGGTGTCGTATCGGTAAAAGATACGGAACCGCTGCTGTTACTCATATTCTCAAATGAAATTTGGTACATCACCGAATAATTTTCAGGATAACGTTCATAAGTACGGTCAACTTTATAATTCTTTTCCTCTGTAATGGTAAATGTTCCTAGTTCATAAGGTGTATTCCCCATAGGAATCTGAAGTCCGGAATAAGACACATTTAGATCATTGTTTACTATTTCCGATACATATTTTGCATTTTCTACAGCGGCAATCGGTAAGGTTTTGTTGTATCCCCAAAAATACGTCAGCGGGTTGCCGACGTCTTTTTTTACCGTCAGAGGATTGGCTTTGCTGTCATAAGAAAGATAGCGGATCCTGTTTTCCAGCGGACTTGCCGCATCCATCTGCGCTTTTACGATTTCCGGCTCGATGATGTTGTTTCCCCAATCTTTGTAGGAGGTCTGGGTTTTTTGGAGCTGTTTATTCAAAGTGGTATTGCTTAAGGTCTGCTCTATCACCGGCGTCAGAATATTTCTACTCAACATAGTCTGATAAGGCTGTGACGAATTAAAATCGTAAGGATATTTATATTGGGTGAGTATGTTTTCTCCTTTGCTATTGACCGTGGTTGTTTGCTGTACCATCAGGTTATGCTGATTGTACGTGTAGGCTGTAGAATCTGTCACAAATTTATTAGGATTTAAACGATCGTATGTTCTTTTAATACTGTAATCCAAAAGGTTAGCATTCTGATAGGCTTTAGTGTTATGCGCCCGTATGGATTGGGTATACAATACAAGGCAATTATGGCAACCGTATTCAGTAAGAAATATATTTTTTAAGTTGGCGAGGTTGGTAAGGGTTCTTGTGATATTAAAGCCCGTTAGAAATTCTTGCTGAAAATGATCAGAATATTGAAAGATCTCTTCTGAAATTTTATTTCCTGCCTGATTCTTTATTAATTTATATCCTAGCTTTGGTTCATAATTTCCCCAGTCCTCCTGATAGGTGTGAAGTTCTCTTATTAAATTCGTATAGGAGATATGATCAGGAGAGGAATAATGATATTCTGTGGAACCTACATTATTCGTAGGAATACCATCATACTCTGTAACATCGAGATATGCAATGGGCATTCCGGGAGTTAAATCATGGGATACAATAGGATTCGAAGTAACAATAGTTTGTTTGTAATAACGCCAGCATCCACCCATGCCCTGACAGTTAACAAAATCGCTATAGGGATCTTCTAAATCCAGTGTCCATTGCGGGTAAGTATAAAATTCCGGATCGATTATATTGAATTTTGGTTGGCTGTACTGATATGATTTAATATTCGCAACATTGTTGTCTTTTGAATAATTCGTGATACTTGCTACCCTAAAGCCCCCTATATATCCGCCGCCATTAATGCCCCGATAAACTCCGTCAGCATATGCTCTTTCAAATTTGAATTCAGTTCTTCCACCGCTGGGGTATTTAATTTCTTTTAGCATGCAGGCTTTTGAAAAATAACCGTTATCTGCTTTCCGATCGCCCCCGTATCCTGTACCATTGACAGGATTCTGATATTCTTGTGGTAAAAAATTATACGGAATAGCAGTACCATTATAGTTGGATCCATTATAATAGCCCCAAAAATCATAAGACCTTGAAGAATATGCCGGTAGCATCATACTTTGCTCATAGTTAAATGTGTACTTTTGAATGTTCTGAGCATCTTCTCCGTAAATATTCAGCATATCCAATTTCAGCCTTTTATCCCTGTAATTTGTATTTTCATATCCTATCGTACCAAAATAACTTTGCTGAAAAATGATTTTTTTCTTTACCGTATTTGGGTAATTTTTAGGTGAAATCTGTACTTCTGTAAGTTTTTTTAAGTTAGGAAAATCTTCTCTGTTGGCATAAAGAAAATTAATAATTACATCTTCGCTCTCAACAGAAGATAGGATAACTGCGTTTGTAGCTCCACCTGTTCCTCCCATACTTGTGCTTGGATCACCCGGAGAAGGCTGAACCTGACAACCACCAACTCCGATTACGAAATCTTTTTTACTTGCGAAAGTGTCATTAGGTATTCCATTCGGAGTTGTTTGCACATAATTGTAAGAAAATTTTATTTTTTCCTCTCCGTCAGGTGAAGTCATTTCTGTAAGAAACCATTCAGAGGAGCCGTAACTCGAATCCTGAAATTTTTTAAATTTATGGATTATACCCTGATCGTCGACTATTTGAAATTCCGTAACCACATTCCCGTTGGATTGATTCTGTTCTATCGTCTTAGTTATTTTAAAAGGACGGTAAGGAAGGGTTATTAACGTACTCATTTGGGGATAATTATATCTGAAAACTCCTGAGACTCCATTCGGTAATTTGTAAAAATATCTATCGCTCATTCTATCCTCACGCGCATCCAAGTACATTTCCATGATATGAGGGCCTGAATAAGTGTAGCAAAATGAGTTATATCCCGACATAGCTATAGTAGGTACGGCAGCCAAAAATTCTTCAGCATTTGCATAGATATTGTTTGTGGCGCCTTTTTCATCTATCGCATCCAACATTGTTCTCGTAACAATTCCTCCTGCGTTTAGGACCCATCCCAATCCTACTTCAGAAGGAATATCATAAACTTTAATGCCTGAAGAATGATATGAAATAGATATCGGTAGAGATAATTTCTTACCCTGTATTGTATGTATAGGAATCTCAATCTTTGGTACTCCTGTACTGTAGTCTATTGGGATTTCCCCATATCTCATGAAATTTTGTGCAACAGGCGAGGGTGAAATGATAGTGGGAAGTTGGAGATTCTGATTACCTTGCTGTCCATAAAGTACAATTGATAACAAAGTAAATAGCAAAATTGTCTTTCTCATGTATGTATTTTTATTTCTTAATTAATTTAGCACTCGCCGTTTTCCCTGCATCGGTCTTTACCGACACCAGGTAAGCCCCCTGAATCAGCGGCTGTGTGTTAATCTTGGTTACTCTATTTTTTGTCTTGATACTCTGAAGCTGTCTTCCGCCCATATCATATATTATAATTTCACCTTCTTTAAAATCAAAGCCGATCTCGACATAAGCATAATCTGACACAGGATTCGGATAAATCTTGATATCTTTCTTCTCAATCAGCTGATCGATCTGTTTATCGCCAAGCTTTACGATCTTCCAGTTTTCCTTACCAAGTTCTTCCGCGCTGGTTCCGGCAAGGATAATCGAGCCGTCGCGGTTCAGCTTAATATCCGAAAGCCGCTCTTCTTTTTTCCGTGACTCTCCTTTTACATGCTTCCGCCATTGTTCGTTGCCATTCTGGTCCAGATAGAGCATCCAGAAGGTTTCATCATCGGTTTCTACTTTTCCTTCCGCCTGTGTGTAACCACCAAGCAAATATCCTTTAGCTGAGTGATCATCGGAATTCAGCAGAACGCTCATTCCCATCAACATATCCCTGTTCTTGAAATTGTAGGATTTCTGCCAGATTTCTTCTCCTTTCAAATTTGTAGCGATCAACCATAGATCAGTACCTTCTTCAATGCCTACGGTTTTATTTCCTGATTTTTCTGACCTGGATTCGCCGCCGATCAGGAAACCGGTGGAAGTCATCGCGAGGGTCCTTAAATGGTCATCCCCTTTTCCGCCAAAATTCTTTTCCCATTCTACCTTATTGTCTTTAGAAAGCTTAATTACCCAAAAGTCTCCTTCACCATAGTTTTCGGTTCGCTTAGAGCCACCCTCACCGCTTCTTGAATAGATCCCTAGCAATACTCCACCATCTACAGTTGGGATCATCTTCTGCACTTCATCCAATCCTTTACCTCCTAAAGTAATCTTAGACACCACCTTCCCGTTTTTATCCAGTCTTACGATTAAAACATCTTTTGAACCGTAATTCTTCTCTGTTCCCTGAGCAGAACCTGAAGCTATGTTACCTGCTACAAAAAAACCGAAATCTGTGGTCTGTACAGCAGCCCGCGCTTCTTCATCGGCTGCTCCGCCAATGGTCCTCTGCCATAGCTCATCGCCAAATTCGTTGATGCGGATAAGCCAGAGGTCCGAACCGCCTTTTGAATCCTCTTTTTTATCTAATCCTTTATTACTCCATGAAGTGCCTGCGAGAAGAAAACCTCCCTCCTGGGTATTTACCGTTGCAGCGAGATAATCGTGATTTTTACCGGAAAATTTCTTTTCCCAAATTTCTTCTCCGCTTTGGTTCAGCTTTATTACCTTGTAATCGTAGCCGTAATTTTCTCCCGTTTGCGGATCTGCAACCGGCCGTATTGAACTTCCGGTTATTAAATACTGGTTATCGATGGTGGTGATTACCTGAGAAAGAAAATTCTGCGTGGGGGATGGGATGTCTTTCTGCCAAACCAATTCCTGGGCAAAAAATCCTGAAATCGTGTACATGGTAAGTACACTGACAAAGATTTTTTTCATGTTTTATATTTAAGTGTGTTATTAATTTTTAAAATCAGGAAGACTCAGTCGCGGTAATTTATTATAATTGAAGTATTACTTTCTTCAAATGCAACCATGCGGCATGAAGCGCATGTTGATCAATAAACGGTACTTTGTCTATCATGATTGGTTTTTCTGCACTAAATATAATAAATAAATCCAATGCGAATGAAAAATTTACATATCATTGATTTTTAGATATTGTACCAATCTCAAAATATACTAAAATTACAAACTTTAAATCTTACACTATTCAATTTACGATTGAGATACAACACCGATAAAATATGTTTTCCCATTTCCTGAAAGCATTTTTAGAATAGTATTCTCTGAAATACATACGATAAAAGTAATATAAATGCAAAATATTAAATGATGGTAAAAACATAACCATACATCCATACTTCTCATAAAAAGACATACATTCATTTGGAATTTTGTTCCTGCCATATGAAAATTCCGGAGCCCAATCAGTCAATTCTGATCAGATTCCGGAATTTTTATCGTTCAGGTAAAACCTGCATATTAAAAAACCTTAGTATTATTTTTTCGGCAGGAAGACCTCAGCCAGCATACAGCGTGCGCTTCCGCCGCCATTCACTTCGATGGTATTCAGGTCCGAGTGGATGATTTCGCAGTATTTTTCGATAGTGGCGATCTGGTCTTTTGTCAAAGATTTACAGGCTGTTTCGCTCATTACCAAAAATTTCTGTCCGTCTTTGTTCTGTACTTGCAGCATATTGCCCGCAAACTGCTGCATCTGGTCTTCGGAAATTTCGATGATTTCTTTTCCTGAATTTTTAATGGTTTCAATCACTTTGCTTCTTTCCAGCTCATTATCGATACAATCCAGGCAGATGACAACAAACTGATCCGCCACACACATCATGACATTGGTATGATAGATCGGCAGCCTTTCTTCCCCTACGGTCTGAAATGAATGAAATACCACCGGTGTAAAACCATACTTTTCACAGAATTCCCTGAAAAGGTTTTCATCCAGCCTCAGGGAGACCGAACCATAAGCGATTTTATGATCATGGTCGAAAATCATGCTGCCGGTACCTTCCAGGAAATGTCCCTGGGTTTCAGGTAAAGACCAGTCGTCGATTTCAGCGACTTCAAATCCCTGTTTTTTAATCGTTTCAATAATGTCTTCCCTTCTTTCGACTCTCCTGTTGGAGGCGAACATTGGATACAATACTACTTTTCCGTCCCGGTGGAAGCTCACCCAGTTGTTCGGGAAGATAGAATCCGGCGTATGCGGGTCCAGGGTATCTTTTATGGTGATGACATTGATGCCTTTGCTTCTCAGTTTTTCAACGAACATTTTAAATTCCGACAATGCCTTAAACTGGATGTCAAAACCTTTCTGCTCTGTCTGGAAATAATTGTTTTTTGCGGTTTCTTCGTTAAAGCCAAATGCAATGGGCTCTATCATAAGTACGGTATCTGTAGTCTGCATAGTTTGGGTTTTAGGGTTGTTGAGTCTTAGTGTTTTAGTGTTTTAGTGTTTTAGTGTTTTAGTGTTTTAGTGTTTTAGTGTTTTAGTGCAAATTTACTTTTTATAGGTTTGTCGTATAAAATGAGAACCTTATAAATTTAATTGCCGACCTGATTATATTTTTAACTGAAATCGGAAAAAACATCAATCATCCTCTCACTCTCAAAAGCTCCAACACTTCCACTCACAAGCCTCTATTGCTTATTGAAATGTATTTTTTGTTTTATTAATGAAATGTGCACCAATTTTTTGATTGAATCATCATATTCACCAACATTCCGATTATTTGATTGTAATGATCATTTAATATTCTAAACTGTTCTTCGTTAATATATTGACAGGCTAATGCAAATTGGAGCCATGTCTGAGTTTCTCGGGCTTGTCCTTCGGAATCTGTGAGTTTGGCAATAAAAGATTTTTCATACTTTCTTTTGCCCCACGCCTCACTTATGTTCGCTGCAACCGAACATGAGGATCTTCTGATCTGGTCTGTCAGAGAGTAGATTTCTTCTTTGGGAAACGTTTTTGAAATCCCATAGATCTTCATGGCAGCTTCAAAAGATTTCTGATAGACCTTCAGATCCTGATGGAATTTAATTGTTGACATCTTTGTATTTTTAACTAAAATAGAAAAAATATCAATAACTTTCTCACAATCCTATAAAAACAGAAACCCTTACTCTATTACTCTCAAACTCTTCCACACTCCGGCGCTATCACTCTCACACTTTCAAACCTGCTTATTCCCTCACCAATGGCATGGTAGAACACCTCAGCAATCCGCCCATCTTGGAAATTTCGCGGTACGGGATTTCTTCGACGATCATTCCCCATTCGTTACGGAGATGACTGTTCATTCTGGTGAATGTTGTGTCTGAAACCACAATTTCCGGGGAGATGGAAAAAATATTCGGGTTCATTTCAAACATTTCCTCAGCTGTTACGTGGAAGCAGTTTTCTTCACCGAAAATATCGATGATCAGGCGGTAATCGCTTTCGTCCACAAATCCTTCTTTGTAAATGATGCACTTATCTGTTCCGACAGGATTAAAGGTGCAGTCCAGATGCAGGATGCCTTCATACGGAATTTTGTCGTTCTTTTTTAATTCCAGATCGATGATCCTTTTTTTAGGGAAATATTCCTTCAGGATTTCAATGGCATATTCGTTGGTTCTTGCCGTTTTATAATTTCGGTAATCTTCGCTAAAACAGGTTCCGATAAACAAAAAGTCATCCCATACGATTACGTCACCACCTTCAATGTGAGCTGTTTCCGGAAGGTTGATGATTTTTCTCCATGCTACTTTTTCAAAAACTGTTTTGTAAGCTTCCTGTTCGTCCGCACGGTCTGCAATGACGTTGGAGATAATCATTTTATCATCAATCACGAAGGCCACATCCCTTGCAAAAACCTGGTTGTAATCTTCAATAATATCCGGTCGAAGCACTTCTACATCATATTTCTTTAAGACCGTCTCAAAAGCGTCCATTTCTTTGATGATCTCCGATTCCTTCGGATACAGATTGTTTTCAATGGAATAATATGATTTAGCGTCATAACTTTCCAGCAGTGTAGGAACCGGTCCCATGGACTTGGGCTGCCCTAAAACCACTGATTTCAGCCTGCCTGTTTCGTTTTTTATATTTAGTTTCATAAAGAATTATGCAATGCTACAAATATAAGTAAAGGGCTGAATCTGGAAAACTTTCAGGCCTGTTTTAGCGGATTACAGAGAGATAATTCTACCATTGTGTATGATGCCAGTTTTTTATTGATGCTATATCAAATATCTTTATATTTTATCTCTGTAGGAAGTACTTTTCACAGATATTTTTTTAATGCCTTATTTTTTAATGATTTTTTGACTAAAATCCAATTTAAATTCATACATTAGTGACATATTAATCATGTTAAATCACTCAACATCAATCATTAAAACCATTTATTATGAAAACAAAGAATGCTGTGCTTAAAAATGCACAAAAACTTGGAAGGGATCAGCAAAAAAACATTATCGGAGGTGCTTCTGCAGCAAGACGCTGCTGTGAGTGGAATGATACCACAGGAGCCTGTACCATCTGGGTATGCGACCGTTGCCAATGTCCTTAATCAAGGTGAATCTGAAGTATAAAGCATGTTAAAAAGACGGAAGTTGGATGTGAGAAGTTTTTTCTACTAAGAGGCCAATTAGCTTTGATATCAAATGATATTCTGTTAAAGGTAAATCTATTTACATGTCTGATTATCTTCCTGCTTTTTTATTTTGTCAGATTACTGATAATAAATCAATGCTCTCAAAATTATTTTAGTCAAATTAAAAACCTGTCACTTACGGCAGGTTCTTTTTTTTCACTTTACGGTCTTTGAAATATCTTTTTGATAGAGAAATTACTGCAACAACATTACAGACCAGCTGAGCAGGAACAAAGGTTCTTCGGAACAGCATGCTGAAGTCATTGGCTTCTTTATAAATGAAAGGTACCCACCGTTCTTCGGTTTCGTAAGCGTACAGATAATATACGGTAGATGCTCTGAATATCAGAAGCAATACGGATACGAACAGCAATGTGGAAACCGACTGTTTTGTGGAAATAAGAATGATAAAACTGAACGCACAGATAAAGCAGATGATCATTTCCATCTGGTAAAAGATCACATTCACCAGTCCATAAGTCGGATGATCATCTTTTGGCTTGGTATGCAGCATTTCCAGGAAATCGAAGGTTTCGATCAGAAAAATCAGTCCGTAAAGAATATACAGGACAATAAGAATTCGTATCATATTTTTTGCCGGGTATTGCGGTGTATTTTCCATACTTTAAATTACGAAAATTCCGCACAATAAAAAATCCCGAAGAGAAACTCCGGGATTTTTATATAAGTTGAGATATTGCTTATCTGTTTACCATATCGATGTAGTCTCTTTTCTGAGCTCCCTGATATACCTGTCTCGGTCTTCCGATCGGGTCTCCTTTCATTCTCATTTCTTTCCACTGAGAGATCCATCCAGGGAGTCTTCCCAATGCAAACATTACGGTGAACATTTCGGTAGGAATTCCCAATGCACGGTAGATGATTCCCGAGTAGAAGTCTACGTTCGGATACAGTTTTCTTTCCACGAAGTACTCGTCTTCCAAAGCTACTCTTTCCAACTGCATTGCAATGTCCAGAGCTTTGTCCTGGATACCTAAAGCGTTCAGGATATCATCCGCTGCCTTTTTAATGATTTTAGCTCTCGGGTCGAAGTTTTTGTATACTCTGTGTCCGAAGCCCATCAAACGGAAGTTATCGTTTTTATCTTTAGCTTTAGCTACCCATTTGTTTACATCTCCACCATCTTTTTCGATCAGCTCAAGCATTTCGATTACCGCCTGGTTTGCTCCACCGTGAAGCGGCCCCCAAAGAGCAGAAACTCCTGCAGAAACGGAAGCAAAAAGACCGGTATGCGCAGATCCTACCATTCTTACGGTAGAAGTAGAACAGTTCTGCTCGTGGTCTGCATGAAGGATCAGTAATTTATCCAATGCCTGCACCACTACAGGATCGATTTCGAATTCCTGGTTCGGCATTCTGAAGGTCATTTTGTAGAAGTTTTCTACATAGTTCAGGCTATTATCCCCGTGGTTAAGCGGCAATCCCTGAGTTTTTCTGTAGGTCCATGCGCAAAGATGAGAGAATTTGGCAATCATCAATTGTGCGGCAAGGTCCATTTCTTCTTTTGAGTTTACATTAACCGCTTTAGGATTGAAAGCCGTCAACGCGGAAGTTAAAGAAGATAAAACTCCCATAGGGTGAGCAGAACGAGGAAAAGCATCGATGATTTTTTTCATCTCCTCTGCTACGAAATTATATTTTTTAATGTTTGATTCGAAAGAACTGTACTGATCCTGAGTTGGAAGCTCACCGTGTAATAATAGGTACATTACCTCCGTGAAGTTGGATTTATCCGCGATTTGCTCGATCGGATATCCTCTGTAGAATAATTCTCCTTTATCTCCATCTAAGTAAGTGATGTCACTAAGTGTAGCCCCGGTATTCTTATACCCTAAATCAAGCGTGATTAAACCTGTCTGGTCTCTTAATTTTGAAATATCGATTCCTCTGTCTCCGATAGTACTATCCACAATTGGATATTCATATGAATTACCGTCGTAATTCAATATTACTTTGTTGTCTGACATTATTTATTTTTTTTCTAAATATACTATTTATTACAAAATACGGCAAACTAAAAATTTCGCTTGCCGTAATTTATAAATTCGATTGATTATCTTTTGATTTTAAAAGCATCCAGTCCTGGGAAAACCGCTGTTTCACCAAGAGCTTCCTCGATTCTCAGCAATTGATTGTATTTTGCCATACGGTCTGATCTTGAAGCAGATCCTGTTTTGATCTGTCCGCAGTTCATCGCTACTGCTAAATCAGCGATGGTAGAATCTTCCGTTTCACCGGATCTGTGAGACATTACAGACGTAAATTTGTTGTGCTGAGCCATCTGTACGGCAGCCATGGTTTCGGAAAGAGAACCGATCTGGTTTACTTTAACCAGGATTGAATTGGCAATTCCTTCGTTAACTCCTCTTGACAATCTTTCAACATTTGTTACGAATAAATCGTCACCAACCAACTGCACTCTGTCTCCGATTTTATCCGTTAACATTTTCCAGCCTTCCCAGTCATTTTCCTGCATTCCGTCTTCGATAGAGATGATCGGATATTTATTGGCCAGTTCAGCCAGGTAAGAAACCTGCTCGCTGCTGGTATACTGGGCAGCATCCGGCGTCTGGAATTTTCTGTAATCGTAAACCCCGTCTTTATAGAATTCTGAAGCCGCGCAGTCCAGTGCGATCATCACATCGTCACCAGGCTTGTACCCTGCTTTTTCGATGGCCTGAAGTAAAGTATCCAAAGCATCTTCCGTTCCTGTGAAAGTCGGTGCAAAACCACCTTCGTCCCCTACCGCCGTCGATAAGCCTCTTGAATGAAGAATCGCTTTTAAGTTGTGGAAAATCTCCGTTCCTTTTCTCAAAGCATGGGAGAAAGAGTCTGCCTTTACCGGCATTACCATAAATTCCTGGAAGGCGATCGGTGCATCGGAGTGGGATCCACCGTTGATCACGTTCATCATCGGAACAGGAAGCGTATTGGCATTTACCCCACCCACATATTTGTATAAGGGCATTTTCAGGTCTGCTGCTGCTGCTTTTGCGGCAGCCAAAGAAACCCCAAGAATAGCGTTGGCTCCAAGATTCCCTTTGTTGTTGGATCCGTCAAGATCGATCATGATCTGGTCGATCAGGTTCTGATCGAAAACCGGAAGGCCTACCAATTCAGGGGCGATTACTTCTCTTACATTTTCTACAGCCTTGGAAACGCCTTTCCCCATCCATTCCGAACCGCCGTCACGCAGCTCTACCGCTTCATGTTCCCCGGTAGACGCTCCGGAAGGTACGGCAGCACGACCCATCGCCCCGCTCTCTGTGAATACATCTACTTCTACTGTAGGATTCCCTCTTGAATCCAAAATTTGTCTCGCTTCTATGTAAGAAATGTAACTCATTGTTCGTTTTTTTATAGTTCAGACAAATTTAATCAATTTTTAACGTTATGAAGCAAATGGGGTGTAATTTATACGTTTATTCAGAGTTAAATTTTAGTTAATTTAGATTTTTCAGATAAGGAATCGAAGGCGCGAAGAAATATTCGCCGCCTTTCAAAGTAACAAAGCTTTTGAAATCCATCTGTACACTTTCCGTATTTTCCCCGAAACATAAAGCCTCTGCTGTAAAAGAGCTGCCTTGGCCGATAATAGGATCTTTCTTTGCATTAGCACGCAATTGGGAAGCCTCAAACTGGTCTTTAATATTGCTCTGAAAGCTCATAAATAAAAGCCCTCGCTTTTTTTCTCCGGTATCTTCAATATCTAAAACAGCACCGTACGGGATTCCCCTTCTGGCCATAATCATCGAACGCGAAGCCTCATCACGTTCATTCGTGGCACGGATGTGATTCAGGAAAGGACATTTTCCAGCTTCGTTTCCATATTTAAAATTATTCGTCAGATTGTCGAGAATTCCGTCTTCATGTGATAAAGCATATGGGGTTACCGTCTTCAAATCTGCCTACCATGACAGCACCTACAATTTCATCGTTTTCCAGGTTCATTTTTTCAGCAATTTGTTTTTCCTGTCTTTTAAAACCTTTTACATCCTGTTCCAGCTTACGGAATACCAAAAAGCTTCCGAATGCATTTTCATTTTCCAGCAAAGGGTCTTTTACCAGTACTTGTTCCAGTGGAAAAGCTGGGTCGAAAGCCTGGAAATATTTATACTTTTCACGGTACGCCTCTATTTCTTCTCGGAAAAAAAGTGGCTGGCTGATTCCATCTGCATATCCGAAATGCTCAATACCTTCTCCTCCAGGGTTTCTGATGACGTTGCCGTTTTCAATTTTCAGAATGTCAGAAAAAACCATTTAGTTCTTTTACCAGAAGCTGTTTATGGTTTTGAACGGTATCATAATTATCATCGGCGATCAGGATCATTGCATGAATTTCTTCCTGATACCCTTCTTCCCATTTTGTAACATCCGGATCTTCCAGTTCGGCATTTTTCATGCTTGTTAAGAAATCTGCTTTTTCCCAAGATAGGAATAGCCTTCACCGGTAAGGTAGAATCCAAAGAATACACTACCCGAAATGCCGTTTTTCTTAAATATAGCTGTTTCCTTCAATTGTTTTTTACAGGAAGTCACTTTTCCTGAAAAGCTTTTTAGCCATTCTACGGCCTCTTCTCTTTTATTTTTATAAAATCGGATAAACAGATGGGAAGTAAAATTTCTGCCATGCCCTTTAAGGATATTTCCCTGCAGGTTTCCTAGCATCTGATCGTGTTTAACATTATTCGGATCAAAAAGCTCCTCTTGTTTTTCTGAATTGTTCATAATTATTTAGGTTTTATAGAAATTGTATTCACTTTTGAAAGATTGTATGTAATGCCGAAGAAATGTCCGAATTTGAATTGTTTTATCGTAGGAACCTGTCCGCTGGTTCCCAGATCATATATTCCTCCCGCCTGAAACCTGTCTGCCAGACGGTCTACCACTCCCATACTAAGCCCGCCGGAAAGAATCCACCGCTCTTCTCTGCCCAGAATAATACCTCCTCCAAGGATGAGCTGAAACTTCTGGTTCTGCGTAAAAACCGCTCCAAAGCTGAGTTGCGGCTGTACCCAGGAATTAATTCTGAAATTGGTATTAATGGTAGAGCCGAATGCAAAATCGTAATTTCCATGATTCTTTAAGACAATCTCCTTGTTTCCCGAATCATCTGAGATATCCCTCGCTTCATACTCTTTATCAAACAGGCTCGTCAGAAAAACACCGGCACTGATGTCTATCTTCATCCCGCCTGTGATCCATACCTTGTATTTTCCGGTGAATGTCTCGTCTTCCGCATTCGTTTCTTTATTAACCCTTTTAACGGTAAATTCAATGGCATCTATGTTTTTGCCCTGGTGTTCCATGGGAAGTGTGTAAAATTCATTAGAGAAGAAATATTTAGTTTCAAATGACTTCAGCATCTTATCCGCCTGGTCTATGTTACTTTTGATATTTTTTTCAGCTTTAGCCTTTTCCTCCTCCGATAAGAGATTTTTGTATTCCGGATTATTCATCCCCTGTTCTAAACAGGCTTTATTTGCATGCGCTTCATAATTTGCCTGTTTAAGAGTATCAAACAATAACGCTCTGTCTTTTTTAAAGTCATCATCAAGACTTTCTTTATTCGTATTTTCCAATTCAAACCGGTCCAGGGTAATTTCTAAATTTTCCAGCCTTTTTTCCAGTTTCTCATTTTTTTTCGGCAGGCTCTCATAAGTGGCCGCATCATACTGTTTTGCAAATGCTTCTTTATTATCGGATGGCTCCGAAAATAAGCGGTTCCATTCATCAGCATTCATGAATAAGGTAATGGGAGCACCGTTTATCCTGTAGCTGTATTTTAAAGGATTTCCTTTGATTAATTTTAAAGAAATCAAATCTGCGGATCTTACTGAAAGCCATCTTGCAGAATCCCCCTCACCATCTTCAAATCGCAATGATTTCTCAGTAGGTGTACTCAGATCCAAAGCCAACACTCTTGTTTTCTGTGCATGTACCAGACAGGAAAATGCAATACTTGTAAGCAGTAAAAAATTTTTCATATTGTTGATTTTTAAAATGATTATTTACTTTTACCGGGCGAAGGAGCCAGAAGCCCGGCCATTGCTCCAATTGCTCCTGATGAAATTGCAGTAAAAATAGTGATGAGCTGATTTTCCAATCTGATTCCATCGATTGAAATGATAATTAATCCAATAATGATTGAGATCACCGCAAGCCCAAGTGAAATAACGATAATTCTATAAATCCAGTAGTCCGTATCCTTGGGATTTCTTGTTTCAACGCTGCCCAACGCTGCCACAGGATCATTTTTAAACTTTTCCTGAAGATTATCGTCATTTTTGAGTGCGGTGGTCAGTCCTTCGATACTGTCGTCAATAATTGTTTTCATGGTTATCGATTTTTTAAATTCCTACCTCAAAGTTCTCACAAAAACAAATCCCTGTCAATTACACAAACGGGTGATTTACAATAAAAAACAGCACCATAAAAATGATGCTGCTTTATTTAAACTTAAAAATCCAATTACAATTTAATCCTGAAAAACAGATGCGTCCCATTTTCCGTCATGACTTCACAATGCCCGTTCTGTTCCTGCATCCTGCGCTTCATGTTGCGTAAGCCGTTGCCTTCAGGGTTTTCAGGATCGATGCCGACTCCGTTATCCGATATCTTCATCATGAATTCTTTTTCCTGTTGAATAAAGGAAAGGGTAAGCCTGTCGGACCGGCTGTGTTTATAAGCATTATTCAAGGCTTCTTTAAGGCATAAAAAAAGGTTGCGCCGCTGTTCTGTCGTAATGGTGGTTTCCGAAATCACATTTTCATTTTCGATATGAAGGACGATGGTTGTTTTTTTGAGGAAGTTCCGGGCGTAGGATTTGGCATAATCGATAAAGCTTCCCAAGGTATCATTTCCGGAATTGAGGCTCCAGAGCATTTCCCGCATGGAGAGATTCATGTCTTCGGAGGTTTTCAGGAGTTCATCGATGTCGCTTTTGAGATCTTCGTCTTCAGCACGCTGTTTTAAAAATTCCGCCTGGAGTTTTAGGGCTGAGATCCCGGCTCCGAGATCGTCATGCATGTCGTGGGAAATCCGTTCCCGTTCTTTTTCGATCAGTTTTTGTTTTTCGAGTTCTTTCTGGAGGAGTTGGTTTTGGTGTTCAGATTCTTTGAGCTGGTTTTCTTTGAGGTAAAGGAGTTGTTTTCGGTTGTACATTAAAACAATGAAAATGATGAATGAAATAAAGAAAAACATTACAATTGTAATAATAATGTATGTTAATTTTATCTCAGTTAAGTTTTTGTCATCGAATACCATACATTTTACTATATTTTAATAATGAAATAAAAGATGAAATGTAAAAGAGAATATTTATGACGAAAAAGAATGATTGAGAAACAATTAGAATTTTATTATCAAATTGATCAAACATATATCTTGGAATAACTCTTAAAATAAAAAAAACTCCCCAAAATAATAGCCCACTGGAAATCCAAAATTTGGGTTCATCAATTATAAAGATTTCATTTGGATATTTGATTTTTCCATATAGCCAAGTGAGGCTGTAAATAATGTACATTAATGAAAATGAAATTGCGATAATTTGATTTACTTCTTTATAACTCTTTAAGATAAAGGTTAAAAAAATCACAGCAAAAATTGTAAAAATAAAGGTATTGACTTTTACTAATAATAAATTTTGATTTCGATTAAAGTAAAAAAGGAAAAAAAGAGAACAAAATAAAATGTAAAGATTATATAAAAATCCAAATTGAATACTGCTCCCAAAATATATCTGAAATATAAACATTAAAAATTCTAGTATAAAACTTGTTCCTAAGTAAAAACACAAAAAATCCTGTTGCCTCCCTCCTATTTTTAAATATAAGAAAATAGAAAAGGAAGCAACAAAAAATAAGACTATGATATATGCTATTTGAAAACTAGAATACATCATGGCTGCATATTACCAATATCATAAAAATTACTATTGTTTTTTTGAAAAGCCATAGATAGCTTTTTTTGTTTTTTTGGATCTCGTAAAACATCATTAACGTTACTATTAATGCCCTGTAGAATACAATCCTTTTTTATTCGTATTAATTTTACCCTAATATCTATTGTTTCATATTGTTCTTTTATGAATGTCTCTACTACTTTTAAAGGAAAAGTTATATATTCTGTAATTCCATTTAAAGTTGATTTTTTTCTGATTAACTCACCTATGCCTTCTAGAAATTCTTTTCTTACATCTCCAAAACTGGTTGAAATATTAATTTCTCGCAGTTCTGAATTATCATCTACTAAGTATGCATTATAATTAGTAGGTACAAATTCATATAGATTGTCTTCATTGCAATTTAAAATTATATAATAATGCATATATTTTTGACTTATACTTCTAACTGAAATATCACTACCATTAATATCTTTAAGAAATCTATTTAAGGATACATTATCAATGAAGATAAAATGAATATTATCAAATGAAAAATTAACACTTTTAAAAGATTTTGTATTAATTATGAAATCTTCTAGTATTTGTGGTATACTATTTTCAGAAAAAATTTCTTCAGCACCATTACTCATACATCTTAATTGATCAGGAGTAAGCTCCAGGTTCATTTCAATATGCTTATTCCCAATATCCTTGAATGATTCACAATCTATTTGTAAAATCTCTTTAATTACATTTAATTTGATTTCCGCACAAAAGTTTTTCAATTCTTCTGGATTCATAATTTCTTAGTTTTTAAAATGGTTAAATTTATTAATAGCCTCCACTTTGTTGTTGACGTGGAGCTTTCGGTAGATGTTGCCGACGTGTTTTTTCACCGTATCAATGCTGATGAATTTCTTGTCGGCAATTTCTTTATATAATAATCCTTGCGAGAGAAGCTCCAGGATCTCCTTTTCCCGGTCCGTGAGTTCGTTGCAACCCTGGATTTGGGGAAGTTTACGTTCAAAATGGCTAAGGACTTTCCGAGCGATGGAGAAGCTCATCGGGGCGCCGCCGTTGAATGCATCGCGAATGGAGGAAAGAATCTTATCCATGCTCTCCCCTTTCACCAGGTAGCCCATGGCTCCGGCTTTCAGTGAATTGAAGATCTTTTCGTCATCTTCAAAACTCGTACACATAATAAACTGGGTGGACGGCATCTGCTGTTTCAGTTTTTCAATGATTTCGATGCCCAGCATATCCTGAAGCTGAATATCCATCATGACCACATCCGGAGAAAGATCAGAGAGCTGTTGCAAAGCCTCGCGTCCGTCAAAAAACTGGGCAACGACTTTCATGTCATCCTGGTAATCAATTACTTTCTTCAAGGCATTGTTGTAGTTTTTCTCGTCCTCTACGATGGCTATGGTTATTTTCATCTGGCGTGGATTGGGTGAATATTCAACTCAGAATTCCAATTCTAACAATTTGGGACATCACAAAAATGGAGATAGCCCTTGCTATTCATTATTTTGAAGGACAAAATCCGTCTCCAAGACCGATCACCGTGCCGATCACACCTTTAAGTACAGAATTTTTGACGATTTCTTTCAGAAGCTCCAGCCCTTTTTTCGCTGCAGGCCACACTGCGCAAAAATTAACGCTTTCCGGACTTTTTTCTAATGATACATTTTTGATTTCTGATTCTGTGAACATAGTAATAAAGTTTTAAATAGGCCTACTCTATATAGTTTTCGGCTTCCCTGATTTATTACGGTAAAGTTCGGAATCGTAAAGGAGCGGGTCAATTACCCGTTTGTGTAATTTTAGAAGATTTACGTTCATCATGGTTGGTTTAGTTTTTGTTTTGATTAAATTTAAGGAAAATTATTTTATATTACAAAACATTTAACAATCAATACATTAAAAAAAATTAACATCATGAAAAAGGTAATTCTGGTCGCAGTTTCAGCGATTTTTCTTTCTATGGTAAGCTGTAAAAAAAGTGAAGGCGGCAACAAAGAGATCATTCAATCGGAAAGTTCGGAGACTTCGGTGGTGGATAACAACGGTAAAATAGATTCCGTAAGCACATCATCCTCGATGACGGAAGTGAACGGGCAGAAAACGGAAAAGACCAGCAATATTTATAAAGCAACGGATGGCACCCTGGTAAAAGTAATCTTTGAAACCACCCCGAAAGAAAGTACGCTTTCCATCAGAAATAACAATAAAACATTTATCCTGAAGAAAACGGGAAGCAGCGGTAAAGAAACAACATATACAAAGGATGATATGACGGCAAAAGTAACGCAGGACAGTATTCATCTGATCCAGGGAAATAATATTATTGAGCTGAAAAAAACGAAAATATAAAATATAACCGACCGTTTAATTCATTTTAAACGGTCGGTTAGTTTTACTTTTAATCCATATTATGTATTTATGCCTTCCTAAGCAATGAGCCATTGATCCAACCGTACAACGGCTCTCCATCTATATTTTTAGACAATACATAAACATAGAACCAACCGGATTTACTTTTTACAAATTCGACTTTTGTATCAGACTGAAGTTTATCAATAATCTGAAATTCGGTTCCTGCACCAGTCCTGAGATTAACCTGGTTTGCTGTTACTTTATATACATCGGCCGTGTCATCTTCCCTACCAAAAAGTTTTGCTCTGAAACTTTCCATAGGAAATGCCGGTCCCGGATCATTTTTCCGGAACGGAGCAATATCTTCATGCCCCAGGACTTCTTGTATATTATAATTTTCCATTAATAATTTACATACATTAAAACAGGATTCAATCTGTCTGTCCGTAAAATTGTGCCAGTAAGAAATCTCCTGTTCATGCTTATGCCTAGCTTCAACAACCACGTCTTTCGGATATTCCTTTTTAAACCAAGAATAAAACCGATCGTTCACCTTTGTCAGCCTTCCCGGATTATCCAGTTCAATACCGATGGAAAAGTTATTAAAACCCGATCGATCCGACCATCTGCTGACTCCTGCATGCCAGGCCTTATGGTTGAATTCTACCATTTGTATCACCTTACCATCCCTATCTATAACAAGATGTGCAGAAGCCTTAGCTTCCGGATTTTTGAACCATTCTACAGAACTTTCAGCACTTCTCCCCGCAGTAAAGTGAATAATGATGGAATCAGGAATTATTTCTCCTCCTTTATTTGGAGTAGATACAAAACTAATGCTTTCGGAGGAAAGCGTTTTTGATAATTTGTTATTTAAAATTTTCATAACTAAAATTTTTGTATCACAAACATATTCCATAAACCTATCAAAATCAATTACCCTTTTGTGTAAAATAAAAAAACCATCCGAATAAACGGATGGGTTCTTATGATGTATCTGATGAATATTATTCTTCAGTTTTTTCTTCTGTAGAATCAGCAGCTTCAGCCGTTGGCTCAGCAGTTTTTTCTTCTACTACAGGAGCTTCAGCAACTACAGCTTCTTTTTTAGGAGCCGCAGATCTTCTGCTTCTTCTTGTCGCTTTTTTCTCTTCCGCATTCGGATTATAAAGCTCATTGAAGTCTACCAGTTCGATAAGAGCAGTATCAGCAGCATCACCCGGTCTGAAACCTGTTTTGATGATTCTTGTATAACCACCGTTTCTCTCAGCGATTTTAGGAGCTACTGTTCTGAACAATTCAGCAACCGCTTCTTTATTTTGAAGATATGAAAAAACAATTCTTCTGTTGTGTGTAGTATCTTCTTTTGCTTTTGTTAATAGAGGCTCAACATATACTCTTAAAGCTTTTGCTTTTGCTACAGTAGTGTTGATTCTTTTATGCTCAATTAGAGAACAAGCCATATTAGAAAGCAATGCGCTTCTATGAGAAGCTGTTCTTCCTAAGTGATTGAATTTTTTACCGTGTCTCATTATTAATTAATTATCAGCGTCTAATTTATATTTTGCAACGTCGAAACCGAAGTTTAGACCTTTTGAATGCACTAATTCTTCTAGTTCTGTCAAAGATTTTTTACCAAAATTTCTGAATTTCATCAAATCAGACTTACTGTAAGAAACCAATTCTCCAAGAGTTTCCACTTCAGCCGCTTTCAGACAGTTCAGGGCTCTTACGGAAAGATCCATGTCTGCTAATTTAGACTTCAGTAGTTGTCTTGTATGAAGAGTCTCCTCATCATATTGGATCGATGCTTTTACGGCTTCCGTCTCAAGCGTGATTCTCTCATCGGAGAACAGCATGAAATGATAGATTAAGATCTTGGAAGCTTCAGTTAAAGCATTCTGCGGACTGATAGATCCGTCAGTTTCGATATCCAGTACAAGTTTTTCGTAGTCTGTTTTTTGCTCTACACGATAATTTTCAATGCTATACTGTACTTTCTTGATTGGCGTGAAAATAGAGTCGATGGCAATAGTACCTACCGGTGCATTGTTTGACTTATTTTGTTCAGAAGGCACATACCCTCTTCCTTTTTCTATATTGAAAGTAATTTCGAAAGTAACGTCATTGTTTAGGTTACAAATCACTAAATCCGGGTTCAACACCTCAAATCCGTTGATCGCTTTTCCTAAATCTCCAGCAGTAATCACCGTCTGACCCGATACTTTGGCAACAACCTGCTCATTAGACTGGTTTTCTGCCGTAGATTTTAATCTTACCTGCTTCAGGTTAAGAATGATTTCGGTAACATCTTCGATTACTCCCGGAATGGTTGAAAATTCGTGCTCTACACCTTCTATTTTGATAGATGAAATAGCGTATCCTTCCAGAGAAGAAAGCAACACTCTTCTCAAAGCATTACCGATTGTAAGCCCGAAACCTGGTTCTAGTGGTCTGAATTCAAACTGACCTCTAAAATCATCAGAGTTAAGTAAAATTACTTTATCGGGTTTTATGAATTGTAAAATTGCCATATTATTGGGTTGAGCAAAAATTTGATTAAAAAATTATTTAGAGTAAAGTTCGACGATAAGCTGTTCCTTGATGTCCTCCGGAATCTGGATTCTCTCAGGGGCAGATACGAAAGTACCTTCTTTTTTCTCATCGTTGAATTGTAACCACTCATAATTTGCTTTGGAAGCCAATGCATTGGTAACCACTTCAAGAGACTTGGATTTTTCTCTTACAGCGATTACATCACCTGCTTTTACCAAATATGAAGGAATGTTCAGAATCTCTCCGTTCACGGTAATGTGTCTGTGAGAAACCAATTGTCTTGCAGCAGATCTTGTTTTAGCAAAACCTAATCTGTAAACTACATTATCGAGTCTTGATTCGCAAAGCTGTAGTAGAACTTCCCCTGTTACACCTTTACTTCTGTGTGCTTTCTCGAATAAGTTAGCAAACTGTCTTTCTAAGATACCGTATGTATATTTAGCTTTTTGTTTTTCAGCTAACTGAACTGCGTATTCAGATTTTTTAGCACCTCTTCTCTTGTTAGGACCGTGTTGTCCTGGCGGTTGGTTTTTTCTTTTCTCGAAGTTTTTGTCATCTCCGTAGATTGCAGCACCAAACTTTCTAGCAATCTTAGTTTTAGGTCCAATATATCTTGCCATAATGGGTAAATTCTAAAAATTAAACTCTTCTTCTTTTTGGTGGTCTGCATCCGTTGTGTGGCATTGGCGTCACGTCAACGATTTCACTAACTTCGATTCCTGAATTGTGGATAGATCTGATAGCAGATTCTCTACCTGCACCCGGACCTTTTACGAACACCTTTACTCTTCTTAATCCCGCTTCATGAGCTACAGCAGAGCAATTTTCAGCTGCCATCTGAGCAGCAAATGGAGTATTCTTTTTAGAACCTCTGAAACCCATTTTACCGGCAGAAGCCCAAGAGATAACCTCTCCGTTTTTATTTGTTAAAGAAATGATGATGTTATTGAAAGAAGCCTGAATATGCGCTTCACCAATAGCTTCAACTTTTACTTTTCTTTTTTTAACTACTTTAGTTTGTTTTGCCATAATTCCTAACGATTATTTACTAGCTTTTTTCTTGTTAGCAACAGTTTTTCTCTTTCCTTTACGGGTTCTAGAGTTGTTTTTCGTTCTCTGGCCTCTTAAAGGTAGTCCTAGTCTGTGACGTATTCCTCGTTGGCATCCTATGTCCATTAATCGCTTAATGTTCAATTGCACTTCAGATCTCAACTCTCCTTCCACTTTGATGTTTTCGGAAATGTAGGTTCTGATGGCAGCCAATTCATCGTCATTCCATTCGTTGACTTTCTTGTCTTCGCTGATACCGGCAGCTTTAAGGATTTCTGAAGAAGTACTTCTTCCGACTCCGTAGATGTAAGTTAAACCGATAACACCTCTTTTGTTTTTTGGTAAATCTATACCTGAAATTCTCGCCATAATTTAATGTTAGCCTTGTCTTTGTTTAAATTTTGGGTTCTTTTTGTTGATTACGAACAGTACACCTTTTCTGCGTACGATTTTGCAATCAGCGCTTCTTTTTTTAATTGATGCTCTTACTTTCATTTTGTTTGATAGTATTTATTTTTTTAACAATAGCCAAATGGAACATGTGTTCCATTTGGCATTGTTTTAATATCTGAATGTAATTCTCCCTTTTGATAAATCGTAAGGAGACATTTCCAGTTTCACCTTATCACCAGGTAAAAGTTTAATATAATGCATTCGCATTTTACCGGAAATATGGGCAATAAGTACATGCCCATTTTCTAGCTCTACACGGAACTGGGCGTTGGAAAGTGCTTCCGTGATAACGCCGTCTTGTTCAATATGTTTTTGTTTCGCCATAAATTAATATCCAGTCGTTCTTGATAATTTAGACTGCATCAAGCCATCATAATGATGGTTCAGCAGATAAGTATTAATCTGTTGAACGGTATCTAAAATTACTCCCACCATAATCAATAGTGATGTTCCCCCGAAAAACAGGGCGAATGCATCTGTCTGAACAAAGGTTCCATGCACAATTGCCGGAAGGATTGCAAAGATAGACAAAAATATTGCACCCGGCAAGGTAATTTTTGATAAAATATCGTCTAAATAATCAGCCGTTTCTTTTCCTGGTCTTACTTTAGGTACTAACCCTCCGTTTCTCTTCAAATCATCAGCCATCTGGTTTACCGGAATCGTAATTGCAGTATAGAAAAACGAGAAGATAATAATCAATAGCGCGAACAATACGTTGTACTGCCAGCTAAAAACATTCTTGAAACCTGCAAGAAAAGTATTGGATTCATCTACTTTCGTCAATAACCCCGGAACGAACATCAATGCCTGGGCAAAGATGATCGGCATAACACCGGCAGCATTCACTTTCAATGGGATCCACTGTCTTGCTCCCTGCATGAGATTTCTGTTTACACCTCCTCTTGCCTGAGCTCTGCTTACATACTGGATCGGGATTTTTCTTACCGCAACGGATAACACCACTGCAAGAAGAACCACCAGCATCCAGAAGATTACTTCAATAAGGATCATGATCGATCCCATTCCTCCTTTTCCGTTCTGCACGGCCATTTCCTGTACGAATGCTTCAGGCAGTCTTGAAAGGATCCCTACCATAATCAGGATAGAGATACCGTTTCCGATACCTTTGTCGGTGATTTTCTCACCCAACCACATTGCGAATACTGAGCCGGCAACCAAAATCACGATACTTGGCAGCCAGAACATAATGGAATTCGGCTCTACATAATATGCAGACTGGAACTGAGCATAAGGTAAAAACAGCTGAGTGATCGAGGTAAGATAAGAAGGGGCCTGTACAAGACAAACGCCTATCGTTAACCATCTGGTGATCTGGTTCAGGGTATTTCTACCGGACTCTCCATCTTTCTGAAGTTTCTGAAGATAAGGAATAGCCATCCCCATCAACTGAACAATAATAGAAGCAGAAATATAAGGCATGATACCTAACGCCATTACGGAAGCGTGGCTGAAAGCTCCCCCCGTAAACGACGAAAGCAAGCCAAGGAGACCTGCTCCTTGCTTGTTACCGCCTTGATTTTTATAATGCTCTAAGAGATCCCCTACTTCTGCAAGGTTAATTGCAGGTAAAGAGATATAAGATGCGAATCTATACACAAGAATAATCCCTAAAGTGAAGATAATTTTATCCCGTAATTCTTTAAGGCTCCAAATATTTTTGAGTGTTTGTATAAATTCTTTCATTAGTAATTATTATAAGGTAATTGCTTTTCCACCTGCTTTAGAGATCAACTCTTCCGCAGATTTAGTGAATTTGTCAGCAGAGATTGAAACCGCAGATTTCAATTCTCCTCTACCCATAATTTTCACTAATTCGTTTTTCGTAATTAAACCGTTTTCGATAAGTACTTCTCTTGTGATATCTCCTGTAATGGATTTATTTTCAATTAAAGTCTGGATCGTATCCAGGTTAATTCCTCTAAACTCTTTTCTGTTTACGTTTTTGAATCCGAATTTCGGTAATCTTCTTTGTAAAGGCATCTGACCTCCTTCAAAACCGATCTTCTGAGAATATCCGGCTCTTGCTTTCTGTCCTTTGTGACCTTTTGTAGAAGTACCTCCTTTTCCGCTACCTTGTCCTCTACCGATTCTTTTTGAATTGAAAGTAGATCCTGCAGCTGGCTTTATGTTGTTTAAATTCATTTTAAAATTATTTTAAAAATTATTTTTGAACTTCAAGTAAGTGACTAACTGCAGCTATCATTCCTAAGATAGAAGGCGTAGCTTCGTGTTCTACAACTTGGTGAAGTTTCTTAAATCCTAATGCTTCAAGCGTTCTCTTTTGGGTTTTTGTTCTTCCAATAGCGCTTCTTACTTGCTTTACTTTGATTGTTGCCATTGTTTTATTTATTAACCGTTAAACACTTTAGTTAGAGAAACTCCTCTCATTCTAGCGATTTCTTCAGGTCTTCTGATATCCAGTAACGCTTTGAAAGTAGCTTTCACCACGTTGTGAGGGTTAGAAGATCCTTTGGATTTTGAAAGGATATCGTGTACACCGGCAGACTCCAATACCGCTCTTACCGCACCACCGGCGATAAGTCCTGTACCGTGAGAAGCAGGTCTCAAGAAGATATCAGCTCCACCATATCTGGCAGAAGTCTGGTGAGGAATCGTATGGTTCATTACAGGAACTTTTACTAAGTTTTTCTTAGCATCTTCTACCGCCTTAGCAATAGCAGAAGCAACTTCCTTAGATTTCCCTAGACCAAAACCGATCGTTCCCGCTTCGTCTCCTACAACAACGATTGCAGAAAATCCGAAAGCTCTACCTCCTTTGGTTACTTTTGTTACTCTGTTAACAGCTACGAGACGATCTTTAAGTTCTAATCCTCCCGGTTTTACTCTTTCTATATTATCTAGTCCTAACATATTTTCCGAAATTTAATGATTAGAATTTAAGTCCACCTTCTCTCGCACCGTCAGCAAGAGCTTTTACTCTTCCGTGGTATACGAATCCGTTTCTATCAAATACAATATTTTCGATTCCTGCAGCGATGGCTTTGGCAGCGATAGCCTTACCTACGGCAGCAGAAACTTCAGTCTTTGTTCCGTTAGCTTCAACGCCTTTCTCTCTTGAAGAAGCAGAAGCCAATGTTTTTCCACTGTTATCGTCGATTAACTGAGCGTAAATTTCCTTATTACTTTTGTATACAGATAATCTTGGCAATTCAGAAGATCCGGAGATTTTCCCTCTTACTCTTCTTTTGATTCTTATTCTTTTTTCTACTTTAGTTAATGCCATAATACTTATAATTTATTAAGCAGATTTACCAGCTTTACGTCTAACAATTTCTCCTACGAATCTTACCCCTTTCCCTTTGTATGGTTCAGGCTTTCTGAAAGAACGGATCTTTGCAGCGACCATCCCTAGAAGTTGGTTGTCGTGAGACGTTAAAGTAATAATTGGGTTTTTACCTTTTTCAGTCAATGTATCTACTTTTACTTCATTTGGAAGTTCCAGTACGATACCGTGAGAGAATCCTAAAGCCAACTCAAGTTTCTGACCTGCGTGTGAAGCTCTGTATCCTACCCCTACTAATTCCAGTTTCTTTTCGAAACCTGTGTTTACACCAACAATCATGTTGTTGATTAACGCTCTGTATAAACCGTGAAGCGCTTTGTGTTGTTTAGCATCAGATGGTCTGTTTACGTTCAGTTCCCCATCTTTCTGTTCTATAGTAATTCCTGCTGTAAGTTCCTGAGAAAGTTCTCCTTTAGGACCTTTTACGGTTACCACACCATTGTTTTCAGTGATGGTAACTCCTGCTGGAACTGTTATAATTGCTTTACCAATTCTTGACATTTTCCTGTGATTAAAAATTAATAAACATAGCAGATTACTTCACCGCCTACTTTTTCTTCTCTGGCTTTCTTGTCAGTCATTACTCCTTTAGAAGTAGAGATGATAGAAATACCCAAACCGTTAAGTACTCTTGGAAGTTCTCCTGAACCTTTGTACTGTCTCAAACCTGGTCTTGAAGCTCTTTGAATAGACTTGATCGCCGGTTTGTTGGTTTGCTTGTCGTACTTTAAAGCGATTTTGATCGTACCCTGAACAGCGCTATCTTCAAACTTGTAGTTTAAGATATACCCCTGATCGAATAAGATCTTAGTAATCTCCTTTTTGATTTTCGATGCAGGAATTTCCACCACTTTGTGGCCTGCGCTTTGTGCGTTCCTTACTCTTGTTAGGAAATCTGAAATTGGATCTGTTACCATTTTTCTTTTATAAATTATTGGTTAAAGAACAATCAGTTTTGTAAAGACTTAAAGAGTAAAATATCAGGCCTCAGAAATTTCGGCCTGATATTTTTATCTTTAGTTTCCGAACAACTTAATTGTCCCGATTTTTTTAGTAATAAATTACCAGCTTGCTTTTTTAACACCCGGGATAAGACCGTTGTTTGCCATTTCTCTGAAAGTTACTCTGGAAATTCCGAACGTTCTCATGTATCCTCTTGGTCTTCCTGTTAATTTACATCTGTTGTGTAATCTTACAGGAGAAGCATTTTTAGGTAATTTCTGAAGTCCTTCATAATCACCTGCTTCTTTTAAAGCTTTTCTTTTATCAGCGTATTTAGCAACTAACGCTTCTCTTTTGCGCTCACGCGCTTTCATTGATTCTTTAGCCATTTCTTAATTCTTTTTGAATGGTAAACCGAAGTGAGTTAATAAAGCTTTAGCTTCTTTGTCTGTTTTCGCCGTAGTAACGAAAGTGATGTCCATCCCCTGGATTTTTTTCACTTTGTCGATTACGATCTCAGGGAAGATGATCTGCTCAGTGATCCCTAAGTTATAATTTCCTCTACCGTCGAAACCATCAGCCTTGATTCCAGAGAAATCTCTGATTCGCGGTAATGCAGAAGAAGTAAGTCTGTCTAAGAATTCATACATCTTGTGAGCTCTAAGTGTTACCTTAGCCCCTACAGGCATACCTTTTCTTAATTTGAAAGCAGCTTCATCCTTCTTGGAGATTGTACCAACAGCCTTCTGACCGGTGATATTCGTTAGTTCTTCAACAGCATAATCGATGATTTTCTTATCTGCAGTAGCATCTCCTAAACCTTGAGACAATACGATTTTCTCCAGTCTAGGTACCTGCATTACAGATTTGTATCCGAATTCTTCCATCATTGCAGGAACAATCGTTTCTTTATATGCTTTTTTGGGTCTTGCTATATATTCCATGTGTTCTTAAAAATTATAAAGTTTCACCCGTTTTTTTGTTGATTCTCACTTTCTTATCTCCTTCGGTTTTATAACCTACTTTGATCGCTTTTCCGTCTTTACCAACTAAAGCTACGTTTGAGATATGAATAGAAGCTTCTTTCTCAGTAATTCCTCCCTGAGGATTTGAAGCTGAAGGCTTAACGTGTTTTTTAACGATGTTAAGTCCTGCAACAATTACTCTAGGGTCTTTCCCTTCTTTTTTGATCACTTCAATAACTTCACCGGTACCACCTTTAAGACCTTTCTTACCTGTAGTTACGATTACGTTATCTCCTCTTTTTATTTTTAACTTTGACATTTTTTTACAATTTTAAATATTAAAGTACTTCAGGAGCTAATGAAATGATTTTCATATATTCTTTGTCTCTCAACTCACGAGCAACCGGTCCGAAAACACGCGTTCCTCTCATTTCTCCCGCTGCGTTTAGCAATACACAAGCATTGTCTTCGAATTTGATGTATGAACCATCTTTTCTTCTCACTGCTTTTTTAGTTCTTACTACGACAGCTTTAGATACCTGACCTTTCTTAGCGTTTCCTGATGGTGTGGAATCTTTGATAGTAACAACGATTTTATCACCAACTGAAGCATATCTTCTTCTGGTTCCTCCCAGAACTCTGATAACCAATACTTCTTTAGCACCCGTGTTATCAGCAACTTTTAATCTTGATTCTGTTTGTAACATTATTACTTAGCTTTTTCAATGATTCTTACTAATCTCCATCTTTTGTTCTTGCTCAAAGGTCTTGTTTCCTGGATCAGAACCGTATCTCCCTCTGTGCATTCGTTGTTCTCGTCGTGTGCAGTATATTTTTTCGTTTTCAAAACGAATTTACCGTACATCGGGTGCTTTACTCTTGTAGTTTCACTAACAACAATAGTTTTTTCCATTTTATTGCTGGAAACCACTCCGATTCTTTCTTTTCTTAAATTTCTATCCATTGTAAAATGAAATTATTGTTTGTTAGTTAACTCAGTGTTTAGTCTAGCGATTGTTTTTCTCAAATCTCTGATTTGGATCGGGTTTTCAATTGGGCTGATTGCATGAGCCAATTTCAATTTGGAATATTGAGCTTTTGCTTCAGTTAATTGAGCTTGAATATCACCCGCGCTTAAATTTTTAATATCAGCTTTTTTCATTGTATTCAAAGATTAAAGAGGTTTAACAAAATCGTTAGCAACGATGAATTTGGTAACTACCGGTAATTTTTGTGCAGCAAGCCTAAGAGCTTCTTTGGCTACATCGTAAGGAACACCTCCGATTTCGAACATAATTTTACCAGGCTTTACTACAGCTACCCAATATTCCACGGCACCCTTACCTTTACCCATCCTTACTTCGGCTGGTTTCTTGGTAATTGGCTTATCCGGGAAGATTTTGATCCATAGTTGACCTTCTCTCTTCATATATCTTGTCGCAGCGATACGAGCAGCTTCAATTTGTCTTGCAGTGATCCAAGCACCTTCTGTCGCCTTAATCCCGAAAGTTCCATAAGCAAGTTGACTACCTCTCTGGGCATTCCCCTTCATTTTCATCTTATGAACTCTACGGAATTTGGTTCTTTTTGGTTGTAACATAATTTCTAAATTTTAGATTTTAGATTTTAGATTTTAGATTTTTTTTATTTTAAAAAAGTAACGGTAATTTAAAATTCAAAATGGTCTAATCTAAAATTTTTAATTATTATTGTTATTATTGTTGTTGTTCTTTCTAGGTCTTCTGTTGTCTCTTTCTCCTCCTCTGTTATCTCTTCTGTCAGACTGACCTCCTTTTTTCTGCTGTCCCACTAATGGAGAAAGTTCTCTTTTACCGTAAACTTCCCCTTTCATGATCCAAACTTTAACCCCTAGTTTTCCGTACTGAGTCAATGCTTCACCGATGTGGTAATCGATATCCGCTCTGAAAGTAGACAATGGAATTCTTCCGTCTTTGAAAGATTCTGATCTTGCCATTTCAGCACCGTTCAATCTACCAGAGATCTGAACTTTGATACCTTCTGCACCCATTCTCATTGTACCTGCGATCGCCATCTTAACAGCTCTTCTGTAAGAGATTCTGTTTTCAATCTGCTTTGCAATGCTATCAGCAACCAATACTGCGTCAAGCTCAGGTCTTTTGATTTCGAAGATGTTGATCTGAATATCCTTTTTAGTCAATTTTTTCAACTCTTCTTTCAGTTTATCAACTTCCTGTCCTCCTTTACCGATGATAAGTCCCGGTCTAGCGGTAGTAATTGTAACTGTTACTAACTTTAATGTTCTTTCAATATAAATTCTTGAAATCCCACCTTTAGATAATCTAGCTTCAAGGTATCTTCTGATTTTGTAGTCTTCCGCGATTCTGTCTCCATAATCGTTTCCGCCAAACCAGTTAGAATCCCATCCTCTGATGATACCTAATCTATTACCAATTGGATTTGTCTTCTGTCCCATACCTTGATTAATTTTCTTTTGTACCTAAGATTAACGTAATGTGGTTTGATCTTTTTCTGATTCTATACCCTCTACCTTGCGGAGCCGGTCTTAGTCTCTTCAATTGTCTTGCGCTATCCACGAAGATTTCTTTAACGATAAGGTTTGCTTCTTCGATATCTGCACCCTCGTTTTTTGCTTGCCAGTTGGCCATTGCTGAAAGTAAGACTTTCTCTAACTTGTTAGATGCGTCTTTCTTAGAATATTTTAGAATGTATAAAGCTTTGTCTACTTCTACTCCTCTGATGATATCAGCTACTAATCTCATTTTTCTTGGAGAAGACGGGCAATCATTATGTAATGCTTTTACTACATCCTGATTTGTTAATTTACGTGCCAATGCACTTTCTCTTTTTCTTGATCCCATGATTATCTGCTTCCTTTGTTTTTGTTACCACCATGACCTCTGAAAGATCTTGTTGGAGAAAATTCGCCTAACTTGTGACCTACCATATTTTCTGTAACATAAACCGGGATAAAAGATTTCCCGTTGTGTACAGCGATAGTCTGTCCTACGAAGTCCGGAGAGATCATCGATGCTCTAGACCAAGTTTTGATAACTGTCTTCTTACCAGACTCTATATTTGCCTGAACCTTCTTATCTAAAGTATGATGAATGAACGGTCCTTTTTTAAGTGATCTTGCCATAATTATTTTCTTTTAGATACGATGTAACGGTTAGACACTTTGTTTTTCTTTCTCGTTTTGTAACCTTTAGACGGCATACCGTTTCTGGATCTTGGGTGACCTCCTGAAGAACGTCCTTCCCCACCACCCATCGGGTGATCTACCGGGTTCATTACAACCGCTCTTGTTCTTGGTCTTCTACCTAACCATCTGCTTCTACCAGCCTTACCAGATACTGTTAATTGGTGATCAGAGTTGGAAACCGAACCGATCATAGCCATACATTCCGTAAGGATCATTCTGGATTCTCCTGAAGGCAATTTGATGATCGCGTATTTTCCGTCTCTTGAAGTTAATTGCGCTGAAGAACCAGCACTTCTTGCTAAAATAGCACCTTGACCAGGCTTCATTTCAACACAAGAAATTACAGTACCCAATGGAATATTTTTCAATTTCATTGCGTTACCAACGTTTGGTTCTACGCTCTCACCTGAAACTACTTTCTGATCTACTTTGATACCGTTTGGAGCGATGATGTATCTCTTCTCTCCGTCTGCGTACTCTAGTAAAGCGATAAATGCAGTTCTGTTTGGATCGTATTCTACAGATTTTACGGTTGCTTCAACGTTTGCTTTGTTTCTTTTGAAGTCAATAATTCTGTATTTCTTTTTGTGTCCACCGCCGGTGTAACGCATGGTCATTTTACCAGTTTGGTTACGTCCACCTGACTTTTTAATACCAACGGTTAGAGATTTCTCTGGTTTGTTGGTAGTAATTTCCTCAAAATTGTTTACAATTCTGAATCTCTGTCCCGGGGTGATAGGTTTTAATTTTCTAACAGACATTACTATTATTTATAATTATAATTAATTTACAGCAAAAATATCGATAACGTCACCTTCAACAAGTTTGATTACCGCTTTTTTCAATTTGTTTGTCTTTCCAACCTGAAGACCTTTTTTAGTGTATTTCGAAGAAACCCTCGGAGCATAAATCATTGTGTTAACGTCTGCTACTTTTACACCGTAAGCCGCTTCAACAGCTTTTTTAATCTGGATTTTATTCGCTTTGGTATCTACCAAGAAAGAATAAGAACCTCTTAAATCCGTAAGGTAATTAGCCTTTTCTGAGATAACTGGTTTAATAATAATAGACATGATTTATTTCTTTAAATTTTCCTGGAATTTTTCTACTGCACCTTCGAAGAATACGATCTCACCTGCATTTACCAAGTCGTAAGAGCTCACTTCATTGAAGTTCATTACTTTGGTTTTAGGTAAGTTTCTTGAAGACAAATACACATTCTTGTTAGCTTCAGGAAGAATGAACAAAGATTTTTTACCGTTTAATGTCAATGCATCCAATAAAGTAATGAAATCTTTAGTTTTAGGAGCATCTAAGCTCACATCTTCTAAAACTCTGATGCTGTTGTCTCTCATTTTCTGAGATAAAACAGATTTCTTAGCCAATCTCTTAAGCGCTTTGTTCAGTTTGAATCTGTAGTCTCTTGGTTTAGGACCAAATACTCTACCCCCACCTCTGAAAGTTGGAGACTTGATATCCCCGTATCTTGCAGAACCAGATCCTTTCTGCTTCTTAAGCTTTTTGGTAGAAGCGGTAATTTCGCTTCTTTCTTTTGCTTTATGAGTCCCTTGTCTTTGTGCGGCAAGGTACTGTTTAACTTCTAAGTAAACCGCGTGCTGATTTGGCTCAATTCCGAATACTGTTTCGTCTAGAGTTACTTTTCTTCCGGTCTCTTTTCCTGATGTATTTAATACTACTAGTTCCATTTTCTGATAATTACATAAGAATTTTTAGCTCCCGGAACAGCACCTTTTACTACTAAAAGATTTTGTTCTTGATCCACTTTTAACACCTGAAGGTTTTGTACAGTTACCTGCTTACCTCCCATTCTTCCAGCCATTCTCATCCCTTTGAATACTCTTGAAGGGTCTGAACCAGCACCGATAGAACCTGGAGCTCTAAGTCTGTTGTGCTGACCATGAGTCGCCTGCATTACACCTCCAAAACCGTGTCTTTTAACAACACCCTGGAAGCCTTTACCTTTTGAAGTACCTGTTACGTCTACGAATTCTCCTTCGTTGAACAAGTCTACTTTTACTTCTTCTCCTACTTTTACTTCATCAACGAATTCTCTGTAGAATTCTACCAATTTAGCTTTAGGAGCAGAACCAGCCTTTTTGAAATGGCCAGCTAACGCTTTACCAACGTTCTTCTCACTCTTGTCATCGAAACCTAACTGAACTGACTTATAACCGTCTTTTTCAATGGTTCTGACCTGTAAAACCGAGCACGGACCAGCTTGGATAACTGTACAAGGAATGTTTTTTCCTTCTTCGTTAAACAAAGATGTCATACCGATTTTTTTACCAATAATACCTGACATTGTTTATATTATAATAAAATTTATCCTTTATTTATCATCATTTCCAGGAAGTCTGAAGTAATTTCTACGTTTGATGTAGGCATACTACGCCCCTAAAATGAGTGTGCAAATTTATGAATAATTTTATAACTGGCAAATATTTACAGCAAAATATTTTGATTTTTAATGATTTACAGCAAAACAGAAATTATCGGATTGATTTCTTTGCCCGGCAGCTGATGAATTTTCATTTTACACAACAAATTACCGCGTACGGTTAACAAGCAATGCTAAATAAAGTCTATAATAAATTATTAACTTCTGATTATTAAAAATAGCCGCTTGTATCGGGCGACTCCATATTCTGTAACTTATAAAGCTATGGCTTCAACTCAATAGGATTGTTTCTTTTCTTTATCTTCTCCTTAACTTTGGCTTCTGCAGAAGGATCCAACGTAAACCCGCTCTTGGAAATCTCTGAGACCAGGTTTTCCTGAGAATTCTTGAGAGCTTTATAATATTCTGCCTTAGATACTTTTTTCCCGTTTGACCTTTTTTCCGAAATCCATAAGGCAGGCTTATCGGCCAGATTTTTATAACTTAACAATTCAAATTTATACTGCTTTCCGGAATCTTCCATTTCCACAATAAGCCCCGGCAGCCCGTAAAATTTATACGGCCCGTCTGAAACCGGAATATCATTGGTAAACCAGGCTTTATACTCACGCCCGGCATAAGAAAGAAGCGCAGCCTGGCATTTCAGGTTGCCGATGTTTTTCTTCTCTTCGGTAATTTTCCATTTGAATTCAGGATGTTCTTCATAAACAAAATCGTTTCTTATAATCTTATCGTAAAACAACACCTGTTTCTTTGCAGGATCTTTTATGATCCGGTAGGTGAAATTGGTTTTGGGAATAGCGGTAAGATCAAGCATTGAGATGCGGGTATTTAATCCGTTGGTCATTTCAGCCGTTACGGAATCTCTTTTATAAGAATTCAGGCTCATGAATTGGGATTTTTCCTTACCGCGTTCCAGGATAAAATATTCTTCACCGATGTTTGCTTTATCCAGAGAATCTTTCTGATGCGTCAGTAAATAAATATACCTTGATTCTACCTGATCCAGATCCACCGCTTTTTGTCCGTACAGATTAACGGCCATAAAAAAGAACAGCAGTACTGCTCCGATGCTTTTATTCATATTTCTCTTTTTTTAAAGGCAAAAGAGGACCTAAATCCTCTTCTACCACTAATTTAATTAACATTTAAAAGTTGATGCCCGATTAATTACCGCAGTAAACATCATCTGCCGCCAGAACAACATCGATGATATCCCCCAATGTTTCACCGCAGGCTACTCCGCTGACACCGCAGGATAAAGTTACATCCACACACCCGTAAGCCTTTGCTTCAACAGGGGCTTTTTGTTCTTCCGGTAAATTTTCTGTTTCTGCTGCAATCGTGTTTGCACTCACGGTTCCGGCAACTGCGAACGCTGCCATGAAGATTAATTTTTTCATGATACTAATTTTTTTGAATTTGATTTCACTAAAGTATGAATAATTATCAATACGAACAAAATAATTTTCAATATTTATTAAATAATAATAAATTATCGGAAATAAAAATTAGATTTATCTGAAATAAAATCACTGGCAATAACAATTATCATTATTAATTATAAATTTAATCTCAAGATAATAATTGAAGGGGGATGATCATATAATTATATTCATCTTCAGGAGATACTCATTAATACTGATTGACTAACGGCTAAACAGGACTTGCCTATCCTGATTGAATTTCAATTATCTCATGGTTTATAAGTATTTTAAAACTTAATTTCCGTGATTTTACGGTGTAATTTTTGCTTAAGAGTTTTTACTTTCGAGGAAATGAAAAAGGAAAAAGACAGCTTCCCTGCCTAGTGCAGACAGCAGCAGTTTTGGTTCCGCGCTTCCCTGATAAAAAACATGGACTATACCTTACCAGAAATCATTGAAAAGGATCATTCATAATAAAGCAACCTTAAATCCCTAATGAAAATTTTACGTTTTCTTTTCATTCTGCTTCTTGCTGTTTCCTGTAGCAAACATCAGCTACATCCGTATACTTTCTATTACTGGAAAACCGATCTTTCCCTTGCCCGGACAGAAAAAGATGTTCTGCAAAAAGCTTCTCTTCCTTTTCTGTACACCCGGTTTTTCGATGTGGATAAAACGGATGGAAAATTTCAGCCGGTCGGGGTGATTACCAAAGACAAAAGCTTCATCACTGGTAAGCAGATTATTCCGACGGTTTTTATCACCAACCGGACCTTCCTGAACATTACAAATCAGGAAACCCGTTTCCTGGCTGAAAGCATCCACGCGTTGATTCGGAAGAAAGCTTCGGAGTATCATTTGAAGACAGGAAATGAAATTCAGATCGACTGCGACTGGACGGCCGGCACCCGCGACGATTATTTTAAATTTTTAAATGAACTAAAAAAGATTTCAGGGAAATCCGTTACCTGCACGCTCCGGCTGCACCAGGTGAAGGATAAGAAACTGATGGGTATTCCGCCGGTTGAAAAAGTTTACCTGATGTGCTATTCCACTTCTTCCCCGCTGAAAAAATCCGGTAAGAACTCAATCCTGGATGTGAATATCCTGAGAAGCTACCTTTCAAAAATTAAAGATTACCCGGTTAAAAACATGGCAGTTGCACTACCTATTTATTCATGGGGCATTGTCACGAACCATCTGGGTAAGCACCGGCTGATTAATGCTCTATCACAGAAAGATCTGGAAAACCCTTCCTTCAAAAAAATTTCCGATACGGAAGCTGAAGTCCTGAAAGACGGGTTTTATTTCGGCCATTATCTGAATAAAGGATTCAGGATTAGAGTCGAGGAAATTTCAGACGATCAGCTTCAGGCGGTCATAGATTTTCTGCAGAAAAAAATACAGCCTTTCGATATTATTTATTATCAATTAGACCGTAAATTTGTAAAAGGCCAGCGGTTTGATTTTTAAATACTGTTTCGTTTAGCAGGCTGCTGATTCTTCAAATAAAACCTATTAAAATTACAAACTAAAAACACCATCATAAAATGAAAAAGTCTTTGCTTACCCTTGCGGTTCTTTCGCTTTTCTATACTGAATCCAGTGCCTGCGCATGGTCGGATCCTGATTACGAATATTTCAATCTTTTTACCCAGAGCATTATCCGGGATAAATCCTATCTGCCGTTTCTTCACAGCTACTCGACAAGGTTCTATTCCGATTTTAAACCGTCTCAGATTCCGGATGATAATACCTATGCCTGGAAAAAGTTTTTCAATAACCAGTTGAATTATGCGGAAACGGATTATCTGGTGAATAAAATGAGCATAAACGATCTGAATGCCCTGAAAAAAGGAACTCCCTCCAATACGTTGCTGATAAAGCTTGGTGCCGGATTTTACCCGAAATACCGTGAAGCCGTTGACTATCTGATCGAGGCCAAATATCTTGAGCCCTATATGAAGATAAACTATGTTGAAACACCTGATTCTTTTTATTATCGTGAGAATGAAAGTAGCCAGAATGCCACCAACCTGGATTACAGGAAAACCATCGCTGCTCTGACCTCCCTTTACAATGCCGCAAAAAATCCGGAAATCAAACAGCGGTATGGGTACCAGCTGGTAAGATTCAACCACTATACAAGAAATTACGATGCCGCAGTGCAGGTCTTCCGAAAGTATGTGGAACCGATCAGGCTGAGAGGAGCCATCTACTTTATGGCGTTGGATCAGCTGGCAGGTGCACAGCGCGGACTGGATCTTAAAAGCGATGCCAACTGGAATTTTTTCCAGGTGTTTATGAACAGCAAGAGCCGTAAAGAATCTGCTTTTGTATCAATGAAACTTTCGGATACCGCTTCTTTTAACAATATCATGAAAAGAGCAGGCACCAGTCAGGAGAAAAATATGGCTTATTTCCTGTTAGGCTACGAAGATTTCAACAATCCGATCCCAACCATGGAAAAAATGTTTGAGATCGATCCCGATTCCGAGATCCTGAAAGTAATGGCTGTTAGAAGCATCAACGAGCTGGAACGAAGCTACCTTCCGATTTACTATTACCATAATGAAGACGGAAATACTTCTGCCCAGAATGCAACGGCTGACAAAAACTCAGATCAGGGGAAAAATACAGCTGCAGAGCCTAAAAAAGAAGAACTTTCTTTTTGGCAGAAAATTGTACGGTTTTTCAAAAATCTTTTCAGCAGTAAAAAAGATAAAACTTCAACGGAAAGCAAGGCGGATCAGAGTGATGACGAGCTACTGGACAATCCGAACCGGATTCCGGTATTCAGCAAAAATACTTATTGGTACGACGATAAAACAAAGGACTTTCTGGATGATCTGGAGAAATTTACCTATAAGGTCAAAGAAGAATCCAAGGATGAATACTGGCAGATTGCTGATGCATACCTTAAATTTTTAAAGAAAGACTACAAAGCGAGTACGGAGATCTTAAATGAGATAACCACGACCAATCCGGAATATCAGGAGCAGATCAAAAGAATGAAAATCCTGAACGACATTGTTTCCCAACCAAAGATCGATGCGGCCTATGAAGATCATTTAATGAATGATTATGCAGAATATTTTGTCGACAAGCCGGAAGTTAAAAAAGACAGTACGGATACCGCAGATGATTATTATGGAACCGTACCGTCAACTAAAGATTTCCTGAAGGATGTCCTGGCCAACCGCTATTTTCTACAGGGTGAAGACGGAAAATCTTTCCTGATGAACAATAAGCTTTCAGACCTTCAATATAACCCGAACTCAAGCCTGGTGAAAAGCGTCGAGGATTTTTACAAGAAGCCTGATAAAACAAAATTTGAAGAACAGATCATTGCTAAAAACATTGATGATGTCGGAAATATCGATGCTTTTTTTGCGGTAATCTACGGAGACCGCGCCATGAGACAGGCGGATTTTGAAAAAGCAAAAGCCTATTACGCAAAAGCCCAGGGATTCAAAGGCATCCCAAGAACAGACTGGAATTACGATGCTAAAAAGCTAATGCCAACCCAATACCCCGCGGCAGCCTATAACGGATTTAATAATATCTCCGACCTTGTCTTCGGGTATAATGTATGGGAAAGCTTCCAGAGCACTGCTGAAGAAAGCATGAAAAAGGAAGATTACACCCCATTTCCTTTTATTAAGCCAACAATGAACAAACTGCAGCTGGCGGATGCTTTGCTTCAGCTTAAAAGAATAGGTTCCGGAAAAGATGCAAAAGCTGCCGCAGCCAACCAGCTGATAGGGAACCTTCTGTACAATACCTCAATCTTAGGCTATTACCGTCAGCTTTTCGTGATGGACATCGATAATACGAATGGCGGAAAATATGATTTCTGGAGTACGGACCGGAAAAATCCGTACCAGTATTATTATAAAAACTTTACGGACCAAAGCTATATCGAGCCGGATAATTTTGATCTCGCCATCAGCTATTACAAAAAAGCCTTTGATCTTTTTGCTGACAGGGAACAGAAAGCAAGGACTCTTTTCCAGATGGCAAGTGCCGAACAAGGCAAATATTATCAGTATGAAGCCAAAAATCCTTCCAAGATTGATTATTCGGATCCTCAATACAGCGAAAAGAGCGATGCTTACCAGAAGCAGCTGGACCAGATTAAAAATCAGAAATACAGAACGTATTTCGCCCTGTTGAAAAACCAGTATGCCAATACGGAAACCGCTAAGGAACTGATGGGGAGCTGTTCTTATTTTGGGTATTTTATGAGGTAAACAAAAAAGGAATCGTTACGATTCCTTTTTTTGTTCCTGTTCCTGAAGCCATTTTTCATGGCGCTTCCTGAACATTTCATCCTTATGATCCTGATTCTGCTGTGCGGCGTCGATGGAATGGGAAGCATGGATATCTTCATCTTCTTCCGCGAAATCCGCCAGCTTTTCATAATAGCAATGCAGCTGGTCCAGCTCTTTCTCGGTCAGGTCTTCAATATCTACAATTCTGTTGCTGGCTTTTTCATTGGCCGCGATGAGTTCGTTCAGTTTAATCTGTATCGCCTTGGAATCTTTGTTCTGTGCCTTTTGGATCAGGAAAACCATCAGGAAAGTGATGATGGTGGTTCCGGTATTGATAACCAGCTGCCAGTCTTCCGAGTATTTAAAAACAGGCCCTGAGGCAGCCCAGATAATAACAATGAGAGTGGCTCCTATAAATGCGTAAGAACTTCCTGTAAATTTGGATGCCCAATCTGAAAATTTTTCGAAAATACTTTTATCTGATTTAGCCATTTCTTTAATTTTAAATAAGGTAGGGATATCAAAAACTCCGCCGAAACGGCAGAGTTTTCAGGTTTAAGTCAATTGGTGCTGTGGTCAGTATTTAATGGCTTTATCCAGCTCAATCGGATTGTTGTTTTTCTTAATGTTTTTCTGCATCATATCCGACAATTCCTTCAGCTGCTCCGGTCTTTTGACTTCAATTCCCATCACCATAAAATGGGCATCCGGATTGGTGTTGTTTTTATAATGTTCTTTGAATTCGCGGAGGGGATCGTTGTAATTGTCGAGCATCATTTTCCGCACTCTGGCTTCGTTGATTTTTACGGGTTTCTGGCCACCAAGATTTTCAAGGATGCTTAAGGTCTCATAGGTCTTAGGCAATTTATAGCTTTTCACAAGGGAAAATTTAAAGTTGTCTTTATCATCATAAATTTCGAAGACCATCCCAGGCAGCCCCCTGAATTTGTAAGGCCCTTCGCTTAACGTAATATCTTTCGTAAACCATGCCGTCCAGTTTCTGCTTCCGTATCGGGCAGTAGCTTTCTGTACATTGTATCCGCCGATGGTTTTTGTTTCATCGGTCAGGTTCCAGGTTATCTTATCGTCGGTGTCGACAATAAACATATTCTGGATCATGATGTAATTGGAATTTACCGTAGAATTTCTTTTGCGGATCAGTGCGGGTGTATCGTCCCAGATCACATTGTTTTCTCCTCTTGTTTTATTAATAGAATCTGTAACAACAAAATCGTAATTGTAAAACTTTACCTCTTCCGGATTCACATCGAGCACCATGCTTACTTTTCTCTTCTCTACAGAAGCGGAATCCATCCTGAAATGGTATTCATAAATAAAACGGTGGGTCTGTGCGGCCATGCATAAGCTGAACAGAATCATCAGCAACAGGATCTTTTTCATAGTATCATTTTTTACAAAGATACATATTAAACAGAACCTTGCAATACATAATACTGATTTTGATACTTTTCTATATATGAAAAACCGTAATTACTTTTTTATTTCAGGATAGCGCACTGCCTTATCCAGCTCAATGGGATTATTGTACTTTTTGATTCTTTGCTGTTCTTCAATGCCATATTCCCTGAGTTCTTCAGGCTTATAAATAATCCGGCCGTCATCAAGCCCCAGTTTGTTTTCTTCACTAATTTCAGTCTGCCCGCTGTTTATAAATTTCAGCGGATCCCGGTAATGATTTAAAAGCATCGACCGATATTTGGAATAAGGAATTTCAACACCCCGTCCTTTTGCGTTCTTATACATACTGTTAAGTTGGGTATCAGCAAAATTCTGTGATTTGTTTAGGGTAAAGTGATAATTCTCTTTATCATCATAAATTTCCACGATCATGCCGGGCAATCCGTGGAATTTGTAAGGACCTTCCGGAAAAGGAAATTCCTTCGAAAACCAGGCCGTCCAGCTCCTTCCTCCAAATCTGGCAGTTGCTTTTTGCAGCTGTAGTGAAGCGGAAACTTTGGTTTCTTTTTCTATTTTCCAGGTAATTTTGGGATGATCTTTCAGATGGTAAAGATCAAAACCCTGAAAGGTGAATAGTGTCCATTGCCCGGTCTTCAAGTTCTTACTTAAAAGATCACTGAGCTTCCCATCAAAGATTCTCATGCCCGTAGCTTTTTCGATTGAATCACTCACAAAAAAAGACCGTTCGTAATAAAAGGTTTCTTCAGGATTGATATCTAAATAATAATTGGTTTTTCGCACGTCTGCCGATGTAGAATCCGGCCGGTAGACCAAGTCATAAATAAAGCGGTGCGTTTGCGCATTTAGTGAGATACTGATCATGACAAACAAAAGCAAAAGTCTTTTCATGATAATAATTTTTACGAATATACAGATAAAATAAGACTCTGAAATTTTCTGTTTACTTTATAAAATAAGAAATGAGGTTACCAATAATCCGGATTAGTAAAGACGGAAATATTCGATAAGCAATCCCACGAATACAACAATTCCTATAATCAATATGACAAATAGCAATAACACAAAAATGAGTAGTAAAACTGCGTCTGCGTCTATTTCTTGACGGGTATTCTGACAAGTCTCTCTGACTCCTGAAAGCGAACCTTCAGAGAATTCTCCTTTATTTGACAGTTCGTGAAGAAAACTTCTTCCAGGTTCCAATGAATCGGCCAAGAATTTTTTGCCGCCAAATGGGTTCCCTGAAAGATCTGCTTCTTGGAGTAAAGGAAAATTTTCAATCGGAAAAGATTTTTCGATCCTATTATTACGGAGTGAAAGCCTGACAAGTTTTTCTAATTTTGTAACATGTGGAAAATGGTCAATACAGTTATTGTCCAATTCCATCATCCTGACATCATCCTGGTTTTGCAGAAAATCAAGACGGGTGATACCGCATTGATTTGCATATAAAAACTTTAACTGAGACTTGAAAGCAAATGTATTTAGGTCCTCAATCGGATTATGATTGCAGCTTAGATAATTAAGTTTGGAGAGTTGTTTCAGCGGAGATAAAAACTTAATCTGGTTATGCGAAATATCAAGGTTTATAAGATTTACAAGTTTTGAAAGAGCTGAAATGTCTCCGATCATGTTGTTTCTGACATATATATTTTCAAGTGCCTTGAAATTCCGCATGTTCCCGATATCCTTAATAAGATTATCGGATAAATTGATGGATAGCAATTGTGGAATGCCCTTGAGATTAGTGATGCTGCCGATCTTATTGTTGTACAGATTCATCTCTTTTAAATTCAAGAGATTGGAAAGGTCAGGGATTTCGGAAATATTATTCTGGGAAAATGTAATATATTCCAAGTGCCTCAAAGAACTGATCCATGAAATATCTTCAATCCGGTTACTGTTGAAATCGATTGATTTCAAAGTTCCGGAAAGTTTTCGAACGGAATTGATATCCTTCAGTTGACCGGATGTCACAGCAAGATACTGAAGCTTTTTCAGATTTTCAATTCCTTCAACCGATTTGATTTGTGAAGATTCTACATACAGAGACTCTAATTCGGTAAGATGTAAAAAGCCCTGAAGATTCTCAAACTGTGAATCGCAGTCCAATGTAAGTCTCTTAAGATATTTAAGCTTTTTAAGAAAAGACAAATCAGAAAGCCTGTAATCACATAATGAAACATCAAGTGTTTCAAGATATTCAAATGAAGAGGCAAAGCGGAGAAGATTTTCTCTGTCGGAATCCTGCAATTCATTATAATCTGGGTTATAAATATAAAGCGAGATTATTTCTTTATGATAATCTTCTTCATAATTATAGCAGTCTTTCGATACCTTATGCAACTCTGCAGTTTTCTCAACTTTTCTATTCATATTTGCTTTTAACGAGTGCTTTAAATTGATTAAAAAACAAAAATCCGCTCCTTTGCAGGAACGGATTTTTTATAATCATACAAAGTATGCGATTATCACACTTTGATTTCAACGTCTACTCCTGAAGGAAGCTCTAATTTCATTAGGGCATCTACAGTTTTAGAAGAAGAAGAGTAGATATCCATCAGTCTCTTGTGAGCTGACAACTGGAACTGCTCTCTTGCTTTCTTGTTTACGTGCGGAGATCTCAATACAGTGAAGATTCTCTTATTGGTAGGCAATGGGATCGGTCCGTTTACCACAGCACCGGTAGCCTTTACCGTTTTTACGATTTTCTCTGCAGATTTATCTACCAGGTTGTAATCGTAAGATTTAAGTTTTATTCTGATTCTTTGTGACATTTTAATCTAATTTAATATTAACCTTTAGCCTTAGCGATTACTTCTTCAGCAACGTTACTAGGAGCAGCTTCGTATTTTTCGAATTCCATAGAAGATGTTGCTCTACCTGAAGATAAAGTTCTAAGAGAAGTTACATAACCGAACATTTCAGAAAGCGGAACGAAAGCTTTGATAACTTTAGCGTTGTTTCTGTCGTCCATACCGTTTACCGTACCTCTTCTTCTGTTAAGGTCACCTACGATATCTCCCATATATTCTTCAGGAGTTACTACCTCAAGCTTCATGATCGGCTCCATGATAACTGCTTTCGCAGCTCTACCTGCATCTTTGAATCCCATTTTAGCAGCTAATTCGAAAGAAAGCTGATCGGAGTCAACCGCGTGGAAAGATCCGTCTTTAAGGACAATCTTCATGGCCTCAACTTCGAAACCGGCCAATGGACCGTTCTTCATTGATTCTTTGAATCCTTTTTCAACGGCAGGAATAAATTCTCTAGGAATGTTACCCCCTTTGATTTCGTTGATGAATTCAAGACCTGTTTTCCCTTCGTCTGCAGGACCGATTTCGAATACGATGTCGGCGAATTTACCTCTACCTCCGGACTGCTTCTTGTAAACCTCTCTGTGGTTAGCTTTCTGTGTAAGAGCTTCTTTGTACTCTACCTGCGGCTGCCCTTGGTTAACTTCCACTTTAAACTCTCTTCTCATACGGTCTACGATGATATCCAAGTGAAGCTCACCCATACCGGAGATAATAGTTTGTCCTGAAGCCTCGTCCGTTTTAACCTGGAACGTAGGATCTTCTTCAGCCAATTTAGCCAAAGCGTTACCCATTTTATCCTGGTCAGCTTTCGTTTTAGGCTCAACAGCAATACCGATTACCGGATCCGGGAAGATCATTGATTCAAGAACGATAGGGTTCTTTTCATCAGATAAGGTATCTCCTGTTTTAATATCTTTAAATCCTACAGCAGCACCGATATCTCCAGCCTCGATATACTCAACCGGATTTTGCTTGTTCGCGTGCATCTGATAGATTCTTGAGATTCTTTCTTTGTTACCAGATCTTGTGTTCAATACATAAGAACCAGCGTCCAGTCTTCCTGAATACGCTCTGAAGAATGCTAATCTACCTACGAACGGGTCAGTAGCAATTTTGAAAGCTAATGCAGCGAAAGGCTCTTGAACAGATGGTTTTCTTTCGATATCAGCGTCAGTTCTTGGATCTGTTCCTTTAATATTATCCTTATCCAGTGGAGAAGGAAGATATTTACAAACAGCATCAAGCATGAACTGTACCCCTTTGTTTTTGAAAGAAGATCCACAAGTCATTGGGATAATAGAAAGATCGATAGTCGCTTTTCTAAGTGCTTCGTTAATTTCCTCTTCAGAAATTGAATCCGGATCTTCGAAGAATTTCTCCATCAAAGTTTCATCGTAATCAGCAACAGCTTCTACTAATTTCTCTCTGTATTCCAGCACCTCATCTTTCATGTCTTCAGGAATCGGAACTACTTCATATGTAGCACCCTGTCCTGCTTCATCCCAGATGATCGCTCTGTTTTTAATTAAGTCTACAACCCCTTTGAAGTCCTCTTCAGCACCGATTGGTAAAACGATTGGAACGGCGTTGGATCCTAACATTTCTTTTACTTGTTTTACAACGTTCAAGAAGTCAGCACCCTGTCTGTCCATTTTGTTTACGAATCCCATTCTTGCCACTTTGTAGTTGTCGGCAAGTCTCCAGTTTGTTTCAGACTGAGGCTCTACACCGTCTACGGCAGAGAATAAGAATACCAGACCATCCAATACTCTCAAAGATCTGTTTACTTCTACGGTGAAGTCAACGTGTCCCGGTGTATCGATAATGTTGAAGTGGTAAGGCATTGTTTCAGGTAATTTCTTACCCTGATCTGTTGGGAAATTCCAGTTACAAGTAGTTGCAGCAGAAGTAATGGTAATACCTCTTTCCGCTTCCTGTTCCATCCAGTCCATTGTAGAAGCACCATCGTGAACCTCTCCAATTTTGTGGTTTACACCTGTGTAGAATAAAATCCTTTCTGTAGTGGTAGTTTTACCTGCATCAATGTGAGCAGCAATACCAATATTTCTTGTAAATTTAAGATCTCTTCCCATTTCAGATTAGAATTTGAAGTGTGAGAAAGCTTTGTTTGCTTCCGCCATTTTGTGAGTATCAGATTTCTTTTTGAAAGCTGCACCTTCTTCTCTTGAAGCGGCAACAACCTCATTAGCTAATTTCAAAGCCATAGACTTATCATTTCTCTTTTTAGAGTAGCTAATTAACCATTTCATCGCCATAGAAATTTTTCTATCTGCTCTGATTGGCATTGGGATCTGGAAGTTAGCACCACCTACTCTTCTGGAACGTACTTCTACGTGAGGCATAACGTTTGTTAATGCGTCTTTCCATATTTCAAGGGCCGTTTTTTCAGTTTCTCCTTTTTTAGTTTCTACGATATCCAATGCATCATAGAAAATTTTGAATGCGATTGACTTCTTACCGTCAAGCATTAAATTATTTACGAATCTTGTTACCAACTGATCATTAAATTTCGGATCTGGTAACAACGGTCTTTTTTTCGCTTTTGTCTTTCTCATTGCTTCTGTACCTTATTTAATGATTATTTTTTCTTTCCTTTAGCTGGTGCAGCCGGTGCCTGACCTGGTTTAGGTCTCTTAGCTCCGTACTTCGATCTTCTCTGTGTTCTTCCATTTACACCTGCAGTGTCTAATGCACCTCTTACGATGTGGTAACGTACTCCCGGTAGGTCTTTCACCCTTCCGCCTCTAACCAATACTATCGAGTGCTCCTGAAGATTGTGTCCTTCGCCCGGGATATAGGCATTCACTTCTTTACCGTTAGAAAGTCTTACCCTTGCAACTTTTCTTAGTGCAGAGTTCGGTTTCTTCGGTGTGGTAGTATATACTCTCGTACATACACCACGTCTTTGTGGACAAGAATCTAGGGCAGCCGATTTGCTCTTCTTGGCAAGCGTGGCTCTTCCTTTTCTTACTAATTGTTGAATAGTAGGCATTTAATTGCTTTTTATTTTAGGGTGCAAAAATAGTAATATTTTTTTAATTAACAAGCAGTTGCACAGAAATAATATTTTTATTTAAATTTTAATTAACAGCTACTTACGGTTTAATCTACGATGGTAACATGAACGTTTTTGTTCCACCTGAATTTTCTGACATTCTGCTTAAGTTCAGTTTCGCCAGCAGGATCAACAGCATAGACGGATACCTCATCCTCTGCTACCGTAACCGGATTCTTTATTTTCAGGACAGCCGCTTTTTTCCAGTTCTTGGGAATATAGACCGTTAACCACGCATCATAAATAACAGCAATATCATATCTGTTATTAAGGGCATACCCTGTAAGAAAATGCTCAAATGCAAGGTCAGGCTTTCTCTTGTTTTCGTTGAAAGGGATGGTTTCCAGGGATGCCAGCCCTGCCGTATCCAGAAGATGTATATCCGTAAAGTAAGTGATCGCCCCAATGTCGTTTGCAACCACCTTTGATTCATTATAATATGTTCGCAGAAATTTTGCCGACTGGATTTGCTGTTCATAAATATTCTTTCCGCCTTCAGACAGCATAAAATGCGCACTGAAACATTTGTAAAACAACAGAACAACATTTATTATAATAAGAAATGAAATCGCTTTTTCTTTTTTAAAATAGCACCGGGAATCCTCAATGAAACCATTAACTTTAGGAATAACAGCCATAGAAAACCCCGTCAGCAGATATGCTTCATAGCGGAACAACCCTTTCAGATCCGCAAACATGGCATGACAGACCATAACCAGGGAAATAACCATCAGGATGAAATTGTCCTGAACCGCGTCGTTAAACTTCTTCTTTTTAAAATCCCGATAGATCAGGATCGTGCAAATCAGTATCGGAAAAAAACCGATTTTGTAAAAGCTGACATTCAGCAAAAAATTATCCAGAAAAATATGTTTCAGCTGATGCGGAAAACGGCTGTCAAATGCAAGCTTAGTTCCTTTCACCACCACCGAATTAGGAAAGAAATATCCGTCCTGCTGATAATTGATGCAACAGAAAACGGCAATGGGAATAAAACCTGCCAGCAAAATATAAAAAGACCGCTCCCATTTTTTGAGGATTATAAAAGCACTGGCCAGCACAGCGAAATAAAACATGCTTTCAAAACGAACCAATCCCATCAGCGCCAAAGAAAAATAAAACCCGAAAACAGCCTTTTTATTTTCCAGGCGCGTAAGACAGAAAATATTTAAAGCAAATAAAAAAACATGAAAAACATGCTCCATCCCCGATAAGACCTGCACGTGCAGAACAGAAATGAATAAGGTAAAAAGTACCGATAACACAATACTTTTAACTTTGTAAAAAATACTGCTGAAATATAAATTCAGAACATAAACCGTCCCCGCTCCGAAAGCGACATTCAAATACAAAGGAATCTGATTGTTATTTCCAAAGATTTTAATCAGGAAGCTCAAAAGAAGAGTAAACAGAGGAGAAGAAGAGGTTGAGGAAAACTTATACCGCGTAACACCCCACATCTCATACAATGCAAAATTTTTCGCCATTGCCAGATGGATGTAAGCATCATCGATAGGATATATATAATGTCCGTCAGTCTTCGGGATCGACAACATATAATATATAATGCAGACCGCAAAAAATATGGAAAGTGAAATCCAGAGACTTTTTAAACTGATAATCTGAGAAGATGCCATGTTTACATTCATTCTAAAAATCTCAAAGATAAGTATCATCAATCAGCCAACCATGTTTTCGGCACAATATTTACTTAATTTTGCTTTTAAAAAATAATAAACTGCTTATCATATGAAAAACGCCAACATTATCGGTCTTCAGGAAGAAGATTGTAAAAAAATCGCAGAAAAGTTAAATGTTCTCTTAGCAAATTATTCGGTGTTCTACCAAAACACAAGAGGTTCTCACTGGAATATTAAAGGAGACCAGTTCTTTACCCTTCATCCGAAATTCGAGGAACTTTACAACAGTCTGGTCCTGAAAATCGACGAAATTGCCGAAAGAATTCTTACCCTGGGCGCTACACCGGCACACAATTATACAGATTACTTAAAGGTAGCCACTATTAAGGAAAGCCAGGAAGTAAGCGACGGTACGAAAAGTGTTGAAAACATTCTGAATTCTTTTAAAGTCGTGATTGATCTCCAGCGAGAGCTGCTGGATATTACCGACGAAGCCGGAGACGAAGGGACCAACTCTCAGATGAGCGACTATATCACCGAACAGGAAAAAGAAGTCTGGATGTATAACTCTTATCTTGGAAAGTAATCTATAAAATTTTATCAGGAAAAATCAAAAAAATCACCTTACATTTAGGTGATTTTATTTTTAATGATTATATTTGCGTATAAATTACACAATTATGCACAACGTACGTTTAAACTCCATTCTGGATAACGACTTCTATAAAATAACCATGCAGAATGCAGTGGTAAAACTATTCCCCGGTTCTATTGTGAAATACGAATTCATCAACAGAGGGAAACACCAGTTTCCGGAAGGTTTTGATGTGGCTTTACGGGAAGCAGTAAATAAAATGGCAGAATTAAAACTCACAAAAGAGGAAAAGAAATTTATGGCCAGAACCTGTCCGTATATTGATCTTCCTTATCTGGACTTCCTGGAAGGGTACCACTACGATCCGTCTGAAGTAAAGATCCACCAGGAAGGCAGCGATCTTTCCGTAACGGTAGAAGGGCTTTGGTATAGAACCATCCTTTGGGAAGTTCCCCTGCTGGCCCTCATCAGTGAACTGCATTATGAAATGAACCACATGGAAAGAGATTCCAACGAAGTGGTGATGAGCAAAACCCTTGAAAAAGCAGATGCTCTTGCAAAACTCGGAGTAACTTTCGCAGAGTTCGGCACCCGGAGAAGACACTCCCACAAAGTTCAGAACCTGGTGATGGAAGCCCTTACGCAGAAAAAAGAATCTACTTTTATCGGAACATCAAACGTGCATTTTGCCATGAAGTACGGCGTAAAGCCGATCGGTACCCACGCTCACGAATGGTTCATGTTTCACGCAGCGGAATACGGATTCAAAATGGCCAATGAACTGGCACTCGAACATTGGGTAGACGTCTACCGCGGTGATCTTGGCGTTGCCCTTTCCGACACCTATACAACCGATGTTTTCTTCCAGCAGTTCGATAAAAAATTTGCCAAACTCTTCGACGGTGTCCGTCACGACAGCGGTGACCCTCTTGAATTTGCTGATAAAACCATTGCCCATTATCAGAAACACGGCATCAATCCTTTATTTAAATACATCATTTTTTCCGATGGGCTGAATCTTGAAAAAGTGGAAGAAATTACCAATTATTGCAGGGGAAAAATCGGGATATCTTTCGGTATCGGAACAAACCTCACCAATGACGTCGGCTTAAAGCCTATGAATATCGTGATGAAATTAATTGGTGTTCAGGCTCCGAATAAGGAATTAATCCCTACTGTAAAACTTTCCGACGAACACGGAAAATATACCGGTGATCCGAAGATGATTGAGTTAGCAAAAGAATTTTTAAGAATCAAAGAATAAATCATGAAGAAAATAGGGTGTTTACTTATCGTCTGCAGCCTGATGATATCGTGTGTAACCGTAAGAGGCAAAGACGGCACGCCGGGAAAACCGGGAAGTCCGGGAACTTCAGGCGTAAACAGTACCAGTGGCAAATAACTTTGTTTTCAGCATCACCGTCTTTAAAATAAATCTGAATGAAAAGCATTTCTATTTTAGCACTGCTATTAGCCTTAACCGGATGCAAAAAAGAAGATTCTGTATTTGAAGTTAAAACGCATTTCATTCAGAAAAACATTTTATGATTATTTTATTATCTTAGATGGATGTTTAAAAACACATTATAAGACCGTTAAAAACAAAATACCAAATCATAAAAATGTATTCCTATGAAAAATCTGAACACCATTAAACTTTCGAGAGAAGATCTTAAGAATATCTTTGGAGGAACACTGCATCCTGCCTTGGAATGCTATTCCAACAGAGAATGCGCCCATTATGGAGAAGCTTTAATCATGTGCCCTGACGGAACTTCGTCAATGATAAATTACACCTGCATGGGAGGAACATGCATGATGAATACGGGAATCTGCCCGTCACCGGAAATTGGGGTTCCCACTGCAACACAACCTTAATCAAAAAAAATGAAGTGAGTCTCGAGGCTCACTTTTTTTATCTTTAATTCATCTAAATATTCACACAAGCTTTTTTCTTATATTTATCCAAACAAAACCATCATGAAAACCATCGAAGAAGTTCTTAAAAAATTAGACGAAATCATTGCCTGGGCTAAAGAAAACCAAAACCCAATCGGGTATTTTGCGTGCACGTACCGGATTATGACGGCACAGGTACTGAAAGGAATCCAGCAGAAAAAGTTTGAAGATAACCCGAGGATGACTTTGCTGGATATTGCTTTTGCCACCCGCTACCTTGAGGCATGGGACTCTTATTCAAAAGGAAAGAGATGCACCAATTCCTGGTACATTGCTTTTGAAGCAGCCAAAAATAAAAACCTGTTGATTCTTCAGCATATTTTTCTGGGGATGAATGCCCACATCAATCTGGACTTGGGAATTTCTGCCGCCTCCATCATGCCCTACCGCAAAATTGCTCCTCTCAGAAAAGACTTTGAGAACATCAATAACGTCATTGCTTCCATCAACCAAAAAGTCCAGGATTCCCTGAATAAGATCTGCTATCCGGTAGAACTGATCGACAAAATCTCCAATGGAAAAGATAATACCGTACTTGATTTCGCTATTTCCAAAGCACGGGAAACCTCATGGGCAACTGCCGTGATGACATCCAACACGCCCAACCTTCTGAAAGAATCCGTAATAGGAATTGTAGACTATGCTGCCGCTAAAGTCGCTTCACAGATTATAAACCCGAACATCCTTACTCCCGCATTATTAAAAGAATTAAAGAAATGCGAGAGCATTGATGTCAGTAAAAATATAGAAATTCTGGCTTCAACAAAAAACATTTAATTAAAAGATGTTCTCCTTATATCTTGCCAAGCTTTTTCATCAGGATTCCTTCCATTTTTTCATAGCCTTTTTCAGTGGGGTGGATTTCATCTTCAGTATAAATTTTATCAAGCCCGTTTCGTGAATCCTTCATTTGGGAATGGTAATCCACATAAGGGATGTTATGTTTTTTCGCGTATGCTTCAATCATTTTGTTGAGGGCAATTACTTTATCTGCAGGATGCATGTCTTTTCTCCAGCCGAAATCATAAGCCGGAAGAACAGAACATAGAACAACTTTAATATTATTGGCCTTCGCAAGTTCAGCCATAGAAACAATATTCCCAAAAACCTTGTCTAAAGAAATCGGCCCCTGGTTTTCCGCAATGTCATTGGTTCCTCCAAGGATGATCACCCGTTTAGGGTTCAGTTTAATAACATCCTCCCGGAATCTTAAAAGCATCTGCGAAGTCACCTGCCCGCTGATTCCCCTGCCGACAAAGTTGTTCTTTTTGAAAAAAGAAGGATCTTTTGAAAACCAGCCCTCCGTAATGGAATCGCCCATAAAAACGGAGTTGGGTGCAATCTTACCGGCTATAACTTCCTGATTCTGCTTTTCATATTTTGCGTAATTGGCAAAATCCTGTCCTGATAACGCTGCTGAAAAGAGAATCGCAGCCATGCTTAAGAATTTCATAGATTAAATGTTACAATTTGAACACATGAAGTAACGGAAAACAAATTGATTTTACAAGCATCTGTTTTAAAACTTTCATGCTGAGAACTGAATTTTAAAAGGCTCAAAATAAAAATGTTCCCCCAACATAAAAATTACGGGTTCCCGTAAAACAAATAAACTTACCTTTTTGTAATTTTGAGAAATGATAACCTATTTAATAATCGGATGTATTGCCGGAGGAATGATTGGAGCAGTGATTATCTATTTTGCCTTAAAATCATCAACCATATCAAGAAATTCTTACGACGAGCTAAACAATTTATATATTAAAAACAATTCGGATCTTGAAAATGCCGGTCTTAAAATCCGGGAGCTGATCCGCGATATTGAAAAAGAAAAGGAGCATACACTTCAGCAGGCTGACCTGTTTAATGATCTGAAGAACGAATTTGCCAGGATTTCAGCAGAACACGCTTCTCTTCAAAAACAATTTTCAGAACAAAAAGAACTTATTGCCAGGCAGAATATACAGACGGAAAACCTTTTAACGGAAAAGCAGTCACTATTTGCCAAAAATGCCGAGCTTTCAGCGGTTAATGAAAACTTACAGAAATCTTTGCAAACCCAAAAAGAGGAAATTGCTAAAATTCAGGAGGATTCCAAACTGCAGTTTGAGAACCTGGCCAATAAAATCCTGGAAGAAAAGACGGAAAAATTCACAACACTAAATCAAAATAATTTAAAAAATATCCTCGAACCGTTCCAGGAGCGAATCGTGGAATTGAAAAACCGCGTCAACGAAGCCTACGAAAAAGAAAACAAGGAACGCTTTTCCCTGGCAGAAAAAGTAAAGGAACTCGCCGAACTCAACCAGCAGATTTCCGAAGATGCCAAAAAGCTGACCCGCGCCCTGAAAGGCGAAAGCAAAACCCAGGGAAACTGGGGCGAAATGATCCTGGAAAGCATTCTGGAAAAATCCGGGCTCGTTAAAGGAAGAGAGTACTTCCTGGAACACGAACTCCGGGATGAAGACAACAAAGCTCTTTTCTCGGAATTTTCAGGCAAAAAAATGCGCCCCGATGCTGTGATAAAATATCCGGATGAAAGAAATGTCATCATCGATTCCAAGGTTTCACTTACTGCTTTTACGGATCTGGTAGACGAAACGGACCAGGATATTTACCTGATGCGACTCAACCAGCATTTATCTTCCATTAAAAACCACATTACCCAGCTCAGCCAGAAAGCTTACGATGATTATGGGAAATCCCTGGATTTCGTTATGATGTTCATCCCAAGTGAGCCGGCTTATATTGCAGCCATGCAGGCAGACCAGAATCTCTGGAACTTTGCCTACGAAAGGAGGATCTTGCTGCTGAATCCGAGCAATCTCATCACTTCTCTTAAACTGATTGCCGATCTCTGGAAAAGAGAATACCAGAACAGGAATTCCATGGAAATTGCGGAAAGAGGCGCCAAACTCTATGATAAATTCGTAGGCTTCGTTGAAAACCTGGAAAAAGTAGGTAAAAATCTCGATCAGGCCAAAAATGTTTACAATGATGCCTACAAACAGCTTTCTACAGGAAACGATAATCTGATTATTCAGACCCAGAAACTAAAATCCCTGGGAATTAAAAATAAAAAGGATCTGCCACCGAGCCTGGTAGAAAATTCGCAGATTTCCTTGGAAACTTCGGAAGATTAAAATACCAACCTCAGATCACAGCTGAGGTTTTTTATTTAACTGTAAATTTTAACTAATTTTGCGCAATGGTCATAGAAAGTTTTCAGAACGAAAAAGTAAAATACATTACCAAACTTCTTACCGATAACCGGTTCCGGAAAAAATCCGGTGTTTTCGTGGTAGAAGGACAGCAGGAAAATGAAAGGGCACAGCGATATGGCTTCGAGCCTGTGGAATTTTTCATCTGTGAAAATATTTTCCAGCAAAAACTTCCGGAAGGGAAAATCCATTTGATAAGCGATAAGGTATACGAAAAAATTGCTTACCGAGGAGGCTCGGAAGGGATCATCGGAATCTATAAAACAAGGGAATCCGATTTGTCATCCTTCAAACCGAAAGTAGATTCTACCGTGATTATTGTGGAAGGCGTTGAAAAACCGGGAAATCTTGGGGCTATCCTGAGAAGTTGTGAAGCGTTTGGCATCGATGCTTTGATTGTGGCTGATGGAAAGACTGATTTTTACAATCCTAATGTAATACGGTCAAGTGTCGGCTGCCTTTTCGGAATGGAGGTTTTCCAGGCGGAAAACAGCGAGACCCTGGAATTTCTTCAGTACAACCGGTTCAACATCTATACGACGATTATGGATGAAACTGCGGAAGATCTTTATCTGCGGGATTTCAAACAAAGATCAGCCATCCTGTTTGGTACGGAACATTCCGGACTCAGCGATTTCTGGATCGGGAAAGGAAAAAATACACTGATCCCGATGGCCGGAAGTATCGATTCGTTAAACCTGAGCAATGCCGTAGCCATTACCTGCTATGAAACATTAAAACAGAAAAAAAAGATAATAGGGAAAAGATAATCAATCTGAGATCAATGCATAAAAAAACCGCTCACTGAGTGAACGGTTCTTTTATTTTTAGCTACACTAAAATTATTTTTTAGCAGCGTCAGCTTTTTTCTCTTCAGCTTTGATTTCTTCTTTAGCAACTTTAGCGTCAGCTTTTACTGAATCTTTAGCAGCAGAAGCGTTAGCTTTTACTGAATCTACAGTAGCGTTAGCAGTAGAATCGATAGCAGCAGTAGCTGAATCAGCAGTAGCAGCTACTGAATCTTTAGAAGCTTCTGTAGAAGTAGTTTCACCTTTTTTACAAGCTACTAGAGAGATTGCAGCGATAGCAGCTACGAATAATGACTTTTTCATAATAAATTAAATTTAATTTTGTTAATATTGTTTTATAAAATCTTTTCTCTGTTCTGTTATTTGAACAAGACAAAGGTATAGCGGATAGAAAATTTGTTTATGAAAAATAATTGTAATACATTTGTAAAATCGTTTTACAATTAAACATAACTGATAATCAATAATTTAATTATTTAAAAATAAATTGACGGATCTAGATCTATTACATTTTGAGCAGCTGAAAAAGGAGGTCCAGGCTCAATATCTGAAAGAACATACCCCTTCCTATGACGATATTTCGAAGTGGAAGGGAATCGATATCATATATTTTCAGGAAGACCTTAGAAAAAAGGCGAAAGGAAACATCAGCGAAAAATCTTTTTATACCTATTTTAAAAATTCACCCGTTACCAAGCTACCAAGAATTGATATGCTCAATTTACTGAGTATGTATGCGGGTTACGAGTCATGGTACGAATTTAAAAAACAGCATCTTTTTGCCGGTGAATTACTACAGGATAATGAAGAACCTGAAGATGCTGAACTTAAAGAACTTGAGAAAACTGTTTCCGCATCTATTGACCTTACAAAAAACGATATCCCTTCACTAAAAACGGAAATCAGAAGCACAGACATTACCGATTTACAAAAATCAGATACTGAAAATCAAACCCTTAACCCAAAAGAGAAGATTTCTCAAACAGCTATTTCCGAACCTGAAAAACCTAAGAAGAACTTCTTGAGAAAGAATGTCTGGGTATTGGTAACGGCCTTTCTGATCATCGCTACAGGACTTCTCGGCTTTAAGGACGTCATTTTTCAGAAAACCTACGTCTATTGCTTTACGGATGCCGACAGAAATATGAGCATCCAGCGGGAAATAGAGATCAAAGTGATTAAAGATAATGAATCCCCGATCCTGTACAGGATAAAGCCTGGAGAATGTTTCCGGTATGCCACGAAAGACAAAATCCTTAAAATGCAGATCAGCTCTCCCTTCTATGAATATCAGGAAGTAAGCAGAAACCTTGAAAATGCTCCGGAAGAAGAAATTATAGAGCTGAAACCGGATGATTATAAAATGGCCCTCTACTATTTCTCCACCAAAGATATAAACGGAGGCAATCCCGAGGAACAGCTTAAGCTTATCAGACAGAAAAGAAAGCAGCTGGAAGACCGCATTAGCAACAATGCCGTCATTACCCAGGTTTACGATAATGATATCTATGGTCTTGAAACCCTGGATAAGGAAGATTACATTACCCTGGTAACGACTCCTACCACTTCTCTTAAAAACCTGAATGTTATAGAAATGAAAAAAGATACAAAAGGAAAGATTGTATCGATCAAATTTAAAATCTCGACCAATGAAAACAATAAGTAATATTTTATTTTCTGCGATACTTATAGGAATAATCATGATTTCCTGCATTAAAAAAGATGATAATCCAGGACAAAGCGATCTTGAAAAGTTAAGGAACACCAATAACATTACGGTAAAAATGGACAGTGCCCAGGCCATCAATGCGATTACCATGCAGAAAGTACAGGATGTGCTGGATCTTTCGACCCTGTATCTTTCAGGACAGAAAAATACCGAGATTGATACGGCAATCTATTCTAAAATTGAAAAATACTTCCAAAAATCGGATTCTACTACTTTCAAAGATCTGTTTAAGGAACTGGAAAGCCTGAATGTAAAGAAAGTAAAAGTGAGCAACATCAATGTATTTCAGAAAATCAAAGAAAAAGACACCCTGCATTTTGCTAAATTTAATGTAGAATACACCGGCGAGAAAAATAAGAAAATCGGGAATTTTGAACGAAATGCGCAATACACTCTCGTTTCAAAACCTGATCAGAAAAATAAAGAATTTAAGTTCTATTTTGTAAAGTTTTATTCGGACAAACCTGAAAAGGACAGTACTTCAGCAGGGATAACCAAATAGTCCAGCGGAATATCATTTTCGCGGGTGTCATCGATATCTTCATCGGGGTTAAAATAATTAACTCCGATTTTTTTTGTACTCCCGGAAACACTTTCAAAAAAACCGTCATAAAAACCTTTACCATAGCCTACCCTGTTCCCTTTGGAGTCACAGTACAACAAAGGCGTAATGACAAAATCAAAATCTGAAATTCCGGTATCGTTATTAGAAACCGGCTCTGAAATCCCCCAGGCATTCACCTCATAAACTGTATCGTTAAAAACTTCAATGGAGACCAGCTGCGTGCTTACGATTTTAGGCACAAAAACCCTAATACTACGGCTTAGGAAATAATCAATAAACATTTTCGTATCGATCTCCCTGAATTTTTGAATCGGAATGAACAGATGAACTTTCTGTCCCGGAAGCGGTTTAAAGTATTCAGTAAAATTTTCAAAAATCTTTTTAGATAAGAAGAAAGCCTCATCATCCGATAAGGCCTTTCTTTTTTGCATATATTTTTTTCTGAGTTGAGCTTTCAACATAGGTTAAGCATTTTCAGCAGATAAAATTTTATATAATTTGTCAGACAAACGCACCCTGAAAGGAAGCTCAAAAGTAATTTGATCCCCTTTTATGGCAGTTTCTACCGGTCCTCCGTTGGCATGGATTGCCGTAATGGTAATTTCCTGCTGTCCGGTAGTAGGACCGGAAATCAGCACTTTGTCTCCTACGGAAAGTTCATTATTTTCAATCAGGAACTGAGCAATTTTCGACTTTGTAAAATAATGTTCCGCTTTTCCGATCAGAGTTTTCTTAATCTTTATTTTCTGACGGATATCTTTTATTTCCGCTTTGGCCAATGGCTTATCCGGAAGGTCACCGGACTTCTTAAATTTCAGGGCTTCGGATTTTCCTTTTCTAAAAACTTTGTTTCCGACCTGCAGGCCCTTTCTTAATTTCACCTGTTCTTCCCACGGCAGATGAATGGTTTCCAGACATTCCGTGGAACAGCAGTTTTCCATCGCTGCTTTACATTCATCACACTGGATGAATAGTAAATGACAGGCATCATTGGCACAGTTCGTATGATTGTCACATGGCTTCCCGCACTGGTGGCACTGGGCGATAATATCGTCTGTAATTCTTTCTCCCAGGCGGTGGTCAAAAACGAAGTTTTTCCCGATGAATTTACTTTCAATTCCTTCTTCCTTGATCTGTCGGGTATATTCAATAATTCCGCCTTCAAGCTGAAAGACATTTTTAAAACCCTGATGCTTGAAATAGGCACTTGCTTTTTCACAACGAATACCTCCGGTACAGTACATCAGCAGGTTCTTATCTTCTTTATGATCCTGCAGCCGCTCGTTGATGATCGGAAGACTTTCCCTGAAGTTTTCTACATCAGGCGTAATAGCTCCTTCAAAATGACCGACCTCACTTTCATAATGATTCCTGAAATCCACAACAATCGTATTCGGATCTTCTAACAGCTGATTAAATTCTTTTGCTCTTAAATGCACGCCTTTATTGGTCACATCAAAGGTCTCGTCGCTAAGGCCGTCAGCTACAATTTTATGCCTTACTTTGATGGTCAGCTTTAAAAAAGAATGGTTATCCTGCTCTACGGCAACATTCAGGCGGATGCCTTTCATGAAATCATAGACTTCCAGCGTATCCCGAAAAGCTTCAAAATTCTCGGCCGGCACGCTCATCTGGGCATTAATACCCTCATGTGCTACATAAATACGGCCTAATGCATCAAGGGCATTCCAGGCTATAAATAAATCGTCGCGGAATTTTTTGGGATCTTCAATGTTGGCATACGCATAGAAAGACAGGGTAAGGCGCTCTTTTCCGGCCTCATCGATAAGTCGAGCTCTTTCTTCTGCGCTTAAGGTGTTGTACAGTTGCATGCTATAAACGTTTTAAGTGAGAAAAATTAATACTGCAAAGATAAACAATTTTTCAGATTTTCCATTTTTACAGGCAATGCATATATTCTTAGATTTACTAAGCTGTTTTAAGTAAACTGATTTAACCTTTAGTATGACAATTGTATCTTAACTATGACATTTTGTCTTTAAGTAATTTTTAATATTCGTTAATCTCAGCTTTAACAATTACGACATAATCCATAAAGTATTGCTATTCCCGTTAAATTTTAGTTAAAACTGAAACATTATATAACAATTGCATACCTATTTAGCATTAAATTTGTTTTAGAGTAAAATGTAAATTAATTAATCAAATAAAGAAAGATATACAATGAAGAGTACTTTAAAAAAACTATTGCCATTTGCCGTAGTAGGTGTTATTTCAGGAGCTACCACTGTTGGGGGGCTGCAATACCTGAATCATGATTCCAACAGCGCAGACCAGTCTTATTTTACAAAATCTTCCAATGTATCTTTTGCAGGAATGAACTCTTCTGCAGTAGGTGACGATTTTGTAAAAGCAGCCAAAACAACCGTTCCGGCTGTAGTTACCATCAAAAATTACCAGTCCAGATCAAACAGCAGAGCATCGGAACAGGATCTTTTCGATTTCTTTTTCGGGGATCCGTTTGGCGGAAGAGGACAGCAAAGACAACGGCAACAGCAACAGCAGGCACCGGATAATATGCCTTCCGGAATGGGATCAGGAGTTATAATTTCACCAGACGGATATATCATCTCCAATAATCACGTCGTTGCGGGAGCCAACAAACTGGAAGTTGTCCTCAGCAATAAAAAATCTTATATCGCAACGCTGGTGGGAACCGATCCGAATACCGATATCTCCCTGCTGAAAATTGAAGAAAAAGGATTGCCTTATCTGAATTTTGCCAATTCCGATAATATTGAAGTCGGACAATGGGTGTTAGCGGTTGGAAATCCGCTGGGACTAAATTCTACCGTAACCGCAGGAATTGTTTCAGCAAAAGGAAGAGGAATCGGAATTTTGGGTTCACAAGGCAAAGCGGCCAATCCGATTGAGAGCTTTATTCAGACGGATGCAGCCATTAATCCGGGGAATTCAGGAGGTGCTTTGGTAAATACAAATGGAGACCTGATCGGTATTAACTCTGCTATCCAATCCACGACAGGATATTACCAGGGATATGGATTTGCCGTTCCTGCCAACCTGGCCAGAAAAATCGTTGAAGATATTAAGAAATTCGGAATTGTACAGCGAGGGTTCTTGGGAGTAACCTCCCTGGATTTATCCAATGATCAGCTCGTAGCGGCCTACAATAAAGAAAAGAATACAAATTATAAAGCCGGTTCAGGCGTTCTGGTAACCGGATTCGGAGAAAGCAGCGGTGCCGAAGATGCCGGGCTAAAAACAGGTGACATCATCACACAGATCGATACCACTCCAATCACAGATTTTGCCGATCTTTCGATTGCTATAGGAAGTAAGCGTCCCGGAGATAAGGTTACGGTAACCTACCAGAGAAACGGTAAACCGTCAACAACAACTGTTACTCTGAGAGACCAGAAAGGTGGCACTTCTACCAGAACCAAAGCGGATCTGAGTGTAACCGAAAAAATTGGAGCCGATTTCCAGGGCATTGACGATAAAACGAAGGCATATTACGGAGTAAACAGTGGAATCGTAGCTAAAAATGTAGTAGAGGGCGGCGAAATGGCCAAAGCAGGAATCGTAGATGGCTATATTATTACCGAGATTAACGGGAAGCCCGTAAATTCACAAAAAGATGTGGAGAATATATTAGGCAAGTTTTCCGGAACTGTACAGGTAAAATATATGGATGATTACGGAAGAGGCTACCAGAGAGGCTTTAAGATGCCCTAGATCAAAAGAGAACTAAACTTCACTTCATATCAACTAAAAGCCGCTGCAAATTCTGATTTGCAGCGGCTTTTAGTTTTTTGTTTATTATGACCTGTTCATTTTTTCGGCAATTCTTCTTTTCTTTTTTCTTTCGTATATCACCTCTACAATTTTTCCTCCGATCCACGAAAAGGGAAAAAAGGTGAGAAAAATAGATACTTTATAGAAAGTGGGATGATATGGAAAAACAATAACGTCAAGCATTGCTATGAAAAGCATGATGAAGCCGATAAGGATGGCATAGGCTACTTTAGCATACTTTACGATAATAGCAGTTGCCACACCTCCTACCGTTGTTCCCAATCCTGAAATAAACAGCAGGAAGCCGAAAAAAGCACCGTCTTTCTGCATGCTCTGAAGAAATTTTTGCCAATGCTCAAAGGGAGCAAAAGCTTCGAAAGTTACCCATTGCGGAAACGCCCTTATGCCAAGGGTGATGATGAGTCCTGCAATGCCAAGACCTACGATAACCGCAATTGTATTTCTTATAAAATTCATTAATCCTGATGTGCGATCATAGAAATTTCAATATCAACATTTTTCGGCAGGCAGGAAACCTGTACGGTTTCTCGCGCAGGATAGCTTTCCGCATCCAGGTACGAAGCATAGATATCGTTCATTACCGCAAAATCATCCATACTTTTAAGGAAGATGGTTGCTTTTACCACATTTTTAAACGTCATTCCAGCTTCCGTAAGAATCGCTTCAAGGTTTTTCATCACCTGGTGCGTTTCTTTTTCGATACCCTCCACCAGCTTACCTGTTGCCGGATCTACAGGAATCTGTCCTGAGATATACAAAACACCGTTGGCCAGATTAGCCTGTGAATAAGGTCCGATTGCTGCAGGCGCATTTTCCGTGTTGATTATTTTTTTCATTAGAATTTATTTTGGGTGCAAATATAAAATTTATATTCTATTTCCATAATCAAATATCAAATCTGATGCTAGAATGGTGAATTCGGCTGCGTAAAGCTTCGGTCTTTATACTTCAGCGCATCGCTCAGGATGTTCGCTTTGATTCCGATAAAGAAGTCATATACTTTATACTGCCCGAAAGGTACCCAGTTGAAATTGATGGTGAAACTCCTTTGGTCTCTGGCAAAACCAATTCTCGTATAGGCAAGCTTCTGCGTCACCATATCGTAATGCGTACTTCCGTTGATGTTCCAGTAAGGTGTAAGCTTAATGCTTCCATCCAGGCCTACGGAGGCCAGCTTGGTCGGTGTCCTGGAAGCTGAGGTTTTGGTGTAAGCGTAATTAGCATTTACATTCAGCGTCCAGGCCTGGTCGAAATGGGCATAGTTATCGTCGTCGAAATAATAATTTTCATTCCTTACTTCTCCTTTTTTGCTGTATTTCTTGCTGTAATCCGTTTTCTCGCCGAAAATTTCGCTGCTTAAAGGATAAGACATCTGAACATTGAATCCCTGTACACTAAAGTGTCCGAAATTTTCTGTTCTGATTCCCGCTTCCTGTCCCGGAATATAAATAATACGGTACGGATCCAGTGACAGGCTTGTATTTACACTCAGTTTATTATTAAAGAAAGAAGACTGCCCGTTGATGGTAATAATGGAAAAAGGATGATCTTTTGCCGCAAAATTGTAATTACCTGAAAGGTTTAAGGCCTCAAACAGTTTTATTTTTTTTACTCCCGTGGAATCTTTTTTTGATCTCACCTTCATTTCAACGTTGTTTCCGATATTGAAGCCCAGAGCACCCACCAGACCGCTTGTCGGCGAACCGATAATTCCCCCTTCAAAAATGGAATAAGGCGTTAAAGCTCCGTTGGCATCATAATAATTTCTGAAGTATCCGAATCCCGAACCTCCGAAATCCGGAGAATAGGTAAACCCGATACTTGGAGTCATCATATGCCTGATGGCTTCAATAGCCGATCCCTTTTTAAAGTTTTTCGTTCCGTATAAAGTAGTCTGAATGCTTGCCGTAGTGGAAAATGTGGAATATCCGGAAACGCCTTTGTTTATTTCAGTAACCACTTTATTCTGGATCGGATCGTAAAATTTATCAACCGTTTTCGTGGTAAGCGCATTATCGATATTGGCACCTAAACTGAACGTGAAATATTTGGCCACCGTTGTATTCGTTCCTAAAGCAATATTGTTTTTAAGACCGGTCTGAAGTTTATCCCACATCGCTTTTTTGAAAAGCTCGCCTTCCTGGGTCTGTACAAAGTTCGTTAAATTGATCCCGGTGTTTACCGTAAGGTTTTCCAGTAGTCCTGATCTTACGCCTGTTTTCGAGCCGAACAGATAAAACTGGTTGATGGCGATATTCATCTGCGGCAAACGGAGATCCGAAAAGCCAGTCGCAAAGTTCTGTGAGTAAGAAGCCGTTCCCGTAATCGTCACCGGCAGCTTCAGGAATCTTTTGGTAAGCGTTACCGTAGAGTTCTGCTGGGTATTGAGAACATTCTGATTAAGAATGTAATTGTTGTTCAGCGTATTGTTGTAGAATTTCGTACTTACGACATCCACCGAAGCGGAGAAAGTAAGGAAAGGATTCGCTTTTGTATCCTGCGTATGCCGCCACGCGATCCGGTAAGTTCCTGTTTTTCCATAGTTATCAAGCCCTTTGATTCCACGCACCATAGTTCCGATATCGGCGGAGAAATTTCCTGAATACCGGTACTTTTTGATATAGTTCATCTCCGGCCGGAGGTTATAGCTCCCTTTGGTATAAATATCGGCAAGAATTTTAAGGTCAAAATGCTCTCCGATCGGCTGGTAATAACCCAATCCGTTCAAGAAGAACCCGACGTCCTGCCGTTCCCCGAAACTGGGGATCAGGATACCGGCCGATCTTTTATCCGAAAACGGAAGAATGGCAAAAGGCATGATCAGCGGGGTCGGAACTTCTTCGATATACATCTGGATAGGTCCGGAAATGATGGACGATTTGTTTCTCGTCTTTACCAGTTTGATATTGGATGCGCGCAGATAATAATCTGCCGCCGTATCTTTTTTCTTGATAAAATAATCGTCGGTCGTATAGATTGCACGCTTCATCGCAAAGACCGAATCGTTATATTTTTTGGTTTTATCGGCAACAATAACCCCTTCGTTTTCTTCTGTCCTTGCATTAAAGGCAATCGCCTGCCTGGTTTTTGTGTTATACTGGAACTCAGTGGTTTCATATATTTTTCCGGCCTGGGTGGTGATCACAGGTTCTATAATCTTCCCCAGAGAATCCTGTTTCCCGCGGGCGTACATGATATTTTTCTGCTCATCGATGGAGATGTAATCGGCATCGATCTGCATGTCCTGATACTTCACCTGCGCATTTTTGTTCAGGTAAATCATTTTCTTCTGGAAATCCCTGCGCTGAACATCCGCTTTGGTACGGAGAACATCTTCGAGGGATTCCTTTTTCACCACGACGGTGTCCTTTCTGGAAATGGTATCATTAACCGCATTTTCAGGCAATTTTTCCGGCGTCTTCTGTGCTAAAAAATTGTTAAAAATTAGGATAATTAAAATTTGTAATATATTTTTGGAGACGGTTTTGACCAATTTTTTCGTTATATTTATAAGTATAATACTAAGGCTCAAAATTAATATAATTTTTAAAACTGAAAGATGCACAAAGTAAATTTTAAAATAATTTTATCATTTCTCTTCTTACTGCTTACCAACTTTATTTTTTCGCAAAAGAAATTCATCGTTGTTCTGGACGCGGGACACGGAGGAAGTGATCACGGAGCAAACAGAACATATACGGATATCGGAAGAATTGCCGAGAAAGACATTACGCTGAACATCACTCTGAAAGTCGGGGCTATGCTTGAAAAAAACAAAGATTTTAAAGTAATCTATACCCGGAAGATCGACGAATACCCTTCGCTCTCAGACAGAACGAACCTTGCCAACCGCAGCAAAGCAGATCTTTTTGTTTCGATCCACTGTAATTCTGCAAAGAGGCCTACTGCCTACGGAACGGAAACCTATGTACAGGGACCCGACCAGAACGACACCAACCTGGAAGTGGCAAAAAGGGAAAACGACGTAATCTTTCTTGATGAAAAAGATAAGCAGACCTTCGGATCATACGACGCGAGTTCTCCGGAATCTTTAATCGCCCTGAAACTGCAGCAGAGTAAATACCTGGAATCAAGTCTTCTGCTGGGCGGACTGGTAGAGGATAATTTCGTAAACAAGGACAAAAGGTTTTCCAGAGGGGTTTTCCAGAAAAACCTGCACGTACTCCGGATGAATGCGATGCCTTCCGTTCTTATTGAAACCGGATTCATCAACCACCCCGAAGAAAGCCATTACCTGGCTTCCGAAAAAGGCCAGGAAGAAATATCACAGAGCATTTACCAGGCGATTATCGATTACAAAAAAGCCATCGACCGAAAATCCGGAATAACAGCCAATGTAAAAAAACCGGAACCTGAAAAACCTGTTGAAGTAGCTCTGAAAAATGATTTCAGAATTCTCCTGCTAAGCTCACCGCAGAAATTCAATGACGGGGATCCTGCCCTGAAAGGACTGAATTACATTTTACCGATTAAAGAAAACGGCCAGTACAAATATTATTATGGAGTAACCAATATGGCTTCGGTGCGGGATATCAACATTAGAACGGCTAAGGATGCCGGCTTCAGGAATGCCTATGCGGTAGGCTTTATGCCGAACCAGAAGCTGAACTTGGGTTATTACACGATTGAAGTCTATGTAGGCGATAAACTGAACGGAAATTCCCCGATTCTACAAGCCCTGAAAGATGTGGAACGTAATAAAGAAAGCGGCGTATTCTATTATACTTACGGAAAAGTTTACACTTTGGAAGATGCAGTAAAGTTACAGAAAGACATTGAAGCTAAAGGGATTAAGAATACCGTGATTCAGAAAGTCTTCAAATAAGAAAAAAATAATTTTGAAGTTAAAAAGTTAATGATTACTTTTGCAACCTCAAAATTTGGCCTATTCGTCTAGTGGTTAGGACTCAAGGTTTTCATCCTTGCAACAGGAGTTCGATTCTCCTATAGGCTACTAAACTACACCAATCAATCCCTGATCAACACAAGGTTCAGGGATTTTTTTATTCCAAAAATCAACTGAATCTCCACGAATTTTGAAAAGAACACCAATACACGCTTCTTACAGGGCGAATTTCAAAAATCTTTTTTGTTCGCTAAAATTTTTCTTTCTTTTCCTTTGTTTTTTCGAAACCAACTCAATACTGTTTCTTGTATCTAATCAGAAACTATTTGAATGATATTCTTTTAGCTTAGACAAGGAGATTGTTAAAGGAGAAATTTGAAGAAATAAAAAATAGACCTGTTTCAGATTATTGTTGTTTAATGTGATGAGTGTCTAATATAACCCCAGTTCGGGTTAAATAATACAAAAGCAGAGTGTCTGAAGTTCAATATTATAAAAAATGTAATTTGAAAAAATACTCTATAATGATTTATTATTATAAAATTATCTTAAATCGTTCAGGTTATTTACTATAGCGATTTATAAAATAGAAATACAGCAAAACGTTGATTATAAATACAATAAACCATATACTAAATTTAAAAAATTAAATGATCATCAGGTAAAGAAAGATCTTTATTAAATTCTTTAAAATAAATTATTAAGTTCGATAAATTCACTATTTATATTAATTCTAAATTAAAAATATTATTCCGCATTAGATGAATATTTTTAATTTATTTCTATATTTACGTTATATAATTCTAATCAATGAGAAATATAATATTGGTTTTATTGATCTTATGCAGCCAAATATTCTTATCACAAAACGTCCAAATTACAGGAAGAATTTTAAACAATGAAAATTCTCCTGTAGAGTTTGCTGAAGTAATTCTTCTGAAAAATGACTCTGTCAAAATAAGAAGTGAAATTACCAATGCTAATGGTATGTTCACTATCGATGCTCCCAAAGATTCATATATATTACAGGTAAAAAGGTTTAAAGGTATCTTATACACCAAAAAGATAAAACTTGAAAATAATCTCCGTTTAAATGAAATAAAGCTCGTAGATATACAACAGATTAAAGAGGTTATTATTGAAAAGAAAAAGAAGCTGATTGAGAAAAAAATAGACAGGACCGTATTCAACGTTGAAAACTCTATATTTTCCAGCGGTGCAGATCTGGCACAGGTTTTATCTGGGACTCCAATGCTTTCTGTTAGCGATAATTCGGTCTCCATTGTTGGGAAAAGCGGCGTTGCAGTAATGGTCAATGACAAACTTCTGAATCTTAGTGGTACAGATTTGATTAATTATCTGCGCTCACTCCGTTCTGATGATGTTTCCAGGGTTGAAATTATAACTACTCCACCGGCAAAATATGAAGCACAGGGAAATAGTGGAATCCTCAATATTATCTTGAAGAAAAACACAAAATTAGGATGGAATGGTATCCTAAGTTCCTCATATATACAGACTACCTATGTAGGAAATGCCAATAACCTTACTTTAAACTACAATTCCAACAAAATTACAAGTTCTTTGCGATTGAGACAGTTTGACAGACCATCAAAAGCCGTTGAACTTATCGATATTATCGGAACCAATTCCATTTTAAGTGCAGATCAACGAAAAGATAAATTCAAAGGAGCAGGAGCCAATTTCAGTTTTGATTACAAACTGAATCCAAATTCCAATATCGGAGTCATCTACGATATTTCCAAATCTCATTCTGATATGGATATATTCAATAGATCAATCTACCAGACAAATAGTATTCAGGATTCTCTATTAACTACCTCCTCTGAACATAGAAAACCAATAGTTACCCATTCATTAAATGCATACTATGATTATAAAATTGATTCTCTAGGGAAAAAATTGAGTATTGCCGGAAATTATTTTTCAAACAGTCCAGATGCGGAGGTAAATTTCCAGACCATTTCCGACTATACTCCCGGTACTCAGAAAATCAGAAACCTAAGCAATCTGGATTACCAGATATTATCAGGTCAGGCAGATCTTTATCTCCCTTTCAAATGGGGGACTCTCGAAACCGGGCTGAAATTCACTCATTTTCTGAATAGTTCCAATATTAAATATTTTTCATTTAAAAATTATGAATATACTGTAGACCCAAGCCGAAGTAATTATTTCGAATATAAAGAAAACAATGCTGCTGCCTATGTTAGTGTTTATAAAAGTCTGGGCGAAAAATGGTCTGCAAAAGCAGGTCTGCGCTACGAATATTCAACCATTGAAGGGTATTCAGAAATTGCAGGCGAAAGAAATAAAAATGAATACGGACGTCTTTTTCCTTCAGCCTATCTGGAGTACAAAGCCAATGAGAATAATACCTTATCAATCAATTATTCAAAAAGAATCAATCGTCCTAACTTTACTGCTTTAAATCCCTTCAGGTGGTATTCTAACCCTTATTCTTTTTATACAGGAAATCCATTTCTTTCTCCATCCTACAATCATAATGTAGAGCTCTCCTATCTTTATAAAAACAGATTTTCCGTTACGGTATATGGACAGAAGCTGATTAACGGGTATGGAAGGATTACTTCTTTAACCCAAGGAATTAAAGAAGTAAATTATAAAAATTACCTTACACAATATGATGCAGGGTTAAATGCAAGCCTTTATACCAATGTGACCAAATGGTGGGAAAACAATACCAACATTGTCTCCTTTTATTCTGAGTCAGAATCATCCATTCCTGAAGTTGTACCTCAAAAAGGCGTATCAATGTACTATACCTTCAATAATACTTTCACGATAAATAAAGAAAAATCGGTGTTTTTTTTATTAAACTTTTACCACTATCTACCTAACAAACAAGGCAATACCTATATCGGAAATATTTCAAACCTTTCTGCCGGTTTTAGGTTTTCATTAATGGAAAAAAAGCTGAGAGTCAACATTATGGTAGAAGATATTTTCAGAGGAACACAAAGCAAAGGCAAGATCTTTTACGATGAATTTACGCAATTCTACAACAATTATTATGATACCAGACGTTTCACTCTGAATATGACGTATACGTTTGGAAACAAGAATGTAAAAACAAATAACAAACAGATACAGTTGGAGGAAAAAAGCAGGGTTAATTAAAGGGTGGACATCCAAAAACAAAAAAACTATATACTCAATATTAATACCATGAAAAAATTAAAATTAAACCCGTTGTCATTGGACAAGCAAACCATTGCTTTATTGGACGAAAAACAGCTTCAGGAAATCAAAGGTGGTAAAACCGGATTTTCTCCGTGTCCGGCAGGAGCTACCACCTGCGACCCAAACGGTAGCGGGGGAGGTTCTACAGGATGTGGAGCAGGCACCTCTGCATGTCCTGTACAAAGCTAAAATCACAATTATCAATAACCGAGATACAAATAGGTGGAAGCCGAAAAACCTTTAAAGAGTAGGCGCTTATAAAAACTTTTTTAATATGAAAAAATTAGAATTAGACCCATTGTCATTGGACAAAGAAACTATTGCTTTATTAGATGAGAAGCAGTTAATGGAAATTATTGGAGGAAAAGGAGCTGCCCCGGCAGGATCTACAGGATGTGGTACCGGAGGCAGTACTTGTGACAACACCGGAACAGGGGCATCTACAGGATGCGGATCAGGAGGCAGTACCTGCAGTGTTACAGATACGATCAGCGCAAACTAATCTTCGATTTTTTATGAGGGTAATTTTTCATGTATAAAATTGCCCTTATTTTTCTAATCCAATGAAAATACAGGGATTATTTTAATCTCCAATAAGCATAAAAAGATAATTCCTGAAAAAATCTTTAAAACTGACAGAAAATTAAATCTTTTTATTATGAAAAAATTAGAATTAGACCCATTATCATTAGATAAGGAAACCATTGCTTTACTAGATGAAAAGCAACTGCAAGAAATCGTTGGCGGACAGGCTGCAGCTCCGGGAACATCTACAGGATGTGGATCAGGAGGTAGCGGATGTGGTGCCGGCGGCGGTTCTACAGGATGCGGTTCTGGAGGTAGTACTTGTGTATCTCAGGCAGAATTAGCTATGAAATAAAGACAAGGGGGAAGCCGAAAAACCTTTAAAGAGTAGGCAACAAAACATCATATCTTTTTTATTATGAAAAAATTAGAACTAGACCCATTGTCATTAGACAAGGAAACCATTGCTTTATTAGATGAAAAGCAGTTGATGGAAATTATCGGTGGTAAAGCAGTAGCTCCGGGAACATCCACAGGATGTGGTACAGGAGGTAGTACTTGCGGTGCTGCACAAACAACAACTACTATTAGCACCGGAGGAGGATCTACAGGATGCGGTTCCGGAGGTAGTACTTGTTCTGCACAGTCAACAGCTGGATAACAACAAGCAGGGCTGTATTTTTTACAGCCCTTTTCTTTAAATTACCTAAAACCGCGTCTATACTAATGGAGAATAACAAATATTTTTTACTTGATCACTGCTGTCTGAGAATACCTTCTCATTCTATTGATGCCTTTTTGGACTTTAATGAGAATATTAAAAATATTAGCCTGGAAAATCATGAGGAACTTGTACAAGTTTTAAACCATATTTTTTCGAATACCTATTACAAAGAAGCAGTTTACATTGCCTCCAAAGACTTATATGAAACTTTTTTAGAACTGAAAGAAAATAATTTCGCCAATAAAGATGCAGCAAAGCGCTTTCTTATGACATTCTATAAATACTTCTCAAGAATGTCTAACAGGTCTACCCCATACGGCCTTTTTTCAGGCACATATTCAGCAGGTATAATTGATCAGCCCACTAATATCAAGTTTGACAATAACAGATACAGACTTGTATGCCAGCTCAATATTCACACCCTTACCAAACTGATCCGCAGTATTGATCCCCTGAATAATGAGCTTATCAACAAAATCAAATATTATAAAAACAATACCCTTTACACCTTAGGAAACAAAGCTTACTTTGTTGAGCAATTTGATAATGGCCGATATATAGCATCCAATCTTACCTCCATAAGACTCAGTGAATATGTAAAGATTATTCTGCAATGTGCAGAACAGGGAGCAACAGTAGTTGAAATGGCTGACAAAATATCAAATCCTGCAATCACCCTGGAACAGAAACAAAATTTTATAAAAAATATTATCCAGTCTCAAATCCTGGTGAGCCAGCTCCTTCCAAGTGTTTCTACAGAAAATTTCATTGAAGATTTAATAAATACTATAGACGAAAAAGAAATAAATATTGAGGAGATCAATGAATTAAAAGAGATCAACCATATTATCAGAAATATGTCTTCTGTTGATGATATTGATCTTTTCAGGACTTATATTAAAAATAATTCAGGCAGTAGTATCATATCAAGGGACTTTTACAAGCTGGACCTTTTTTACAATCTGCAAAAGGGAAATTTAAATAGAAAAATCCTGAACGAGATCAATGATATATCTTATGAGGTCATGCATCTGTTTTCGCAGAGAACTTCTTTAGCATTGAGCCATTTTGTAAACGCCTTTGCCTCGAGATATGAAGATAGAGAACTTCCGTTGGTACAGGTATTAGATACTAATTATGGTATTGGATATGAAAAAGTTGTATCCGGTAACGCTGAATACACTCCTCTTTTAGACGGTATTCCTGTAATGTCTGATTCACGGAGTGAGGCACGAATCATTTATGGTGGATTTGAAATGATGAGAGACAAAATATTCAAACAATATTGTAAAACAGGTGATACTGTTATCTATGCTGATGAAGATTTCAAAAACTACTTATCCCAAAAACCACAACTTTCCCGTGAAGGAGAAGCTCCAAGTGCTTACATATTCGGAAGAATTCTATCCCCATCTGCAGAAGCACTGGATAACGGGGATTATAAATTTTTTCCAACTCAATGCCATGCCCCTTTTGCTGCCAGATTACTGACACGCTTCACGCACGGAAATAATCAGCTGAAAAACCAAGTGAAAAAAATAGCCGATTTTGAGCAAAAAGCAAATCCCGATGTTATTATGGCTGAGGTACTCACCATTCCGGATGACAACTATGCCAATATCACATTATATTCTACCATCAGGGATTATGAAATCCCATTTCTATCCAATTCAAAATTAAGCAAAGATCATCAGATCCATGCCGATGACCTTCTGGTTTCTGTAAGAAACGGAAAAGTAGTCTTACGATCAAAAAAACTGAATAAAGAAATTATTCCATGCCTTTCCAATACATATAATACGACACTTGCACAGCCTCTGTATAAGTTTCTTGCCGACGTGGGAAGTCAAAATATGAGACTGGGTTATTTTTGGGATTGGGGAATATACCAGAATGAACCTTTCCTGCCCAGAATCGAATACAAAAAAATCATCATCAGCCGGGCACGCTGGTTCATGAAAAAAATAAAAACAGATTACAGGAATGAACAAGCTGCAGAAGCAGCAATAGCAGATCTAAAAATACAATATAATCTGCCCCAGTATGTCGTTTTATCCTCCGGAGACAACGAACTTCTTATAGATCTGGACAATAAAATAGGCCAAGCTATTCTGCTGAAAGAAATAAGCCAGCAAAATGTTATTGTATATGAAAATATTCATAATAAAGAAAATTGTTTTATCAAGGAAGGGGATAACAGCTACGCGAATGAAGTAGTAATTCCGCTTCTTAACAAAATGACAGTTTATCTGCCATCCGTCCTCCAGCATGTCTCAACCCCCAAAATTAAAAGAACATTCCCTCCAGGAAGCGAGTGGTTTTACATAAAAATCTATTCAGGAAGTAAAAATGTTGAGGACATCCTTACAGAAGTAATTTCCGACTTTGCCGTTGACCTATTAAACAAAAAAATCATTGACAAATGGTTCTTTATAAAATATAATGATCCCGATCATCATATACGGGTCAGATTTCACTGTTTTAATCCCGACAAGAAAAAGGAAGAATGGTATCTTATATCAGAAAACCTACAAAAGGCTATCCACGAATTTATCCCTGAAGAGCAAGCTTTAAGAATAACGATAGATACTTATATAAGAGAACTGGAAAGATACGGTGACCATACCATGGAACTGAGCGAAAATATCTTTTACTATGACAGCACAGCCGTTTCTGAGTTTCTCAATCTTATTCATGGTAATGAAGGCGAAAAATTAAGATGGAAGTTTGCACTAGTTAATGTAGACAAGCTCCTGGATGATTTTAAATATTCTGTAAAAGATAAAATCAAAGTCATCGGTACTTTATGTGAAAATTTTACCAATGAATTCAGTTTCAACAATGCTGATAATTATGTAGCGCTGTCGAGAACATTGAGTACCAGACACAGGGAACTTAAAAGAGAAATTTCTGATATTATTTTTGAAAAAGACAAAGCTGAATATCATGAAGCATACGAATGCTTTAACAAAAGAAGTGAAAATATCGCCACTGAATTATCCCGGTATCCTGAACTGCCACAGGAAACTAAAGACCATCTGATAATGAGCTATATTCATATGACCTTAAACCGTTTATTTATGGTAAATCAGCGAAGACATGAGCTTGTTATCTATTATTTCTTAAAGAAGTTTTACGAATCGGAGATTGCGAAAGCAAAAAATAATATATCCATATGATAAAAGACCAAACCAAACATAGACAACTCATTGATAAAATAACAGAATCTCTGGAAAAGTATTCTGACGAAGAGGTATTAAAAAATGTTTCCTATGAAACAGGTCTGTTAGGATATTCTCTTTATTATTTATACTTATCCAAATATACCGGTGATCAAAAATACACCACTACTGCTGAGGAATATTTTAACAAAGGCCTGGCCAGTTTTAATCCCAAGACCTTTCAGAGGGTACATGGTACCGATTCTTTGGATGCTCATCTTGCGCATATCGGGAGGTATTTAATTTTCTGCGAAAACAACGGTTTGTTATCTGTTTCAAGTGAAGAATATCTTTTAAATCTGGACCAGATCCTTTTCGGTCTCATGAAGAGTAAAATAAATATTAAAGATTTCGATTCGGGTACGGGAGCTCTTGCCGCAGGGTACTATTATCTGGCGCGTTTAAAAAGTGGCTCGGATGTTCAGGAACAGCTCATATTTCTTATTAACAGTATTAATGAAGCTGCATTTCAAGATGATACGGGAGATTATTATTGGAAATGTCCGTCTTTGTATGACAGGATATATCTGGGAATTTCGCATGGTTCATCACTGATCATTTCATTTCTTACTTCAGTATATGAAGCAGGATTAGAAATCCAATTATGTGAAAAGATCATCAGAAAAGCAACTGCATTTCTTATTAAACAATATAGAGAGTCAGATTATAAAGGACTGTTTCCCAATATGATCGGAGATGCGATAGAACCGATGCAGTTTGCATTGTGCTATGGAGATCTCGGAATCGGATATGCGCTTCTCAGAGCTTCACAACTACTGAAAGACAGCGATACTGCAGACTTTGCCAATGTCATATTAAATGACTGTCTGCTGAGGACCAAAGAAGATAATCTCACGCTGGATGCAGGAATATTTTATGGAGCTTCGGGTCTTGCCATTACATTTGATAAACTAGGAACACTATCTGATGATATCAGATATATCCAAAGAGCAGATTACTGGAACCAACAGATTCTGACATATGCAATGCATTCCAATGATTTTGCAGGGTTCAAAAGCCGCCTGCTTGAAGATAATATTCTATGGCAGGTATCTTTTGGATGGGGAATTTTAGGAATTGGTATAACACTCATGTATTTTGATGATGCCTCCCTGCCATCGTTTGCAGATTTAACCTTTATCGCATAATCTTATGGAAAAAGAAATGGTAACCTATTATAAAGAACTTGAAGAATTTGCAGATGCGGTGTCTTCTTTCCCGGCATCCTCTTTCAACTCAACATTTGAGTATGACACTGGTAAATTAATTAAAATCTTACAAAAAAAGGAAGTATTCGAAATATGCAATACAGATGAAGAACAGTTTGATTCAATAGACCGTACCGATCGCGAATTAGGAAAAATTGTTTCCGACCTGCTTAAAGAAACTGATCTTGATCAGTCATTAAAAGAGTATTTAGACATTGAAAAGAAGATTGAAAACTCTTTTTCAGGAAATCTTTATATGTATGCCAAGCAAGGGGCTCTGTCTGTGAAATCACTTTATTACTATAAAATAAAAGATTTCCCCAAAGCTGCGAACTTCACTTTAGAATGTTTGGTTCTGAATGACTATCTTGTTCAGCAGGGTATTTATACATTAAATTTGAGATGCTTTGAGCAGAATAAAAACATTTCAAGAATATATTTCAGAAATCATCAGGAAGATTCAGGATACCAGCTCATATTTAACCTTATTAACTATTTGCTGAACGGAGTCAATGAAAATCTTTTTGGAAATATTTTCAGCCAAAAGGAGTACTGGATGAAAGTACCCATTATAAGAGAAACTTATGCCTATGAGCTTTTCACGATGATTACTGAAGATATGATCAGATTTAATATTCACAGCACAGAATTTCTGCCCGATGATTGGTACTCAGGTTTAGACTTTGAGGTCAACACTCCGGACAGACAAATTATATATAACTGGATCTATATAAACAAACAGCTTCGGGATTCTAATTATAAAGATTACTTTAAAGGTTTAATTTATTATTTCCAGCAGCCTTATAATCAGTTTTATGATATTCTGAAAATCGCTCTGCTTCTTGATCTTTATAAATTTGTAGAGAAAAATACCCCCTCCTACACTACAACTCTGACCCTGGGAATAATCGATTTTATGGAAAATAAATTATACTTCAACCAGTCTATCCGTTCATTTCTTATAAAAAATATTTTCAAAGCATAACGTATATGAAAATTATTATTCAGCATGATCAGATGGATTGCGGCCCGGCATGTCTTGCAATGGTAGCCAGCAATTATGGAAAAAACTACAGCCTTCAATATCTTCGTGACAATTCATTTATCACGAAAGAAGGGGTATCTATGTTCGGTATCGTTGAAGCAGCAAAAAAGATCGGTTTTGAAACATTTCCGGTAAAACTAACCATAGAGAAACTGATCAGTTCACATGAATCTTTCCCTTGTATCCTTTACTGGAGTAAAAACCACTTTGTTGTACTAAAAAAAGTATCTAAAAAATTCTTATCCTTATACTATACTTTTCAGATTGCAGATCCTGCACATGGATTGATCTCTATCAAAGAACAGGAATTTAAAAAATACTGGATTTCTAATGATAGTATGGGAATAGCTTTGTTTTTAAAGCCCTCAGAAGAATTTTTCAACATCCAGGTCCCCAAAGAAAAGAAAATAACGCTGAATTATATCCTGCAATATCTTACTCCCTACAAAAGGCAACTGATATTAATGTTCTTTTTATTGCTGGTAGGAAGTGCTGTCACACTTGCCTTTCCATTTTTAACCCAGGCATTGATAGATGATGGAGTAAGCGCCAAAAATCTTAATCTTATTGCATTAATTCTTCTTTCACAATTAGGATTATTTTTGGGATCAATAACAATAGAAGTGGTCAGAAACTGGCTTATGCTTTTTATAGGTACCAAACTGAGTATTACCATTATTTCCGATTATTTAAAAAAGATGCTTCAGCTTCCCATAAGGTTTTTTGACACAAAAAAAATGGGAGATTTTAATCAGAGAATACAGGATAATGAGAGAATCGAAGAATTTCTTACTTCTCAGAGTTTACTTACCTTTTTCTCCATTATTAATTTTTCTGTTTTCTTTGGTGTTCTTCTTTATTATAATTATACAATTCTTACCGTTTACCTGATTCTTACGGTACTCTCTATAGGTTGGTCTTATTATTGGCTGAAAAAAAGGAAAGTTTTAGATTATCTTCGTTTCCAACAGCGGGCAGAAAATCAGGAATCCGTATTTGAAATCATTAAGGGAGTTACAGAAATGAAACTCAACCAGTTTGAAGATTTCAAACGCAGTCAATGGGAAGAAGTACAGCAAAAATTATTTAAAGTAAATATCAGAATTCTCAAGCTGAATCAGATTCAGTTATCCGGTTTTGAATTTATGAATCAGTTGAAAAATATTCTTGTTACTTTTCTAGCTGCAACTCTTGTGGTAAATGATAAAATGACTTTAGGAGGATTACTCAGCGTCTCCTACATTATCGGGCAGATGAACTCACCCGTTAATCAACTTATCAGTTTTTTCCGTTCACTTCAGGATGCAAAACTCAGCTTGGAAAGACTGAACGAAGTACAAAGCTACCCTGCTGAAGAAAGTTCTGGACAGGTAGCCTTACCATTGCATACACAAAATAATTATGAATTTAAAGGAATCAGATTTGACGATGTAAGTTTTCAATATGCGGGCAGTAAATCTCCCTATGTATTAAAAAATATCAATCTCTTTATTCCCGAAGGAAAAATAACAGCCATCGTAGGTGCAAGCGGCAGTGGGAAGACAACTTTGATGAAGCTCCTGTTAAAGTTTTATGAACCCACTGAAGGTAAAATTTCATACGACCATATCAATATTAATGATATATCTCCCGAAAATTTAAGAAGCAGCTGTGGTGTGGTGATGCAGGATGGATATATATTCTCTGACAGTATAGAAAGAAATATTATAACCGGTGAAAAAAATGCACATGAGAGCAAACTGAGACAGGCTGTAAAAACGGCCAATATAGAAGAGTTTATTGAATCCCTTCCTTTAAGATACGAAACCAAGATCGGAGCTTCCGGCAATGGAATTTCAGGTGGACAGAAACAGCGTATTCTTATTGCACGTGCTGTGTATAAAAATCCTCACTATATATTTTTCGATGAAGCTACTTCAGCTCTGGATTCAGAAAATGAAAAAATAATTCATGATAATCTTCAGGAGTTTTTTAAAGGAAAAACAGTTGTAATTATTGCTCATAGACTCTCTACTGTAAAGAATGCAGATCAGATCTTGGTGCTTAAAAACGGAGAACTTATAGAAAAAGGAAACCATCAGCAATTAGTGAGTGAAAGAACTGAATATTTCAACTTGGTAAAAAATCAATTGGAGCTGGGACTTTAAGAAAGGCTTATAAAATCATAAGTGTCTTAAAAGCGACAAAACTTGTCGCTTTTTTTGAGATTATGTCATTCTTATTTTCAAAAATTTCAACGCTACAATCTTTTTAATTTAATATTTTTTTGCTAAATATCAAAACTGTTAATTTTTTTAACATTTGAAAGAAACGTGTGAAAATTTGGAAAAAGCTTGTTGACAAAAAGTTCACGGAACATCTACGAAACTTCGACAAAACGTGTATGGGGAGAATATCAAAAAAAAGAAGTGAAAATCAAAAAAAATTTTGTTATATTTGCCAACTCAAAATGAGATAAGCATATAAAGTTAATGTATAGCTTAACCTATAGGCTACCAAATTTATATCATGCCGGATTTAAAAATACAGGAAGCAAAATTGCTTTTTAAGAAAATCCACTCTAACCCAAAAAGTTATGATTTAAAAATCAATGAAGACGGGATTGCAGGCAGTGATGATAAAATAAGTTTCAGACTTTACAGGAAAGAAGAAAGAGTCGATTTTGAAGTAACGATTGACGGACTTACCTTCACCAATACCACTGGAGAATGGAACAACGCGATGGTGATGCTGCAAAGCACCATCAAAAAATTAGAAAGAGAAGAAGAGAATATTAAAATAGAACAGGCAATCGGTAAGCTTCGAAAATATTTATCTGAAGAAAATTAAAAATTTTTAAAAATAAATTTGGAGGATAAAAAAAAAGTTTTTACTTTTGCACTCACATTTGAACGATATGGCAAATCATAAATCAGCATTAAAAAGAATTAGACAAAACGAAGTAAGAAGACTTCGTAACAGATACTACCACAAGACTGCTAGAACAGCGATGAAGGTGTTAAGAAATGAAGAAGATAAAGCTGCTGCTGCAGAACAATTGCCAAAGGTTATCTCTTTGTTGGATAAATTAGCGAAGAAAAATATTATCCACAAAAACAAAGCAGCTAACTTAAAAAGCAAATTAACTAAGCACGTTAATAAACTGGCTTAATAAGTATAGTTGGCCCGTTCGTCTATCGGTTAGGACCTCAGATTTTCATTCTGGTAAGAGGGGTTCGATTCCCCTACGGGCTACAAAATTTAATTACTGTTCTAACCTGGTAATTAACAAGAGTTGATACTTATAAAAACAAAAAACTAACACGCTATTTATTTAGCGGAAGACAGATGGCCCGTTCGTCTATCGGTTAGGACCTCAGATTTTCATTCTGGTAAGAGGGGTTCGATTCCCCTACGGGCTACTTAAAAAGAGATTCAGTTTTGGATCTCTTTTTGTTTTTTAGCTTAAAAGACCAGAAGGAAACAAACAAAATAAAAGAAACAAGACCTTCATCCGAAGAAGAAGGTCTTATAATTACATCATTCTGTTTATTATTAAATCCCAACATTCAGAAAAACAGTGAACCTGGATTTTGCTTCGATATCTCCCCCGGCAAGATCTGTGTAGGCAGGAAGCATGATCTCACTTCCCAGGCTTAATTTTTTATATGAGGCTTCAAAACCGAACTTTCCGTACAGGGCACTTCCTGCGGTTTTCGGCATTACTTCTCCAAACTGTCTGTTCCAGTCATAAACTTCGCCCTGCATCCCCAATTTTCCAGAGAAAATGCTGTTTTCATTTTTCCAAAGTCTGTAAAATCCAGTCGCCGCATAATTCCATTGGTTTCCGAACCGGTAATGCTTCTTGTTCTCTGTTTTGATCGTGTAATCTGTATTTAACAGAACAGCAATGCTGTTTTTCTGAAATTTATAATTCAAAGCCATCTGATAATCCCAGCTTCCCGTCCCCAACTGAAAGCTGGGATTTACTCCTGAAATTCCTTTCTCATCAAACTTTCCGATCGGAACTTTCACACCGAACCCCCCGTTAAGTTGATGGGAAGAATCTTTGGAGTCGATAATCTGATAAATCCCTATGACATTTGCATCTCCGATTCCTTCAATATTGATATCCCCCTGCAACGTTTTCTTGGTATGAAACTGAAAAGGAACACTTGCATATACACTCATGTTTTTCGCAACCGGAACTCTGGCCCAAAGCTGCAGGGTATTGAAATACTGGTCCTGGGTCAGGTCCTTTACAAAAAGATTTTCCTTTGCCTTGTAATGCTGGGCAAAATACTTAATCCCGACAAACTGAGGATTCAGTAAAGATTCAAAACCGGAGGACCCGTTACCCGCCGCACAGCCGCAAGCATCACAATCTTCCGGAGTAAGCGGACGTAATTCTCTTGGGATAAGTAAACTATCGCCCGTTGTTTTAGCCTGGCTTAACAAGCACCCTGCCAGACTCATTGTTAAAAATACTTTTTTCATGGTCTTATTATTCTGCAAATTTCGGGTTGGTAATAAAATTCTTATCACTTAAAGTCTTCAGGAAAGCTATAATGTTCTGTTTTTCCGGACTGGTCATTGAAATACCGATATGTCCGTTCTGTTTAAGTAACGGATCAAGATTCGGCTGGTTTTCCACGTTGTCAGAATAAAAATTCATCACAGCCTCCAAACTGTAGAATCTTCCATCGTGCATATACGGTGCGGTATATTCTACATTTCTTAAGCTGGGGACACGGAATTTCATATTGTCACTCCAATCCAGTGTTACCCGATATCTTCCTCTGTCGTCAAACTGTGCGTTATAATACATCCCTGTATTCCGAAAACTTTCATCGGTAAACAAATCTCCCGAATGACAGGCTGCACATCTGTTCTGAAATAAAGCCATGCCCTGATTTTCTTCAGCCGTAAACACAGCATTCCCTTTTTTCATCCGGTCGTATTTTGAATCGGCAGAAATCATGGTTGCCATAAACTGGGAAATCGCTTTCAGAATTTTTTCACCGGTAATATTTTCATTCCCAAATGCAGCTTTAAACATCTTCCTATAATTTTCATCCGCATTTAATTTGCCTACCGCTTCGGGAAGCGAGCTGTCCATTTCAAAATCAGTGGTGATCGGAACGAGAGATCTTTCATCCAGGTTATGACTGACTCCGTCCCAGGTATAATTTTTAAGAAACGCCATATTCTGTATTGGTGGAGCATTCCGGATTCCCAACCGGTCATCTATTCCGTGGCTTACCGTATGACCGTGATGGGTAAAAGCATATTCCTGAATATGGCAGAATCCGCATGATATAGTATTGTTCCGGGATAATTTTCCTTCATAAAAAAGTTTTTTCCCTAAAGCCACGCCATTCACTGTAACCGGATTTCCTGTTACATCGAAAGTCATTTCCGGAAACCCCGAAGGTTTTTCCAGATGATACGCTTCATCTTTTGGTAAAGGTTCGATAACCTCATCGCCTGTACAGGATATTAATGCAAAAGCTGTAAAAAAGAGGAAAATCCAAAGAGCACTCTTCCCTCTTTGGATTTGTCTGAAAAAATTAATCATTGTGAACATGATCTACTGTAAACATTTTAGAAATATTGTTGGTTACATTCACGAGATGCTGGTTCGATCCCATAGCCATATCGTTGGAATTATCCAGCGTTAAAACAGTCTGTCCGCTCAGAAATTGATTAAGGTCTGCCAAAACATGAACTGAGGGTGTAATTTCTTTTGAAACTCTCGCTGTTGTTGGAAAATCAAGGGTAACCTCACGGTAAAGATCCGGTGTATTGTTGGCAGAAGTATTGCCCATATTTCCACAGTGATTCATAAATTCTGAAGTTGCTGAAGAAGTTCCGTACTTACCTTCCAGTTTTGTGAAAATATACCCTGCAGCCCAGGACCAGGCCATTCCGGCCGTTTTTGCTTTCTGCCAGAAAATCCCCTGTCCGTTTTGCCCTAAAAGATAGGCCGACTGACTGATCCCCAACCCGATTCTTACTTTTCTGTAATTATTTTTAGGAATTTCTTTCAGGTTGACATAATTAATTCCGGCAACCGCTTCTGCCTGATCTATGATAAATGCACCGTTGTCCGGATCGTTGTAATGGTATCTGAATTCGCCCCCATTTTCATCGATCAAAGTGATGTTGCTGATGACATATTTCAGGGTTGAAAACTGATGCTTCTGTCCGTTGACAGAAGTTTGTGTAGTCTGGTTTAAAACAATATCTCCAACAGTATTAAACCCGTTTTCGAATTTCAACTGAATGTTTCCCGGAGCTGAATCTATCACCTCGTCGTCGTTACTGGTTTTGCATGATGAAAAGGTAAATAAAGTAAGGGCAATAAAGAATAATGATAAAAATTTATAAATTTTCATTGTTGATTTTTTAAGTTAATTTTTTTGAATGCCGAACATTCTATTTTATGAATAGCAGAAATCTTTACACTATGAAGATTCTTCTTCCGTTCCGGTAAAATATATCCGGAGTGTAACATGATTACGGAAGAATATCTGTTGAAATTCTTGGGAATAACAACAGTATAAAAGATTTTGAAAAAATAACTTAAAAGACCGGTGGCCTGAAAATATGCTTCAGAAAAAGAAAGGTATAGGAAGGGCTGTAGAGAAAACAGGATTTTAGAGATCGGACGTTTTCTGTTCCTACAATTGTGGAAATATCAGGCAGGACATATACGTCCAGTAATTTCTGTCCCGAATTTTTTGTTTTTTGTAAAGGTGAGGAATCCGTATCATTGGTTTTGGCAAGCTGCCTGCCGAGATAACATTTCCCGTTACAATGGAGCTCGGGACTGTTTTTATTGATACATAATACTTCAGCGATGTATTGATAATTCACAGCATACTCCACCAGCGGCACCAGAGGTCTGAATACCACGAATAATGTGAGGAATATGCTGCAAATTACATTCATAGATTATTTCTTGCTGATGGCTTCTTCGTACCTTCTGCTGATTTCTTTCCAGTTGGTAACATTCCAGATTGCAGCAAGGTAATCGGCTCTTTTGTTCTGATATTTCAGATAGTAAGCGTGTTCCCATACATCGATCCCGAAAATAGGAGTTCCTTTTTCCTCAACCACATCCATCAGCGGATTATCCTGGTTAGGTGTTGAGGAAACAAACAGTTTTCCGTTTTTATCAACGGAAAGCCATGCCCATCCGGAACCGAAACGATCAGCGCCCGCTTTTGCCATTTTTTCTTTAAAAGCTTCCATGCTTCCGAATGTTTCATTGATTGCTTTTGCCAGTTTTGCAGAAGGCTGCGTGTTTTTTACCGGGGTAAGTACGGTCCAGAACAATTCATGGTTGTAATGTCCGCCGGCATTGTTTCTTACGGCTGCCGGTAACCTCGATGCATTCGACATAATTTCAAATAGCGTTTGCTTCTCCTGTGGGGTTCCGGCAATCGCTTTATTCAGGTTAGCCACATACGCTGCCGCATGTTTCGAGTAATGGATTTCCATGGTTTTGGCATCGATGTTTCCTTCCAATGCATCATAAGCGTACGGCAAAGGCGTCTGCTTGAACTGCGCAAAGGCAAACTGCGCCGCAAATACTGCACTTAGGGCAGCTACTTTCAAAATCTTCATAACGTTTTGTTTTTTGTGGTTTGTATTTATTTTTGTTGGAAGATGGATGCTGGGTACCGGAAATTTATATAAATTTCAAGTCCCTTCTTCATCTTCTAATCTATCGTAGCAAATTTAATGCTTACAAGTGGTTTAGTCTAGAGTTGAATGTTAAACTAAATTAACTTCTCATATCCCTCTTCTCTCTTCCATCCTCCATTTAATCAAATAGATAATATTCTTTTACAGGATGATAGGTTTGATTAAGCCAAAAGCAACTTCCATCATCCAGCTTTTACTTCAACAGCTTCCTGATATCCTCAATCAGGATTTCCCGGTCCGGATGGTATTTCCCGGCGAGTTTGGGTGTTTTCCCTGCCGGGTCTTCGTAATTCAGTCCTGAATAATATAAGATCGGCATATTGTCTTTGTTATACCGGCAACGGATGTTCCCGTCTTTATCCACTAAAGCAATCATCCCGCTGTGATTAAGACTCTCGCTTTCGTCTTCTTTATCGCCAACATAAATATTGAACTGATCGGCCAGCTTTCCGATATAATCCCTGTTTCCGGTAAGAAAATGCCAGTTCGGAGATTTCACCCCGATCCTTTCCGCATGTTCTTTCAGCAGCTCCGGAGTATCATGTTCCGGATCGATGCTGATGGAAATAATCCCAAAACCGGAGTCATCGATTTCTTCTTCAATGGCTCTCATATTGGTATTCATTACCGGACAGATGGTAGGGCATCTGCTGAAGAAAAATTCTACCAGATAGACTTTTCCGAGCATATCCTTATCGGTAATTTTCTTCTTATTCTGATCCGTCAGCCGGAACGCCGGCACCTTCATAACGGTATAGAGGTTCTTTTTGAAATAGCCCATCCCGATGCCGATTCCCAGAAAGAGTATTGCCATTACCGCAACCGGAACAATGATCCTGCTTTTTGACTGGGCCGGTTTTTTACTTCTGGACATATTTCTCAGGGTTCTTTTTGAATTCGTCTTTGCAGTATACGCTGCAAAAACCGTACGTTTTATTCTTATAGACCGCCGTGTCCTTCATATCGGGTTCCGTAGGCATATGGCAGATTGGGTCTGCCGCATTGGCAAATTTCATTGTTTTCGTTTCGGATTTTGAAGCGGAAGGGGCTTTTTTATGTTTTACTTTAGGTGTTTCCTGGGCGCAGGCCATTAAGGAAACCGACATTAATGCCGTTAATATAAGTTTTGATTTCATTTTATTTAAATTGAAATGAGTTAAATAATGAATGCTGACTGAAAGTAAGATCTTGAGAATCAACAATGTCGTTAAAGCATTATTCAAATGCAAACAATCGGTGTAGTATCTTAAAAATCAGCTTTGTATGCAACAAGGATGTTACATCAAAGGGGGATGGTATACCTGCGGGATATATTCCGAAGTATGAAAAGCAACATATTCCGATACTTTATTATCATTCTGAAAAGCGGAATTGTTATTATTTGAAAAAGAAAGGATTTCATTGGAAAGGAAAATGTCTATTCCCGAAAGCTTTATATTCTGTGCACTGCCCGTTTGTTTTCCTGTTTTCGATAATTCCTTTTCCAGGTAACACTTCCCTTTGCAGGTAGACTGTGGGATATTCCTGTTTTCGCAAAGGTTCTTCACGATATACTTATAGTTTACGGCATAATCAATCAATGGCAGTACCGGACGTAATGCAATGGTGAAAATGATGAATATGGAAATGAAAAACTTCAACAGATAATTTTCGTTTTACAAATATACCAATGAAAATCGTTTTATGGGCAATTATGATGAAAGTCATTTCCAAGCATTCATCAGAAATTATATGAACCATATCCATCAGGATTGTTCTCAATACACAAGATTTTAGACCCGCTTTGAGACAATTTCAGATCACATAAGATAAATAGTTTCAAGCCATTAAAATATTCTTCTGTTTGTAATGGGTAAAAACACGATTGATCATCTGTATGAGATCAATAAGCTCCAGGCACCAAAGTTCCAGCTTTCTAAAACTTCATCCGCTGAATCCTCACCGCGTTTAAAATTGCAAGCAATGCCACTCCGACATCGGCAAAGACAGCTTCCCACATTGTGGCCAGGCCTCCTGCTCCGAGTACCAGCACAGCGGCTTTTACCGCAAATGCCAGGATGATATTCTGCCAGACTATTCTTTTCGTCTGCTTTCCGATGTTTATGGCCATAGGAATTTTTCCGGGCCTGTCGTCCTGGATCACCACATCGGCCGTTTCGATGGTCGCATCACTTCCCAGGCCGCCCATCGCAATGCCGACATCACTTAAAGCAACGACCGGTGCATCATTCACTCCGTCCCCGATAAAGGCAACCGTCTGTTTCCTTGCTTTGATTTCCTTTACTTTATTTACTTTGTCCTCAGGAAGCAGATCCCCGTGTGCATTCTGAATACCCAAAGTGTCGGCTACGTATTTTACCACCGACGATTTATCGCCACTGAGCATGGTAGTTTTTATGCCTAAAGACTTTAATTGATCGATTGTAAACTTTGCATCGGCTTTTATGGAATCGGCGATGGTAAGATAACCGACGAATTTTTTATCGTAAGCGACTGCAACAACCGTATAGATAATATTATCGGGTTTGAGATCATACCGGATGCCCGACGCATCCATCAACCTGAAGTTTCCTACCAATAATTCTTTACCGCCCACGATCGCTTTCAGGCCCTGTCCGGCAATTTCTTCTATATTTTCCAATTCTACGGAATGGTCTATTGCCCCGGCATATTCATGAATTGCGGTAGCTACGGGGTGCGAACTTTTAGCTTCCAGGGCATTGATGAATGTCAGGATTTCATTTTTGTTAAATTCATTATTAAAATTTACTTCCTGCACTTTGAATACACCTTCCGTCATGGTTCCGGTCTTATCCATCACAACGTTCTGAACCGTAGCCAGCACATCCAGGAAATTGCTTCCTTTAAACAGGATCCCATTCCTGCTTCCCGCTCCTATCCCCCCAAAATATCCCAGCGGAATGGAGATCACCAACGCACACGGACAGGAAATCACCAGGAATACCAGTGCACGGTACAGCCAATCGCGAAATTCATAATTTCCAACAAAGAAATACGGCATTAAGGCAATTCCTATGGCAAGAAATACGACAATCGGCGTATAAACTTTAGCAAATTTACGGATGAACAGCTCAGTAGGCGCTTTCTGGGCGGTGGCATTCTGTACCATTTCCAGGATATGGCTCAGCTTACTGTCTTTGTAAGCAGTGGTAACTTCTATCTCGCTCACAGTATTCAGATTGATCATTCCGGCAAGGACAAGGTCACCTTTTGTTTTGGTATCGGGTTTACTTTCACCCGTGAGTGCGGCTGTATTAAAGGAAGCCGTTTCTGAGAGCAGCTTACCGTCGAGCCCCAGTTTTTCTCCTGATTTCAGCTGTATAATATCGCCGATGTTTACTTTCTCCGCTTTTACGGTTTCCGGCTTCCCGTCTCTGATTACCGTAACCTCATCGGGACGCTGATCCAGCAACGATTTAATATCGGTTTTTGCCCTCGTCACGGCCATGGCCTGAAAAACTTCACCTACCGAATAAAAAAGCATAACTGCAACGCCTTCCGGATATTCACCAATGGCAAAAGCACCTACCGTAGCAATACCCATAAGGAAGAATTCGGAAAAAACATCTCCGTTTTTTATACTTCCGAATGCTTCTTTCAGCACAGGCAAGCCAACAGGAATATAAGCAATGAGATACCAGATCAGCCTGATCCAGCCTGTAAACCATTCGGGTTTTATCATATGATCCATGACGATCCCCACTATCAGCAGCATAAAAGACACGATGGCAGGCAGAAACATTTCAATGACAGATTTTCCTTCCGAATCGTGGGAATGCCCGTGATCATGATCTTGATCGTGGCCTTCATGATTATGGCTATGTGGTTTTTCCGGTTTTGTACTGCAGCATTCTTCCATAAATCTAATTTTAATCAAAGGTAACGGTACAGCAAATGCAATACTATTGCAAACTTTCTAAACAGTGCTCGCAGATTCCTTTTGCAAAAAGCCTGATCTCATCGATCCTGAAATTCGTATTCAGGGTTTCCGGAAAAGAGATTTCCTCTTTGCAAGTAGTCTGTTTACAGATTTTGCAGTAGAAATGGAGATGCCTGTCTTTATGGGTACTTTCGCTGCAGCCATCGTGACAGAGCTTGTATTTCGTGGTGACATTTTCCTGAATGCCGTGTACAATCCCTTTTTCTTCAAACGTTTTTAAGGTACGATAAATGGTAGTGCGGTCGGCATTTTCAAAATGGCTTTCAATTTCAGACAGAGAAAGAGCTGCTTCCTGGACACTTAAGAAATCATACACCAGAATCCTCATGCTGGTGGGCCTGGTATTTTTATCTATCAGCTTGCTTTCGATATCTTTTTTCATAATGATGGAATGCTGTATAAATGTAAGATTTATTTCCCATATGATCATAAACAAAAGAGGATGCATCTTGCTGCGCCTTATTATTCCCTTTTAAAATCAGTTCATATTACGCCTTTGGAATATTTGTAAAAGTATTAAACCATATTCCTTAAAATCTATTTTTAAAATACCTTATCTTTGAATAAATCATTTTTCAATGAGAGTTTTAATTATCAATGGCCCCAATCTCAATCTGCTGGGGACCCGGGAACCTGAAATTTACGGAACGGTTTCTATGGAAGACTACCTGGATGCTTTAAGATCCGAATTCACTTCCCTGGAACTGGAATATTATCAGTCAAATATCGAAGGAGAACTAATCAATAGACTTCAGACCAATGATTTTGATACATTGGTGATCAATCCGGGAGCGTATACCCATTATTCGTATGCGATTGCAGACTGCCTGAAGAATATCAGTAAACCTAAAGTGGAGGTCCACATCAGCAATATTTATAAAAGAGAGGAATTCCGGCAGAAGTCCGTGACAGCAGCCCATACGGATGCTGTGTTGTCGGGATTCGGAATGAATGGATACAGGCTGGCTTTACTAAGCCTGGTGTCCGCTTAAGCTGCTGTAATTTTTATAAAGTTACTGCAGGAAAATTATTAGCGCTTTCTTAATAGCATATATAAAAAATCCTCATCTGGTTTGATGAGGATTTCTATTTTAGTTTGTTGTTTGTTCCTGTAACTGTGGTCCTGAAGGAATTAGTTTTTTACCTTCTTCCGTATTGCAGTACTGCTCAAAGTTTTTGATGTATTTTGCAGCAAGGTCTCTTGCTTTTTCTTCCCATTCACCGGCATTGCTGTAGGTGTCTCTCGGATCTAGGATTCCTTCTGAAACATTCGGCAGTTCGGTAGGAACTTCCAGGTTCATGATCGGAATCCTTGTTTTCGGAGCATCTTCGATAGAACCGTCGATAATGGCATCAATGATGGCCCTGGTATCTTTCAGGGAGATTCTTTTGCCGGTACCGTTCCATCCGGTATTTACAAGATATGCTTTTGCGCCGTGTTCTTTCATTTTTCCGATCAGGGTTTTTGAATACATGGTCGGATGCAATGTTAAGAATGCTTCCCCGAAAGCCGGCGAGAAGGATGGCTCAGGTTCAGTGATTCCTCTCTCAGTTCCTGCTAATTTCGATGTATATCCGCAAAGGAAATGATACTGTGCCTGGTTTTCATCCAGAATGGAAACCGGAGGCAATACCCCGAACGCATCGGCGGAAAGGTAAACGATTTTTTTCGCATGTCCCGCTTTTGAAGGCAATACGATTTTGTTGATATGATAAATCGGATAAGAAACCCTGGTATTTTCGGTAATAGATCCGTCGGTATAATCGGAAACGCCGTTGTTTACGACAACATTTTCGAGCAGTGCATCTCTCTTGATCGCTCTGTAGATATCCGGTTCTTTTTCAGCGGAAAGGTCGATTACTTTTGCGTAGCATCCTCCCTCATAGTTGAACACCCCATTGTTGTCCCAGCCGTGTTCATCGTCACCAATCAGGTATCTTTTCGGATCTGCGGATAAGGTTGTTTTCCCTGTTCCTGAAAGCCCGAAGAAAAGAGCAACATCCCCTTCTTCGCCTACGTTAGCCGAGCAGTGCATAGAAGCCATGCCTTTCAACGGAAGATAATAGTTCATCATGGCGAACATTCCTTTCTTCATCTCTCCTCCATACCAGGTTCCCCCGATGATCTGAAGTCTTTCCGTAAGGTTGAACATCACAAAGTTTTCGGAATTAAGCCCCTGTTCTTCCCAATTAGGATTGGTAATTTTGGAACCGTTGATCACCGTGAAATCCGGTTCGCCGAAGTTTTCAAGCTCGTAGTGGGAAGGACGGATGAACATATTCGTAACGAAATGTGCCTGCCAAGCCACTTCAAAGATAAATCGTACTTTTAATCTTGTATCTGCATTGGTTCCGCAGAATGAATCTACAACATAGATTTTTTTAGCATCAGAAAGTTGGTTCAGCACTAATTCTTTACAAGAGCTGAAAATTTCCGGAGTCGTCGGCAGGTTTACTTTACCGTCCCAGAAAATAGTTTCTCTTGTAACATCATCCTGAACTATATACCTGTCTTTAGGTGAACGACCTGTGAAAATTCCTGTTTTTACTGATACGGCACCAGATTCCGTAAGCTCAGCTTTCTCAAAGCCTTGGTTTTCAGGAGCAATTTCAGCCTGATACAATTCCTCGTACGACGGATTGTAAACGACTTCAAAGTTTCCTTTAATCCCTAATTTTTCTAAATCCCGGATGATTTTAGCGTTTTTCATTTTACTTATATTTCTGTTTCTTTTTTGGAGTCTAACAAAATTAATATTAATTAATTGTTAAAAACGGTTTAAATATAATGATATAAGTCAGAATGACAAATAAAAAAACAAGTTTATAAAAAACTGAAAATCAATAAACTAAATCGGAATAGTCGAAAATTGCAGTAAAACCTTTTCCCCAAAAATAGTCCTTGAAGCCGCCGAATTTTGAGCTCATGACAAAATCTCCACCCCATGCTCCCAAACTTTTAACAAAAACAGGGCAATTTTCGAAAAACCGGTCCTTAACTGTAGGAATTTCAAGGAAATCCGATATTTTTTGTTCATGAATTAACATTAAGCGTGAAAAATTTTCCAATTCGTTACATAGTAAAATATTTCTTGTAAGATCCGAAAATTCGTCAACGAGTTTTTGAGATTTATTTTTTGAACGGTAAAGACTGATTCCTTCCCGGCTGTCCTGTTTCTGATTCAGATGAATAAAAATCAACTCATCCTTAAAAGAAGGATCGAAATTTACCTTTTCATATCTGATCTCCGGAACACTCTGATAGAGAACCGCCGATTTCTCTTTGGCAACAGCAATATCATACCCGCTTCCGCCCAGGCTTATCTTATTTAGATGGAAGGGATCGATCTCCGCCCATTCCGCAAGATTGTTCATTAATGTGGAGCTGCTACCCAGACCGTAGTCTGCCGGAAACTGAAGGTTGGTCTTTAGATGGTAGGTAAAATTATGTTTGAATTTGATAGAGGAAAGCGCCTGAACGTTTTTTAAGGTTCTGACAATAAATTCAGCGCTTGATGAAATATTGGTTTCAATGATTTGCCAGCTTCGGTAATCGATGACGACTCTTAACCAGGGTTTCTCCTGATGGAAGGCCTCCCAAATGATGAGAAATTTGCCGTCCGGTATTTCTTCAAAAGAAAACTCTTGTCCCAGCCGTGTAGGTACCGCTAAGACAAGAGCTCCGTCCATAGCGAAATATTCTGAAGTAAGCATCAGCTTTCCCGGTGAAAATATCTCGCCCATGATTTTTTTTACTTATTAAATGGCAGAAGCCACTTCTGCAGAAGCGTCGATCTTTTTGATTAGCCCCTGCAATGTTTTTCCCGGTCCTACTTCTACGAATTTCGTAGCACCGTCTTTGATCATATTCTGTACCGACTGTGTCCATTTTACAGGTCCTGTAAGCTGGGCGATCAGGTTTTTCTTGATTTCATCCGGATCGGAAACTGCGGTTGTGGTGATATTCTGATATACCGGGATCATAGCCTTTCTGAATTTCGTCTGCTCGATCGCTGCCGCCAGCCTTTCCTGTGCAGGCTGCATCAACGATGAATGGAAAGCCCCGTTTACCGGCAATAGCAATGCTCTTTTGGCACCGGCCTCCTTTAATTTCACACAAGCCTCTTCTACGGCAGATGTTTCTCCTGAAATTACCAGCTGTCCCGGACAGTTATAATTGGCAGGTACAACGATACCGCTGATCTGTGCACATATTTCTTCAACTTTAGCATCTTCCAATCCTAAAATTGCAGCCATAGAACTCGGGTTGGCATCACAAGCTGCCTGCATGGCCTTTGCCCTTTCGGAAACCAGCTTCAGCCCATCGTCAAAAGAAAGGACTCCGTTGGCAACCAATGCTGAAAATTCGCCCAGAGAATGTCCGGCCACCATTTCAGCACCTAAACCGTTTACCGCTTTTAATGCTGCTACGGAATGTATAAAGATTGAAGGTTGAGTAACTTCTGTTTTTTTAAGGTCTTCATCTGTTCCGCTGAACATAATGGAAAGGATATCAAAACCTAAAATTTCATTGGCCGATTCCATCAGATCCTTGATGTCTTTTCTTGAATCATACAACTCCTTTCCCATCCCTACGAACTGAGAACCCTGCCCTGGAAATACAAGTGCTTTCATGTATTAATTTAAATATTATGCAAATATAATGTTAAAAATATTTTTTAAAACGGATTCAGATCATCCTTACGGAACCAGTCTGATCACACGGTACCCTGTATTTACGTATGCACCGTTTGCTTTTGATTTCACAAACTCGAACTTTGTTGCCAGCTGAGTCTGTACTTTATTCATCTGCCGGAAGATCTCCCCTTTTTTGTTTTCCCGGGTCAGCATATCATTTACGATATCAAAACCGACAACGGCAAATTTAGGAGGGGTTTTACAGTATTTGTTTTTATAGGCGGCAAGGATTTCCTTCTCGAAGCTTCCTTCCGTATTGATCTTCCTGTCCATCAGGTATACCAAATGGGCCTGGCTGAGATCATCCACTTTTCTTTCGAATACCGGAGCATAATACATGCTGAAGGCTTTCACATCCTGTACTTCTTTCGATAAAGCGATTACCCTGTTGGCAAAGCCTTCAGCAGCCGAATCCGTATCATTGGCAAGTATGGCAATTACCGGAGCCGACTGGCCTGTCATCATATTCTTATCCAGCTGGATATCTGCCGGAGCTGTAACCATGGTAATGCTTGGATTTTTCAGTACTTTTTCAAGACCGGCCTTGATGTAGTTGGCATTTTCCTTTTTCGCATCAGCTACGATGTATATTTTCTGATCTGAAAACGTAGATTTTACTTCGTCCACAATTTTATCGGCATACGTCTGATCGTTGGTTTCCACGATAATCAGGTTGCTGTAATTATAGAGTTCCGGGGAATTGGCAAAAGGGGCCACAATCGGGATTTTCTGATTTTTCGTGAAGTCCAGAACATCCACCACGTTTGATTTGAAGAACGGTCCGATGATCAGATCCGTATTATTAGGATTGATCTGGGTAAGTGAGTTCCGGAACGAAGCTTCGTTTCCTGAATCTACGATCTTCACATCTAATTTCTGTCCGCTGGCTGCATTTCTTTCAATAGCCAGCTTGGCACCCGTCAGAAAATCCAATGCCATCGCACGGTACTGGGTTTCACCGGTGCTGTAGCCGAAGGGCAGCATCATGACCACACTTAACGCATCGCCGTTTTTCTTTACGTAAGCCGGATCCAGCTTTTTGATTTTCAAAACCATTCCGGATTTCAGTCCTCTGGAAAGTTCCGGATTCAGCGCGATCAGCTCATCGATGGTAATCCCGAACTTGTTAACGATAGAGAAAACGGTGTCTCCCTGCTGAACGGTATAGGTCACATAATCATCTGCTGCGGCAGGATCTGCATTGGATGAGGTTCTTTCGTTCCCCATATCTACTTTTGTCTTCGGGTTGGTATTTTCCGCAAAGACATCGGCACCGGTACTTTTACCGCCGACCTTTTTTACCCTGATGGATTCGCCGGGTTTTAATCCCCGATCTTCCAATCCCGGATTCAGGGCAAACAGTTCTTCTCTGGAAATATTGAACTGTTTTGAAATCCTGTAATAATTGTCTTTCTGCTGGATAATATAATCACCTTCAGCAGGCACAACAGCTGTTGTTTCAACTTCTGTCTCTGCAGGTTTAGGCTTCGGAGTAACGGCAACTGCAGGATTTGACTGGATTCCGCCGTATTTTTTTATACTTTCAAAAGGCAGGGTAACTTCGTCTCCGATTTTCATGTGGGAATCCAATTCAGGATTCAGCTTGCGAAGATCGGTTTCAGAGATCCTGTATTGTTTTGTAATTCCGTAGATGGTTTGTTTAGGCTGAAGAATGATGGTTCCGGTTTTCGCATTGCTTACCGGTTTTGACGAAGTCGCCGTTTTCGAAGAAGCGGCAGCGGTCTTATCGTTCTTAACCGTCAACACGTCGCCCAATGCCAATTTTCCGTCTTTCACTTCCGGATTCATCTTCAACAGTTCGTCTACCGTAAGTCCGTATCTTTTGGCAATGTTGTAAGGCGTATCTCCTTTTACAACGGTATGCGATTTCTGGGCCGAGACACCCAAAACCATACATAAACTGGATAGTATAAAAAACCTCTTTATCATATTCGGTGATTATAAGTGCAAAAATACTTCTTTAAAATTAAATGGCAACTATTATTAGTTTGGACTCGTCAATTTGCATTTCTTCTAAACAAGTTTCCAGCCAGGAATAACCGTGATCTGCAAAAAAAACACTGAAATTGAAGACCCTTTCCTGCCAGGTTCCGGAAGGATTTACGTCTAGAAACAACTTCTCCAGCCTTTCCAGCAATTCACTCCTTTTTATTTTTTCCGCGTGAAGCAGGCGTTTTTTCATTCTTTTAAAAGATTTCAACTGCCGTATTTCTTCCGCTTTTACGATATTCCCGAAAGATTTTTCAGTAGTTTCCGCCAAGGCTTTCAATTCTGAAAATTGTGCGATTAATAAGCTTTCCTTTTGCTCCAATGCTTTAAGAATGGCATTGTCTTCCAGTATTTTGGTATTGGTAACGGCGGTAAAATTCCGGAAAAAGTCTTCGATCTTTAAATTCAGTTTATCAATTTTCCCTATTGTCTTTTCCTTTAAAAACAGCATAGAGTTTCGTGGAATAAGAATAGGAAAAGGAATATCAATTTCTGAGAAGTAGTCTTTCAGCTCCAGCCAATACATGATTTCGGCATTTCCTCCAATATAGGCCAGGTTTGGCAAAATGGTTTCCTGATATACCGGGCGCATTAAAGCATTCGGGCTGAATCTTTCAGGGTGGCTTTCCAGTTCATTCAGGATTTCTTCCTTTGTAAATGAGATGTTTTTATCAACTATGCTATATTTTTTGCCATCAAAATCGATACGGTCTCTGGTTTCCGAAAGGTAAAATAAATTGATCTCCCGTGGATTTACCTGAACTTTTCCATATTTCCTGGTCAGGAAATTTACTTTGTCTTCAGAATTTTTATATAAACTGAAATTCAGAAGCTCGTCTTTAAATGTTTCTCTGATCTGCTCTTTAAGTTCTTTTGAATCTCCATCCACGATCAGGAGTCCGAATTCTGAGAACAACCGGTTGACTAAGGTCTGAATAGCCTGCGTTAAAGTATTTCCTACCTTATATGCTTCTTTCAGCATTAAGATCAGTTCGGTCCCGAAAATGTGGTCTTTGAATTCTTTTTCAAATTCTGAAATAAAAAATGTATCGCTGGCCGTAATTCTTCCTACTGCACCACCCGATTTTTCATTTATCTCATAAAAATGGTTTTCCGTTTTAAAATGGTTGATTTCCGCAAAATCGTGATCTTCGGAAGCCATCCAGTATATAGGGACAAAATTAAAATCCGGAAAATTCTGTTTCAGGTAAGAAGAAGTTTTAATCGTCTGTAAAATTTTATAGACAAAAAAAACGGGCCCGGAAAAAAGATTAAGCTGATGCCCTGTTGTTATCGTAAAGGTGTTGGAATCCCTAAGATTGCTAAGATGTTCCTTCTGCTTAGACGAAAGTTTAAGATGCGCCAACTGACTGGTGATGGTATCTGCCAGAATGTTTCTCTGATCTGCAGTAAAAGACTCCTGTTTCTTATGGATCTGCTTTTTAAAATGATCCAGCGAAAAAGTATTTTCTTCAAATCCTTTAATGTTATGGTTCAGAAAATCTTTGACCAATTGAGGAATGCTTTCGATATCCTGGAAAGATATTTTATTAATCGTTTTCAACCTGTAAAAATTTTAGTTGAACAAATACCATACAATCCCTATATTCAGCCTGAAATCATAGACAGGATAACTCGGAAATGCATAGGCTTTGTTGTGTGAAAGGAACGTCCCGACCTGCTGCCCTTCGATGAAGAAAAACATTTTTTTAACTTTCATATTAAAGTATACGTCAGCAATCGGATGTCCTCCGATAGAAAATGAATTGGCATCCGGCAGAATATATTCGTTCAGGATCGGGAAATATTTTCTGGATGCAAATTCTGAGAAATAATACACCTTAATACCCGTCTGAATTTCTGCAGCTTTTTTAAACGCTTTCGCCTGATAAAAGAAATTGGCCCGTCCGATAAATCCAGGAAGCGGCAGAAGATCTTTATTCGTCAGTACGTTCTGAAACTGCAGCCTGGTATTCAGGTGAAAGTTTCCGTAACTAAAAGTGGCATCGCCTCCAATCTGCGAAATATTCACAGAACTTCCGCTTTGCTGAGGCATAGCGTTGGAATCAAAATAGGTATAATTGTCGATTCTGTAATAATTGGCAAACAGTTCGGTCCTGAACCATTTTAAACCCAAACTTCCCCCGATTTCCGAAACCGTCTGATTCCGGGCATTCTGAAGATAGTAATTGTAGTTATTATAAATCGAAGTATTCAGTATATAGTTGAATGACGGATAGGCACTCTGGAAATTTACTTTTGCATTGACAAAATAATCTTTTACCGGTTCAAACTTTAAATTATTGGCTGTTCTGAGGTAGGTACCAAACTGACTTCCATTGGAAAACTCCAGGAATGAATTCAACTGAATTTTATCGAACAATTTAACCTGCAGGTTTCCGACGGCTCCGAGACGGCTTTCTTTTATTTCGGTCGGGATCTGCAGTACGGGCAGATTGATTTCATTGGTCCCGAATTTCAGCATCTGGTATCGTACTCCCGCATCAAGCTTAAATTTTTCGTTGTCCCAAACCAGGCTTACCGTATTACTCAAGTTATCTGAATATTTTTTTGAGCCAAGCGGTCCGTTAGAAACCAATTGTTGCGGAACGTCGTACCAGTAGGATTCGGGAGCATTTTGGCTGTAATAATATTTGTTTCCCTGATGGGATATGGTATGCCTTATTTTAAAAGGGATTTTGTCTGAATTAAAAGGGGCAAACTGATGGGTCAGGTAGTAGCGTCTATACGAGAACTGCGAACTGGAAGAAGCGAGATTCACCTGCATGTTCTGTCGGTTCCTTGAATTGCTGTCGCCCTGCTGAAACAAGCTGTCTACGGCAATTCCCCCATTTTCCTGATTGTTGACATTCTGATGCAGGTAGTGGGCAAACAACTCATAATTGCCGCTTTTTGAAACATAATGTCCTGTGAACAATGTATTGTTGTTGGAAGCCAACGAGTTCCGGTACATCCCCTGTGAACGCAGACCGCTGTACTGCAGGGAGAAGTTGAATCTTTTCCCGATATTCTGGGTGTACATGGATTTTAGAGCCGCTCCGTTCTTCATGGAATTATGGTAAATGAACGTTGCTGTCGGTGTTTTGACATCATAATAATCAATATCGTCAACACCTAAAATCCAGTAGGATTTATTCGTCGGCAGCAAGGCGAGGTTCTGTTCTGGAATCACTTCATACGTTAAGGGATTAAAGCCGGCACCAATATTCGCCACCTGTGCCCTTCCGAAATTGTCCCGGTTGTTATATTGGGAAAAGAGATAGGTTTTATCGAAAGTCATCACCGTATCAAAAACCTTTTTTTCCGCAAACTGTTTCTGATAGAGATAATCGTTGATTGTTGGCTTAAATATTTTCAGGGAGTCTTTCTTTCCGGAGTCGATTACCAACGTATCTTCTTTGGGAAGCTGGTTGGAATCGGTTTTGTTAACCACCTGCGCCTCAATGGTGAGGCTGAAGAAAAATATGATGGAAAGGATGTATTTCATTTGGATTATCATTACACAAAATCTTCTTAAAATTCAAGTCTCAGATTTCGTAGAACAAAAATAAGAAATAATGGGGAATAAAAAACCCCGCATTTTGCGATGCGAGGTTTAATAAAAAATATTCAATTTATTTTATTAGGAATAATTATTTAGTTAGGATTTTGTACAATATTTGGATTTGTATCAATTTCTGCCTGAGGAATTTGCCATAAGAACTTCGAAGAATTCGCAGGAATGTTAAGCTGCCCAAACGTTGGATGATTCGTTCCTGTATAATTTCTATCTAATCCTACACCTAATCTTTTCATATCAAACCATGCAGCTCCTTCACCCCATAATTCTATTCTCTTCTGGGTAATAATTTCATCGATAAGAGCCGAACCAGTATTTAGAGAAGAAGCATATCCTGCATCTCTAGCATGAGTAATCTGATATAAAACTGCTTTAGCTTGTGTTTCGTTTCCAGATCTGGCTAAAGCTTCTGCCTCAATATAATACATTTCAGATGCTCTCAAATAAATATAGTCTGCATCAGACACAGTTGGATCAATAAATTTAATGTTGGCATAAGCTGGTAATTGAGGATAGGAAGGGTCTCCACCTACTGGTGATACAAAAGCTTTTTTTCTATAATCTGTTGAAGAAATTTTATCATATAACCTTTTGTCTATATTTTTATAAATACCTAAACCTCCTGCATATCCACTGGTATTTGTATTGTCAAAATGGCCATGAAAACTAGCAACAAAAGATGTATTGGAAGAATTAATAACCGCTCCCCACATCGCATCCGTAGTTAAATTGATATCATAGAATCCGTTTCTCCATTGTGCTTCAGTACCTAAATTATATCCTTGCCTCGCAGCATTTGCAGCACTTGCCGCTTGAGTGTATTTTCCAATTTCAAGCGATACTTGTGCTAACAATGCATTAGCAACACTCTTATCAACTTTCTCTCGAGTTGGACGAGTATAACCATTTAATAAATCGATTGATTTCAGAAGATCATTTTCAATCAATGCATACACTTCACCAACATTCGACCTTGATTTACCTTCAAAACCTACTGATGTATATATCGGCACACACAAGTCACTAGTATGACCTATATAAGTTGGACCATAAATTCTTGCCAACATAAAATAAGACAATGCCCTTAATGCATATGCTTGTCCTAGAACATATTTATTGCTATCATTAACACCAGCCTGATTAACTGTATTAATAATAGTATTAATTGTCTTTATTTGTAAATAGTATGTATTCCAAGGCAATAAAGATCTTCCATTAGTTTGTACTCTTCCGGTGTAGTTATACCAGCTAATGTACCAACTTGATTTTGCCATTGTTACATCGTTAGACATTAAATCTAACCCTGCCAGCATAGATTTATGCCCATAATCTTCATGATTACCACTATTGGTATTACCAAAAGTTCGAAATCCTGTATAAACTCCATCAACCAGCCCCTGCAATGCAGAGGGAGAAGTCGCTAATTGTTCTTCATTAATTGTAGATTCAGGATTTGTATTTAAATAGTCATCTGCACAACTTGTAAGAAGGAGGGAAGTAGCAAATAAGGAATATATTGTTATTTTTTTCATTTTAATTAAAATTTAACTGTTAAACCTAAAGAGATTGATCTGACAACTCCATAATTATTTAATGAAACTCCATTATTACCAGAAGCTCCAATTCTTGCCAGTCGTGGATCCATGCCTTTTCTTTTACTCCACATAGCTAAATTAGTACCATAAAGCCCCAATCTTAGGCCTGTCAGACCTTCTGGAAGAACATCATTAGTAAAATCATAACTAAGAGAAGCATCCTGTAGGCTTATATAATCTGATTTAATTAAAAATAAATCTGAAGCAGCCATTTGATTTGGTCTTGATAAATCTAAAGCAGGTAGCTGAGCATTTGTATTGGTAGGAGTCCAGGTATTATATACATCTTTGTGATAATTTTGTCCAATGTTATCACCTCCAGAAGGAAGTAATCCTTGATATACATTATCATACATATACCCTCCAAACTGATATGCAAAATTTAAAGCTAAATTTACACCTTTATAATTTAAGTTTGTTCCAAACCCTCCATATACTTTAGGATTTAATGTTTTATCACTTAAATAAAGAGTAGCCTTTGTATAATCATTTGTTGTAATTTTATTACCATTAGCATCATTCATATACCATAATGCGTCACCATTAGAAGAATCAACGCCGGCAAATTGTCTCAGATAATAAGTATATGCAGCTACACCCTTCTCAAATTTAAAAATTCCTGATACGAAACTATTAGGTAAATTTGTAATCTTATTTTTATAATGCGTTGCGTTAGCAGATAAGTTCCATGTAAAATTTGAATTCTTAATTATATCAGCATCTATAGATATTTCAACACCTCTATTTTTCATATCACCAACATTAGTAGAAATAAATCGAGTACCACTTGATGGAGATAACGGCTTGTTATAAATCATATCCTGTACTCCTCTTTCAAAATACTGTGCATCAATATTAATTTTGTTGAATAAACTCAATTCAAACCCTGCATTAAAATTTTTTGAAACTTCCCATTTAATATTTCTATTTCCTTCATAAACCTGGACAATAGTCATATTCCCATCTGAATCCGGAACAACCTCCCATTGAGAAGCATATGCGTAGTAGTTTCTACCATAACTAAAATACGATCTATTACTTAAATTTACATTTCCAGCGTACAAAATATTATCATTGCCCTGCTCTCCATAACTAGCTTTAAACTTAAGATTTGTCAATATTTCATTACCATTTAAAAAAGTTTCATTAGTTGTCACCCATGCAGCTCCTAAACCAAAGAAATTGCCCCATCTATTTTCAGGTGCAAATACAGATGAACCATCTCTTCTGAAACTTCCGTTAATAAAATATCTATTATCATAGTTATAATTTACTCTTGAAAGATAACCTTCTACTTTGTAAAGGTCATTATAACTATTTAACGCAGCAAATTTTGTAGCATTACTTAAAATTGGAAGATCTGGAATAGCTATATTATTTTTGCTTCCTGCCAACATTTTACTTTTGAAATCAGAGGTTTCATGACCCACCATTACACTCAAACTGTGCTTGCCATAACTTTTATTCCAATTTAATAACTGTTGATTTGTTACTGTATAATCATTAGTAGTAGCGTTTGTAATACTTCCTCCATATCCTACTGCATCACCTCCTATATTATTTGAATAATCAATATAATAACCACTTACCAAATCATATCCTAAATTATACGTAAAATTAAAATCTTTTAGGAAATTAATTGAAGCATATGCTCTTCCACTTAAATTATCTTCTGCATTTTTTTTAATGTCAAGTAAGGTTGTTCCATAAGGATTTAATGTACCCCCATATGGTCTAGATAGACCCATAGGACCACTAAGCGTTCCGAAATCATATTGTCGCTGTCCCTTACTATCTAACATAAAATTTCCATTAGCATCTCTTGCCCAAATTGGATAAATCGGAGCTATATTTCTTGCCCAACTAAATAAATTACTATATTGACTTGATGAAGCTCCTTGGATTGGAGCATTTTGTTCTGACCTAGCATAATTTAAATTAATTCCAACTTTAATGTTAGAGGTTAATCTTAATTCATTGTTTAATCTTGCTGTATATCTTTTAAATCCAGAATTAATTACGTATCCCTCATCATTCAAATATCCTAAAGAAAGATATATATCATTCTTTTCTGAAGAGTTTGCTATATTTATATTATATTCTTGACGAGTTCTATCTTTAAATAAATTCTTGTTCCAATCATCATGATATAATAACTTTGCATTAGTGTTAATTTTTCCTGTAGATGGATCTATTACCTGATTATTTGGAACATTATAATTGTTATAAACCAGCCAATCAGAAATCATTGTATTAGCCGCATTTGTTGAAGCATCAGTAATTGACATTCCATTGTATACACCATCTGTCACTAGACGATTATAGAAAACTTCATAATATTCTCCTGGATTGGTTATGATATCATATTCTTTAACAGCTCTGGAGTTTACTCCAAATTTGGTATCAAATGTGATAGAAAATCTTCCTTTTTTTGCTTTTTTTGTAGTTATTAAAACTACTCCATTCGCTCCTCTGCTTCCATACAATGCATTTGCTGATGCATCTTTCAAAAAAGAAATTGTTTCAATATCCTGATTAGAAATGGCATTTATATTACCATTGTACGGTACACCATCTACAACATAAAGTGGATTATTTGAAGAAGATAAGGAACCTATACCTCTAAATCTAACTTGGGGCGGATCTCCTGGCTGTCCAGAATTGGCAGAAATTTGGACACCTCCTACTTTACCTGTTAGTGATTGCATCGCGTTTGAAGATTGTGAATCTTCTAACTGTTTAGCATTAATAGTTGTAATAGAGCCAGTAATACTTTGTTTTTTCTGTGTACCATACGCTACAACAACTACTTCATCTATTTTCTGTTCTTTTAAAACAGTATCTTTTTTTGATGACTGTGCAAAAGCATTATAGCCTAGGAAAAACAAAGCTCCTGTACTCAGGACACATAATTTCACATTCATATTAATAGAATTTAATATTTAAGATCGCAAATATGTTAATAAATATTAAAACTACCAAACCGCTAATAAAGGTTATTATTTCAATTATATAAACTTATTTCTAATTTGTATTATGCAATGAATATTAATATAAAATCATATTCTCTCATAAGTGAAAAATTATATAAATAAAACAACTTTAATTTTAATTTAATTAAAATTTCATAACCATATTATTTTTATTTAAAATGATTACAAATAAAAATCACTTATAATAAAGAGGTTTTATGAAAGAATTTATATCTTATCTCCTAATATTAAAAAAGAATCATTATTATGAAAAAAAAATCAGGTTATTCAAACGCTATCGACGCTATTATAATTTTTTTATTTAACGTTAAGTTCAATATTAGCAAACACGGAAACAACAGCTTTATGGCAAGCCTTCATTAATATGAAACTGCTGAGAAACGCGCAGCCATTTGCATTGATGTTAATGCTTTTCCACTGAGACTTCCAAATAATTAATTATCTCTATTTAACAAGATATTATTGAAGCAAATATATAAATAACATATTAATAATCAATATCATAAGTTCTTATAAATTTAAGAATTCATCTTAATTCAAACTGGAATTTGACAGATATACGTAAGAATTACACATGACTTAGTTTTTTACAATACCAAACAGCAAAAAGGCTACTCATTAAGAGTAGCCTCGCAGGATATAATAAAAATTTTTATAAAGGATTTTGTACAACCAGTCCATTACTTGCGTCAATTTCTGACTTTGGAATCAAATATTGCCACCTTTTGTCTCCTGCAGGTACATTATAAATATTATTTACAACTGTAGGAGAATGATTACTGGTAGTAGAACTTCCTCTGTCTAATGGAAGATTTAATCTCTTTAGATCAAGGAATCTAAAACCTTCTCCCCAAAGCTCTATTCTTCTACTGTCCAGAATTTCATTAATATATGCGGTCCCAGTATTAGAAGAAGCCACATAGCTTGGATTTCTGTTTGACATGAATTGATTGAACACGACTCTTGAATCAGCCTCTTTTCCAGAAATTCTGGCTAAAGCTTCAGCTTCTATAAGATACATTTCTGCTGCTCTCATAAGAGGTACATCACATCTACTGTCAGAAGTACTTACTGCTAAAAATTTCTGGCTTGTGTAAGCAAACTTTGAAAAAGTTGACGGCAATCCCAATGTACTATGCTGCCCCGTTGGATCAAAATTTTTGGTTCTTACATCAGTAGATGGGAATTTTTGGTACAAAAGTTTATTAATTGCCTTTGGAGCAGTACGAATATTTGTAGAGTTATAATTTCTAGACATATAAGCTCCGAAATTTCCAAAATAATCTGTCTGATCTGCAACAATTAAAGATCCCCACATCCATTCATTGTTCGTTAATGTATTGAATCCTGAAAGATACGCAGCATTTGACATCAAACTATACCCAGATCTTGCTAATTTTGCATTGTCTGCGGCAATTTGGTAATTACCCTGTGTTAAGGCAACCCTAGCCTTTAGTCCTCTGACAACATTAATATCGAAATGTGATTTAGCTGCTCGTCCGGTATATGTGGTAAGCAAATCTATTGCTTTATCTAAATCTAAATTTACCTGAGTGTAAACTTCTTCAACTGTATTTCTTGCCTTTGGTGCAGTATCTAATGTTGTTTGGATAGGAACTCCCGGTTGGTTATTATTTGATCCGTTTGCATATCTTATACTATAAAGCTGAACAAGCATGTAATGGCAAAAAGCTCTGTAAGCATAAGCTTCAGCAATCGCCTTATTTTTAATAGCTACATCACCCGTTGCATTTTGTCCCAAATTAATTATAGTATTTGCATTACGAATCAATGCATAATAAAATTGATATGGATAAAAATCATTAGCTCCATTTTCGTTGATCTGGTCCTGCCATCTAACCGTAGTAATATACCAACCGTTTCCGGTAGATGGGAAAACAAGGTCTTCTCCTAAAGCATCCATCATAATCATAATTCCAGCCTGTCCGTTTTGACCTTGATTAGAATTTTGCCTTACATATAAATCACGATGCATCCCATTCACAATGGCCATAAGATTTTCAGCAGTAGCAACTGCAGATACATCACCTACAGAATCAGTAGGCACGGTTTCTAAGAAATCTCCTTTACAGGATGATAATGTGAATAATCCAGCTATTACAACAAAGCTGTAAATATATTTTTTCATATTTTATTTAATTAAAACGTTACATTAAGACCTAAGCTATAAATTCTTGCAGGTGTGTATCTGTTCGTCGTTGTACCATTGAAAGATTGTACAGGCTCCAAACCTTTACGCGCTGTTTTGGACCAAATATTTTCACCACTTACAAATAATTTCAAGCCTCTGATTCCATATTGAGAAATGTCTTCCACATCAAATGTATAAGCCAGCGATGCAGAACGCAATGAGATAAAATCTGAGTTAACCAACCATCTTGATGAAGCCGCATTACTACTTATGTATGTTGTAGCATCCATCCTTGGAACATCTGTAATTTGTCCTGGCGTTGTCCATCTATTTAAAATATCAGTACTTAAGGCTCCTCCCTGCGTATATGCAGACATCAGTGATGCATAGTTCGAATCATAGGTTTTTCCTCCTATTTGATATGTAAACATTGTATTTAATGATAAATTCTTATATCGCAATGTTGTTCCAAAGCTACCATACAATTTAGGAATCGCAGACCCTGAATAATCATATTTTGCTTTTGTATAATTTGTTGTTACCAAAACTCCATTAACTGTTCTTATATCCGTTGCTGTAGTATTTGCATAAGCGTCATCTACAAGAAATAATGGCGAACCATCGCTAGGATCAACACCATACCATTGTCTCAACCAATAGTCGTAAATAGACTGACCAACCATTAACTTTTTTGTTCCATTTATGATCTGCGTCTGCCCGTCAGGCAATCTTGTCAATTCATTTTTTATTGTTGATGCATTCGCTGTCAGATCCCAGCCAAAATCATTACTTTTAATTACTGATAAATTTAATGTTGCTTCAATACCTTTGTTGAACATATCCCCAACATTTGTATAAATAGAATTTCCAGGTACACCTACAGATACAGGAGTAGGTACAGCAAAAATTAAGTCGGTTGTTGATCTCTTATAGTATTCAATACTTCCGGAAATACGGTTATTCCAAAAAGCAAAGTCAACTCCAATATCAAATTGTTTATTTGTTTCCCAAGTAATATTTGGATCAGAAACCAGACCTAATAATATACCTGCTTCTGTTGCATTATTATATCCTAAACTATATAAACTCTGATATGCATAATATGATAAAGCTGAGTTAGTAAAATTTTGATCATTACCAACTTCACCATAAGAACCTCTTATTTTGAAATCATTAACAAATTTTACATTTGCTAAAAATGCTTCTTTATTAACTCTCCAACCTGCACCAACAGACCAAAAAGTGCCCCATCTTCTATCGGGTGCAAAACGCGAAGATCCATCTGTTCTGATTGATCCAGAAAGCAAATACTTCTCCGAAAAATCATAGTTTAATCTAGCAAAATAACTTTCTTTCCGATAATTATCTGTCTGAGATGTCAAAGATGTTGGCGTTATAAAGTTTACTAGCTCATCATTATCTGAAGCTACCTGCCCTTGTTTATATCCATATAAATATTCATAAATATATTTTATCGATTCATGACCTCCTGTTAAATCAAAATTGTGGTTTCCAAAACTTTTCCTATAATTAATAATCTGGTTAAAAGTTATAGTTTGATTAGTAACCGCAGTTCTTGAAGCTGCCCCTGCAGGAGCAGCATCTCCAATGATTTTATTGGTATAGGTACTGTTTTTAAAGTTCCTGATATCATAAGCTACATTCATTGTTGCAGTTAAACCTTTTGCTAACTTAAACTCAGCATATGATCTGGAATTAATTAAGAAGGTCTTAGAGAAATCTTTATTTAGAAGAGTTTCCTGAATAACATGCCTTCCCGAAGCAGCGTCAGCACCCCTTATAGCTGTAATGTCATATACTTTTTGCCCATCTGCATCATATAAAGTATTCCCATTGGCATCATGAGCGTACGGGCTGTAGATCGGACCCATACTTCTGGTCCAGCTAAAAGGATTTATGTAAGAGGAATTGTTACTTGCTCCATCCACCGCGTTGTTACCAAAGCTTGATGCAGCTGATAGATTCACACCAACCTTTAACCAGTCTTTCATTTGAGAATCTATATTCAAACGAGATGTTAAACGCTCATAATCAGATTTAATAATATATCCCGTTTCATTCAAATATCCGATAGAAGCAAAATATGTAGTTTTATCGGTACCTCCGCTATAATTTAAATCATAACTTTGTCTAAAACCTTTTTTAACCAAGTCTTTTTGCCAATCTAAATCTGTATATTTTAAAGAGGCGTTTGGATTTAATACACCATCGACAACCAGTTGATTATCTGGCACATTAAATACATTATTCTTTAATACAGTAATTAAATTATTAGAAGCATAAGCATTAGCTGTAGCAACAGTTGCTGTGGGATTTGATGTTCTATAACCATTTCTTAAAGATTCCCAAACCAAAGGATAATACTGATATGCATTTACCCGATCATATTCTGGGATGGCTCTCTCCGTAACACCTGTTAAAGCAGTAAAATTAATCACATCTCTACCCCTCTTCCCTTTTTTTGTGGTAATTAGAACTACTCCATTAGCAGCACTTGAACCATATAGGGATGTTGAAGCCGCATCTTTTAAAATGGTCATTGACTCAATATCATTGGGATTCAAAAAAGCAATACCGGTGGGATATGGAGATCCATCTACAACGTATAATGGTTCATTAGAAAGATTGACCGAACTGAATCCTCTAATTCTTACTGAAGGAGCACTTCCCGGCTGCCCTGTCGAGGTACTTACTTGAATACCTGGACCAGCACCATCAATGGCTTGGGCGATATTTGTAATACTTCTCTGCTCTAATTTTTTTGCACTAATTAAAGTATTAGACCCAACAACAGTTTCTTTTTTTTGCTTACCGTATGCAACTACTACGACTTCTTCTATTTCTCTGGTATTTATAGTATCATTCCGCTTTTGCTGAGCTGACACTATTTCTCCCAAAAAGAAACAAGCTCCAATAGTTATTACTTTTAATTTCACACTCATATTAACAGTTTTTAATATTTAACAAAGACAAATATGTTAATAAAATTTAACATTAACAAATTTTTAACTTTTGCAATTTCCTATGATCTAAATCATTTTTGTAAAATATTTTTATGTTAAACATAATTACATTATTTTTGACTTTTAAATCTTAAAATAATATGGCAAAATCATATTATTGCAAATACTTTTTAACATTTTATTATAAATAATTAAAAAATTATTTATAATAAATCTAAATAATAACAAAATATTATTAAAATACGTATCTAATACCAATCATATTTAAAAAATAGCCTATTTTTAGGTTGTATTTTGCTATAATGTTAATCTCTATAAATATCATTTGTATATGGCTCTGGCAAAACAGATAATCGTAAAAGAAATAGAACGGGAACTCTAAAGTTTATTAAGAACAAACCCATTAATTTGATTATCGACCTTTGTGGTTTTGACTACTTCTTCAATTGAATCAGACCATTGTATACACATAATTGGTATAAATCAAAATTTACATGCAGTCTCTCAGTAAATCATTAAAAAAGGCATCCAAATTTTGGATGCCCTGTTTATTATTTATAAGAAAAAATTACTTCAGCTTCTTCTTCACAGCAACTTCTTCATACACTTCAAGAATATCGCCTTGTTCAATGTCGTTATAGCCTTTCAGGTTCAATCCGCATTCGTAGCCTTTGGTTACTTCCCGTACGTCATCTTTGAAACGTTTTAAGCTTTCCAGCTCGCCTTCGAACTTCACGATACCATCTCTTAGTAAGCGTATTTTCGATTGTCGGGTAACTTTTCCTGTCAACACCATACAACCTGCAATGGTTCCTACTTTTGAAATCTTGAATACTTCACGGATCTCAACGTTACCGATTACCTGCTCCTGAATTTCCGGAGAAAGCATTCCTTCCATCGCTTCTTTTACCTCGTCAATCGCCTTATAGATCACGGAGTATGTTCTGATTTCAATTTCTTCACGGTCTGCAAGATCTTTAGCATTGGCTCCGGCTCTTACGTTGAATCCAATAATAATAGCATCAGATGCCGCCGCCAAGTTGATATCGGATTCGGTGATCTGTCCAACTCCTGAGTGAAGGATTTTCACACTGATCTCCTCTGTCGATAATCTTTGCAACTGATCGGAAAGTGCTTCTACGGAACCGTCCACATCACCTTTAAGGATAATGTTCAATTCTTTGAACTCACCCAGCGCAATACGTCTGCCTAATTCTTCGAGGGTTGTATGTTTTTTGGTTCTGATGGATAATTCCCTCTGAAGCTGTTCTCTCTTGTTTGCAATCGCTTTTCCTTCACTTTCATCAGCATATACACGGAATTTATCACCTGCAGTAGGTGCGCCGTCAAGACCTAAGATCGTGGCAGGAATAGAAGGACCTGCCTCAGCAAGATTTTTCCCTCTTTCATCCAGCAAAGCTTTCACTTTACCGTGGTTTTTACCTGCTACTACATAGTCTCCTACTTTTAAAGTTCCTGCCTGTACCAACATTGTTGCCACATATCCTCTACCTTTATCCAGTGAAGCTTCAATGACAACTCCGTTTGCAGAGCGTTCAGGATTCGCTTTTAATTCAAGTAATTCTGCCTGTAACAAAACTTTCTCCAACAGAAGATCCATATTGTTACCCATCTTTGCTGAAATTTCCTGTGCCTGAACATTTCCACCCCATTCTTCTACAAGAACAGGAGGATTCAGACCGGAAAGCTGCTGACGGATATTATCAGGGTTTGCATTTGGCTTATCTACTTTGTTGATTGCTATAATCATAGGTACTCCCGCAGCCTGTGCGTGAGAGATCGCTTCCTTGGTCTGAGGCATTACATCGTCATCGGCAGCGATTACAATGATTGCAATATCCGTGATCTGTGCCCCTCTCGCCCTCATTGCCGTAAAGGCTTCGTGACCAGGAGTATCCAGGAATGTAATTCGTTGTCCGTTTTCCAGCTTTACGTTATAAGCTCCGATGTGCTGGGTAATCCCTCCGGATTCTCCTGCAATGACGTTTGTTTTTCTGATATAATCCAGCAATGAAGTTTTACCATGGTCAACGTGTCCCATCACAGTAACCACAGGCGCTCTTGAGACTAAATTCTCTTCATTGTCGATTTCCTCATCAGCTTCTGCCTCTTCAAGATCAGCATCGGAGAACTCAATTTTATATCCGAATTCATCTGCCACCAATAATAAGGTATCAGCTTCAAGCCTCTGGTTCATCGTAACCATTACTCCCAGCGAGAAACATGCAGAAATCACCTCCGTCGGAGACACGTTCATCAAACTCGCCAATTCACCTACCGTGATGAATTCCGTTACCTTTAATGTTCTGTCTGCCGCATCGATTTCCTGTTGGCGCTCGTCCTGTTCTCTACGGTAGTTTCTCTTATCTTTTCTGTGTTTTGCAGATTTAGATTTCCCTCCTTTATTGGTTAATTTCTCAAGGGTTTCCTTGATCTGGTTTTTAACCTGTTCGTCAGTAAGCTCAACAGGCATGGTTCTTTGTCCAGGTCTGTTGTTTCCGAAACGGTTTCCACCCTGGCCGCCTTGTCCCGGCGGGCGATTGCCCTGTCCCGGTGGACGGTTGCCCTGGTTGTTTCCGAAACGGTTTCCACCCTGACCTTGTCCGCCCTGCCCCTGAGGCCGGTTGCCTTGCGTACCACCTTGGTTATTTCCAAAACGGTTACCTCCTTGTCCACCTTGCACCTGCGGACGGTTTCCGCCCTGGCCGCCCTGGCCGCCCTGACCTTGCGGTCGGTTGCCCTGGTTATTTCCACCCTGTTGGTTATTGTTACCGCCTTGCTGATTATTACCTCCCGGCTTTTCAATTCTTTTTCTTTTCTTTTTGGCTCCCGCTCCCGGCTTAGGTGCAAATTGAGTTAGGTCGATCTTTTCCCCAACGATTTTAGGACCGTCAAGTTTTTGATAAACCGTTTCGATTTTTTGCGGCTCCTGAGATTCTTCTTCAGCTTTCACAGGCGCTGCTGGTTTTTCTTCAGCCGGCTTTTCAACTGCAGGTTTTGGTGCTTCCTGAACAGGAGCTGCCGGTTTTTCAACAGGTTTCTCCTCTTCTTTTTTATCTTCTGTTTTCGGTTTGTCTTTTTTAGCAGGTCTGTTTCTAGACTCAATCTGTGACAAATCTATTTTATCGAGAACTTTAAATTCCTGTCTTTCAGGAGTTGCTTTCACCTCTTCTGCCGGTGCAGCTTCTTCTTTTTTCTCCTCTGCTGCCAGTGCAGGCTTTGGAGCAGGCGTTTCTTCCACTTCAGGTTTTTTAGGCTCCAAGTCTATTTTACCTAAAATTTTAGTTTCCGGTTTGTTTGCTTTAGCTCTTATTACTTCAGGGGTTTTCTTTTCCTCAATTTCCAGCTTTTCTTCCGGAACTTTGGTGATCACCACCTCATGGGAAGCCTTACGCTGTTCGCCGTCCTTGGCAAACTCAGCCTCCAATGCAGAATATGCCGCTTCTTCTAATTGAGCGTTAGGATTGCTTTCAACCTCAATGCCTTTGGCCTGTAAAAATTCTACTAACCTGGACATCGAAATGTTGAATTCCTTAACCGCTTTATTTAATCTAATTTTTGGCATCTATATTATTACTATTTTTTTTAATTCTTAAAATTAAAGTATTTCTTTTTTACTGTTTATTAAAATTTACTTAAAAATCTTAATCCTCGAATTCTTCTCTCAGAATACGTTTAACATCTTCAATAGTTTCCTCTTCCAGGTCAACCATATTCAGCAAGCTTTCGGTTTCTTTATCCAAAACAGATTTGGCCGTAGTAAGACCTACTTTTTTAAACTCATCCAAAATCCACTGCTCGATATCATCGTTGAATTCTTTCAGTTCAACATCATCATCTTCGCTGGATTCTCTGTGCACATCGATCTCATAACCTGTCAACCAAGAAGCAAGTCTTATATTCTGTCCCTGCTTACCGATTACTTTGGAAATCTCTTCAACCGGAGTATATACCAATGCATATTCCTGCTCCTCGTTGATGTCAATTTTATTGATGGTAACATTTCCTAAAGCTCTCTTTACAAGGATTTCAGGATTTTTAGACCACTGAATAACGTCGATGTTCTCATTTCTCAACTCTCTTACGACCCCGTGAATCCTTGATCCCTTCACCCCTACACAGGCTCCTACCGGATCGATTCTGTCGTCATAAGCATCTACTGCAATCTTTGCCTTTTCTCCCGGAATCCGTACCACTTTCTTCAGCATAATGGTTCCGTCCTGGATTTCAGGAATTTCCAGCTCCAATAGTTTTTCTAAGAATTTAGGTGCAGTTCTGGAAATAATAATCTGCGGTTTGGAACCTTTGAAATCTACTGTTTCAACAATAGCTCTGATATTTTCACCTTTTTTAAAGAAATCGGATGGGATCTGATTTTCTTTTGGCAAAATGAATTCGTTCTCTTCATCATCCAACAGGATCACATGCTTGTGACGGATGTGGTGAATTTCCCCGACTACGATTTCCCCGATACGGTCTTTAAACTGCTCATACAACATGGCATTGTTGTGCTCCTGCAATTTTGTAGCCAAGATCTGCTTCAGGGTAAGAATATTCCTTCTTCCCAGCTGGGCAACAGGAATTTCCATCGTAAAATCTTCACCTACCTCAAAAGTAGGATCGATTTTTTTAGCTTCGGAGATTTCGATTTCCAGATCATCGTCTTCCGACATCTCGTCTTCCACGATGGTTTTGTTTAAAAATATCTGGAAGTCCCCTTTGTCAGGGTTTACAATCACATCAAAGTGATCATCCGAATCGTATCGCTTCCTCAGAAGGGTTTTTAGAGAATCTTCAATAATCGCCATAAGATCAATCTTACTGATCCCTTTTTCGTCTTTAAAATCACCGAAGGATTCAATCAACGCTATATTGTCCATTTACTTTTTTTCTTTTAAAATTTAATTGTTACTAATGCTTTCTTAATCTCAGAGTACGGAATTTCTTTTTCCTCCTCCACATCCATCTTTCCCTTACCGATATCTTTCGGCTTTCGGTATCGCAGGATCAGTGTGATTTTTTCTTCATCTATTTTCGCCAGCTCGCCTTCAATCTTGGTATCATCCGTTAGTAAAACGTCAATCTCCCTTCCGATATTTTTAGCAAACTGTCTTGGAGTAGCCAGCGGCTCGCTTAATCCGGCCGACATTACCTGCAGGCTGAAATCGTGTTCCTCTCGATCCATATTAAATTCTATGGCCCGGCTTGCATCAAGGCAGTCTTGTAAAGAAACGCCGTTGTCACCATCTAAAATCACCGTAATGTCGTCCCCTGCAGAAAACTTTAAATCAATAAGAAATAAATCTTTTCTGGTTTCCAGGAACTCATGTAATAATTCTTCAATTCTTTTTCTAAACTCCATATATAATGTAATCTTGATTTACCCGTACGAAAAAAGGCTTTCTTCCGAAGGCCTTCCCATATTTTTCCGTAAATCCACTGCAAATATACGACTTTTTATTAAAAAAGCAAAATATCTTATTATCAACAGGATAAGTTAATTTGCATTTACATTAAATTAAAGAACTAAATGATGGTATTTTTATTACTTTTGTGGTTTAATTTAAAAACATATATTTTGAACATTACTATTGTAGGAACAGGCTACGTAGGTTTGGTTACAGGAACCACTCTGGCAGAGCTTGGTAATTCAGTATACTGTGTAGATATTGATGAAAAAAAAGTAGAAGGCATGAAAAACGGCGTAGTTCCCATCTATGAGCCGAATCTTGAAGAAATGTTCCTGAGAAACATTCAGGCAGAGAGATTATTTTTCACGACCGATTTAAAAGAAGCACTGGACAAAAGCGAAGTTATCTATCTGGCATTGCCTACGCCACCCGGAGGAGACGGCTCAGCAGATCTTTCTTATGTTCTGAAAGTAGCGAACGATATCGGCGATATGATGACCGAATATAAAGTGATCGTCAATAAAAGTACCGTTCCTGTAGGTACGGCAGATAAAGTACGGGAAGTGATCGCTTCCAAAACCCAAATCCCTTTTGACGTTGTTTCCAATCCTGAATTCCTGAGAGAAGGCTTTGCTGTAGAAGATTCTATGAATCCTGCGCGAGTGGTGGTAGGTTCAAGTTCCGATAAGGCCAAAGACATCATGGCTAAAATTTACCAGCCGTTTACCAATACCGGAATTCCTATTATTTTCATGGATGAAAAATCTTCCGAGCTTACCAAATATGCCGCCAACTCTTTTTTAGCGGTAAAAATCACATTTATGAACGAGATTGCCAACTATTGCGAAAAAGTAGGTGCGGATGTGGATAAAGTAAGATTGGGAATGGGTAGTGACGACCGGATCGGGCAAAGGTTCCTGTTTCCCGGCATCGGATACGGAGGCAGCTGCTTTCCTAAAGATGTAAAAGCACTGATAAAATCAGGAAAGCAGGAAGATTTCAATTTTCAGATTCTTGAAGCGACAGAAAATGTAAATATCGCCCAGAAAGTTATCCTCGTTTCTGAAATTGAAAAATATTTCGGAGGGAATATTGAAGGGAAAACCATTGCTTTATGGGGTCTCGCTTTTAAAGCCAATACCGATGATATCCGTGAAGCCTCTTCACTGGACAATATCGCGCTTTTACTCGAAAAAGGAGCTAAAATCGTCGCTTATGATACGATCGCAGAGAACAATGTGAAAAGATTATTAGGAGACAAAATCCAATACGCCAAAAGTATGTACGAAGCATTGGAAAATGCAGACGCTTTGCTAATTGCTACCGAATGGCCAGAATTTAAAAATCCGAATTTCGATCTGATGGCTCAGAAAATGAACGGTAAGGCGATCTTTGACGGAAGAAATATGTATCCGTTGGAAATTCCGGAACAACATGGGTTTTATTACAAGAGCATCGGACGTAGAACAATTTTAAATTAATCAAATGGAAAATATAATCATCACCGGAGGAGCCGGTTTTATCGGTTCGCATGTCGTAAGAGAATTTGTAAAGAACAATCCTGACACAAAGATCATCAACCTTGATGCGCTTACTTATGCCGGAAATCTCGAAAACTTAAAGGACATTGAAAATGAGCCTAACTATGTTTTTGAAAAAGCAGACATTACCAAACCTGAAGAATTAAGAAAAATATTCGAAAAGTACAATCCGGATGCAGTTGTACACCTTGCTGCAGAAAGTCATGTTGACCGAAGTATTACGGATCCGATGGCATTCATTAACACCAACGTTAACGGAACAGCAAACCTTCTCAATCTTTGCAAAGAGTTCTGGACTTTAAACCCGGATCACACCCACGGAAGATTCCCGGATGAAAAAAGAACCAACCTTTTCTATCACGTTTCTACCGACGAAGTATACGGCAGCTTGGGAGAAACCGGATTTTTCCTGGAAACAACGGCTTATGACCCTCAATCGCCATATTCGGCATCCAAAGCCGCTTCCGATCATTTGGTGAGAGCGTATGGAAATACTTACGGCATGCCATTTATCATCTCCAACTGTTCCAACAACTACGGCCCGAATCATTTTCCTGAAAAGCTGATCCCTCTCTGCATTTCCAATATTATGAATGAAAGACCTTTACCGATTTACGGTGACGGGAAATACACCAGAGACTGGTTATTTGTGATCGATCACGCAAAAGGCATCCACCAGATTTTCAACGAAGCCAAAACAGGTGAAACCTATAATATCGGCGGATTCAACGAATGGCAGAATATTGACCTGGTAAAAGAGCTTATCAAGCAGATGGATGCTAAACTGGGAAGACCGGAAGGTTATTCTGAAAAACTGATTACTTTTGTAAAAGACAGGCCGGGCCACGATAAGCGCTATGCTATTGATGCCACGAAACTTAATAAAGATTTGGGATGGACCCCCTCGGTAACCTTTGAAGAAGGACTCGGAAAAACCATCGACTGGTATCTTGAAAATAAACAATGGCTTGAACATGTAACCAGCGGAGATTACCAGAAATATTACGAAAAACAATACAACTAACAGAACGCACAAAACCAGATGAAAGGTATTATTTTAGCCGGAGGTTCCGGAACAAGGCTTTACCCTCTTACCATTGCTGTCAGTAAACAGCTGATGCCCGTTTACGACAAGCCGATGATTTATTATCCGCTGTCTACTTTGCTGCTGGCAGGCATTAAAGATATTTTAATTATTACAACCCCTCATGATCAGCCAGGTTTCATTAAATTGTTAGGAGACGGTTCGCAGATTGGCTGTAATATCGAATATATGGTTCAGCCAAGCCCAGACGGATTGGCACAGGCCTTTATCCTCGGAGACCAATTTATTGGAAACGATTCCGCAGCCCTGGTTTTAGGCGATAATATTTTCTACGGTTCCGAAATGGGGACCTTGCTTAAAAATAAGACAAATCCGGAAGGAGGCGTAGTCTTTGCGTATCACGTCTCAGATCCTGAGCGTTATGGAGTGGTAGAATTCGATGATCATTTCAAAGCCGTTTCGATTGAGGAAAAACCGCTGGAGCCCAAATCCAACTACGCCGTTCCCGGATTATATTTCTATGATAATGAAGTGGTTGAAATTGCCAAAAATATTAAGCCTTCTCCGAGAGGAGAACTTGAAATTACCGACGTGAACAATGTTTACCTGCAAAAAGGGAAACTCGAAGTAGGTGTTTTGGATCGAGGAACAGCATGGCTTGATACGGGAACGTTTGATTCCCTGAACGATGCTTCGGAATTTGTAAGGGTAATTGAAAAGAGGCAGGGCTTCAAAATCGGATGTATTGAAGAAATCGCTTTCAGAAATAAATTCATTGATGAAGAGAAACTACTGGAAACTGCTACCAAATATGGTAAGAGCGGCTACGGAGAATATCTGAAGCAGCTGGTGAACAAATAACTATTAATGGACTAACATCAATCGGGCCGTTAGTTTTATGATTAATTATTTTTTACATCAAACTAATACTAATTGATATTTCTTACTACTGGAAATAATCTTCAAAAAGAGAATCATGAATAAATTAAATAGTATAAATTTGCACTAAATTTTGCACAGATGACCGAACCAAAACAGAAATGGACCGAAACGATTGAGACCCAACACTCCTTATTTGATCTGAAACTAAAAGAGGTCTGGCAATATAAAGATCTTGTTTATATGTTTGTAAAAAGAGATTTTGTATCAAGCTTTAAACAGACGATCTTAGGTCCCATCTGGTTTTTTATAAATCCTATTTTAACAACAATCGTATACCTGGTTGTATTTGGAAAAATAGCCAATCTTCCTACAGACGGAGCTCCACCTTTACTTTTTTATTTGGCAGGCGTAACGCTTTGGAATTATTTCTCATCTTGTTTATTAGGCACCTCTTCTACTTTTGTAGGAAATGCCGGTATATTTGGGAAAGTTTATTTCCCCAGATTGGTAACTCCGCTTTCTATTGTCATATCCAACCTCATGCGTTTTGGAGTACAATTTTTACTGTTCATTATTGGCTGGCTGTATTACTTTTCTAAGGGAGAGGTGCATCCGAATATTTGGGTGTTGGCAACTCCGTTTTTAATACTTTTAATGGCAGTGTTCGCTCTAGGAGTAGGAATGATATTCTCTTCGCTTACCACAAAATACAAGGATCTAAACATGCTTCTTGGATTTGGGGTAAGTTTGTACATGTACGCAACTCCAGTAATATATCCAACATCAGCATTACCTGTTTTTTTTAAAAAACTTTCATTTTATAACCCTCTGACAGGTGTTTTTGAATGTTTTAAATATGCTTGGTTAGGTGTTGGCGATTTTTCGCCATTGATGTTGGTAATTAGTTCGGCTATAATACTGTTGTTATTAATGATAGGTGTTGTTATCTTTAATAAGATTGAGAAATCTTTTATGGATACGGTTTAAAAATTTATAATCCCTCTAACAATTACAATATGCTGGCTTTAAAAGCAGAAAATATATCCAAACAATACCGTCTCGGCCAGGTCGGAACAGGGACTTTATCTCACGACCTGAACAGATTCTGGCATAAGATGAGAGGAAAAGAAGATCCTTATTTAAAAATTGGTGAAGCGAATGACAGAACCCAAAAAGGAACTTCGGAATATGTGTGGTCACTCCGTGATATCAATTTCGAGATCGAGCAGGGTGATGCAGTAGGAATTATCGGAAGAAACGGGGCAGGAAAATCAACTCTCTTAAAGCTTTTAAGTAAAGTAACCAAACCTACCACCGGAAAAATTTATACCAATGGTAGAATTGCTTCTCTTTTGGAGGTAGGAACAGGCTTTCATCCTGAAATGACCGGCCGTGAAAACGTTTACCTCAATGGTGCTATTCTTGGAATGACAAGAAAAGAAATTACACGAAAATTTGATGAGATTGTGAATTTCTCAGGAGTTGAAAGATATATCGATACACCGGTAAAAAGATATTCTTCAGGGATGTATGTACGTCTTGCTTTTGCTGTTGCTGCACATCTTGAATCTGAAATCCTTATTGTTGATGAAGTTCTTGCCGTAGGAGACGTTGAGTTTCAGAAAAAATGTTTGGGCAAAATGGGCGATGTCACTAAAGGACAGGGCAGAACCGTTCTTTTTGTAAGCCATAACATGGCTGCTATTAATGAATTATGTAATAACGCAATTTTATTAGATAAAGGTACTGTTTTGATGCAGGGAGATAAGGATAAATGTATTATCGAATACCAAAAAAGAAGCGGACATATTTCTTACTATAATATATTAGAGAATGATTTTAAAATAGAAAATGATAAAATTCAAGTATTATCATATTCTGCTACACCCATCCATGGTAATGTTTTAAATATTAATTCCGGGGCTAGGTTTGAAATTAATTTTTTAAGTAAAGTTCAAAACGCTATGTTGGATCTTTCATTTTATTTAAGGAACTCACATGAAGTAACAGTTATGAGTAATGGATTTATTATAAGTGATAATATTGAAAAAGGACCGTATTCGCTTGTATTTGAAATTCAGCCAAACATTCTCAATGAAGATTCTTATTATTTTGAAATGTTTTGGGGGGTTAATCGGTCTGATATTGCACTAAAAACGGAGTCATTTGGTTTTGAAATCACTGGCAATCGAAATCAATTCGGCGATATTAGAAAATCTCCGGGTGTTATTTTCCCTAATATAATTTCAAATGTTAGAAAAATATAGCTTAACGGTCTTAACTAAATATTTATGCTTTTAAATATCATTTTTTCGTATAATCGTGCTATGCAATTGGACTATCTTCTAACGACTGTTTTAAACAGATTGAAGATACCTGATTACAATACTGTTATACTTTATCATACCACAGGCAATCATCATTTAGGTTATAAAAAGTTAATTGAAAAATATAAAGCATATCCTAACATAAGATTTGTCGAAAGAAAGGAGGTTTGGTTTGACATTTCTTTTTTTAAGACTTTTAACAGTAAGAAGAATTTCAATTTTTTTCTGGAAAAAAATCTAAAAAATAAAAAAGGAGATAACTTTAAAGGTTTACTTCAAAAGTTATTACGAGAAACAAAACATGAATTTGTTATGTTTAATACTGATGACGGAGTATTTTATGATGATGTAGTGTTAAACGACGATATTGTTTCTGTATTCAGGAAAAATCCCGATACTACTTCTTATAGAATGTATGTTGGAGATAATATCGATGGATTTCCAGATTATATTGAGAAAAAAAACAGCTATTACCAATGGGACTACTATACTGATAAGAATATCACTCATTGGTCTTATCCTTTTTCTGTAGATGGTACTATTTATAACACCAGAAATCTATTAAATATTTTAGAAAAAGTGCCCTACCATAATCCAATAACATTGGAAGAAAATGTGTTTAGATATGCTTTGAAACATAAACTTTTTAGAAACGGGATTGGTCCTCTGAAAACAAAATTAGTTGGAACAACGTTAAACAGAGTCTCAACAGACAATTCTAATCCGACGATCAATATAGACGTTGATTATTTAAATCAAAAATTTATTGAGGGATATACTCTTCGCCTCAATCTACCTATGCTGATAACTGTAGTGAATATTGTACCTTTTGAGGTAATTATTGAAAGGGGAGAGGAAATAGAAGTTATTTATTCTATCGACGAAGAAGGGAAAAAAGTTCAAAACTCTTATGGAGTTGAAGGAACAAAAAAAGAATAGAAAAAATAAATTTATGCTTCCACATATTATAAACTTTTCTAAAATAGGCTCTCAGGATCTGGGATATATTACTGTAGCTGAAGAACAAAAAAATGTTCCTTTTGAAATCAAAAGAGTTTACTGGACGTATTATACGCCACAGGACGTTATTCGAGGAGGCCATGCGCACAAAGAACTTCAGCAGATCATTTTTGCAGTTTCCGGGACTATTGAGTTCAATACTTTAGATCTGGAGGGGAACAAAGAAACTTTTATTCTTGATGCTCCTTCCAAAGGACTTTATATTCCAAAGCTAATATGGAGAGATATAAAATTCAGCCATAGTGCGGTTTTGTTGTGCCTGGCTTCAGAATTATATGACGAGAAAGACTATTTCAGAGATTTTGATGAGTTTAAAAATTACAAAAAATGATACATCCTTTAGCTGACGTCCAATCTCAAAAAATAGGAGAAGGTACCACAATCTGGCAATTTTGTGTAGTTTTGAAAAATGCGGCTATCGGTAAAAATTGCAATATAAACTGCCAGGTATTCATTGAAAACAAGGTTGTCATCGGAGATAACGTAACTATTAAGCCAGGAGTACAGATCTGGGATGGTATTACTGTAGAAGATGATGTTTTTATTGGGCCTAATGTTACGTTTACCAATGATTTATTTCCAAAATCGAAAAATCAAAATTTTAACCTTAAAGAGACCATTATAAAAAAAGGAGCTTCAATAGGAGCCAATGCTACTATTCTTGCAGGAATTACAATAGGAGAAAATTCTCTTATAGGAGCAGGCAGTGTTGTAACTAAAGATATACCCGCTAATGAATTATGGATAGGAAATCCTGCAAAATTTTATAAAAAATATGAGACACCTCTATTATAATTCTTTTTTTTGGAGCAGCATGATTTTTGCCCTCCTTTATTATATATTTCTCTTATTATTTTCTTTGGATACAATTGACTCCGGCTTCATATTGTCATTTGTCGGGAGGCTTAAAGCAGGACAAATTATTTACAAAGATTTTGATTATATCCGTCCTTTCGGAAGCCCTTTATTTTGGAAAACTATTTGTTATCCTATTTCTTTTAAAAATCCATATTTATTTATAATCGTAAGAGCACTCGTTATCTTACAAACCTTGATAATTTCTTATTTAGTAATTAGATTACTTGACCTTAAGATAAATAGTGCTGAAACAATTACACTGACTATCGTTACCAATATCTTTTTTTTACACTCATTTAATATCATGCCATGGCATACAATCGATGGTATTTTTTTCGCTACTTTTTCAATATTTTTCACCCATAGAAAATATTATTTTTCAGCGATCATTTTAGCATTTTTTGCAGCTTTAACCAAACAGTCTTTTTATATTTATTTTATTTTTTCTGGTCTTTTAAATTTAATATTAATTTTAAAATACAAAAGAAATATCAGACTTTTTGATATTATCATTTCAAGTATATTATTACTTATTAGCTTTGCGATAATATTACAGGAAGAAGTAATTTATTCTTTTCAATATTTTTTAAAACAGACCAAAACTGAAAATGGGCTTAAGGATTTTTTAGAACATTCATTATACATTTACTTTCCAAAAAATTTGCAAGAAAGTATACTATATGCTAGTGTAATAGCATCACTTATTTATATTAATATTTATAAAAATAGAATTTTACCACTGTTTTTTTTAATATTTTCAACAATAATTTTTATATCTCCATTATTTAATCAAGGAAATTATAAAGGAGATAAAATTCTTTTTATTAGTCTTGCAATACAATCTATTTTTTTTACAAAAGACAAGAAAATCGTACTATGCCTGCTATTATTATTGGGTTGGACCTCTTCAATCTCATGGGGTTATAATACACCCATCTTTTTAATATTCTTCATTCTAATGATTCTTTTCTATGAGAAGAAATATAATAATCTTATAAATTACATATTACCAGCCAGTATTTTCCTGTTTTTTTCTGTAAGATTTATATATCCATATTTTAGCGAATCGCCTTTAAAAATCAGATTTATCCGGGCAACGAATATTAATGCTATTTCAGGTATTTATATGTCTGAGAAAAATTATCTCTATTTTAAAGAATCTTACAGACTGCATAAAAAATATAATAAAATTACTTTTCTTCCGGGAAATCCCGTTGCGGATATTATTAATAATGATTTTCCGGGGAGAGCATCCTGGGAAATGGATGTGGAATATCCTAACTGGACCGCAGATAAATCCACAAATAATTGTATTATTGTTGATAAAAATCCAGCAATTGAATATAGAAATGGTTTTTTTAAGAGTAGCATTACAACATACTTACTTAAAAACAAAACTAAAATTGATTCTACAAAATATTTTTATATATACAAATGATTAAATTTCTAGACTTACAAAAGATAAACCTTAAGCATCAGAAAGAAATAGAGAATGCCCTGCTAGCGACCTTTCGTTCTGGTTGGTATCTCTTAGGTGATAAAGTAAAATTTTTCGAACAACAATTGGCATCTTATTGTAAGGTTCCGCATGCGATTGGCGTAAGCAATGGTTTGGATGCCCTCAGATTAATATTCAGAGCATATATAGAACTGGGTTTTATGGCTCCCGGTGACGAAGTTATAGTACCTGCAAACACTTATATTGCTTCTATTTTAGCCATTACAGATAATAAATTAGTTCCTGTTTTAGTAGAGCCAGACCTAGAAACTTACAATATTGATTTAAATAAGATAGAAGGAAAAATTACACCTAAAACTAAAGCGATTCTTCTAGTTCATTTGTATGGAAGCATTGTTTTTTCGGAAGAAATCAAAGTGCTTGCAGACCAATACAACCTGAAAATAATTGAAGATAATGCTCAGGCTATCGGTGCTGTATGGAATAATAGCCTGTCAGGAAGCTTAGGTGATGCGGCAGGATTCAGTTTCTACCCCGGGAAAAACTTAGGAGCTATTGGAGATGCTGGTGCTGTAACGTGTCAGGATGATGATCTTGCAGCCTGTATAAGAACCTTAGCAAACTATGGTTCTCAAAAAAAATATATCAATCAATACCAAGGATATAATTCACGTCTGGATGAAATTCAAGCAGCCGTACTTTCTATAAAGCTCAGGTATTTAGATGAAGAAAACAACAGGCGAAAAGAAATTGCACATCGTTACATCACAGAAATAACAAATACAAAAATTGTTCTTCCTCATTATAAAATCCAGGAAAACAGTCACGTATATCATCTTTTTGTTATTAGAACGGAAAATAGGGATGCCCTTCAGAAATACCTTGAATTAAACGGAATACAAACTTTAATTCACTATCCTATTCCGCCTCATCAACAGCAGGCCTACTCTGATATGAATGAATTACACATGCCGATTACGGAGAAGATACATAATGAGGTACTAAGCTTACCGATATCTCCTGTGATGACAGAAGATGAAGTATCCACCGTTATACATATTTTAAATAATTTCTAAACGCATATTTTGGAAAGAAAAGGATTGGTCAGTATTATAGTTTGCAGCTATAATCATGGAAAATATATAAAAGAATGTTTGGATAGTATTAAGCTTCAAACATATAAAAATATACAATTAATTATAGCTGATGATGCATCAAAAGATAATTCTGTTAAAAATTTTGAGGATTGGATCAGAGAAAATAACTATTCTGTAGAAAAAAACTTTCATGAAAAAAATACAGGTCTGGCAACAATACTTAATGAATGTATAGAACTTGTAAAAGGTGAATTTGTAAAAGTAATTGCGGCCGATGACTTTCTTCATCCTGAAGCAATAGAAAACTGTATCACAGAACTTAACAGGCTTGGAGATGAATACGGAATGGTTTTTACAAATACTTATTTTGTTAATGAAAAATCCGATATTACTGACGATCTAGCAGATTACGATATTTTAGGCAATATTGACAAAGATCTGTTTAGAAAAGAACTTATCAAAAATAATAGAATCGCCGCCCTTACGGTTTTAATGCGAAAAGAAGCTTTAAAAAAAACCGGAGAATACCAATCTGACCTATTAATTGAAGACTATTTCAGATGGTTAAAAATTAACGCATTATATTATATTGCTTATATCCCACGGAAATTAGCCTATTACAGAATACATACAAGTAATATTTCCTCATTGAAAAAAGAAAGGATAGAAAGAGAAACTCTAATGCTTAAAATGATGTTTGATAAAGAGGGTATCGTAAGAAGTGAAATTAATAGTAAAATGCAAAACTACTATTTAACGGGACAAAAAATTTCTTCAGACTTTCTTCAAGCCTATAATAATTATCCATATCATATTAAAAGGCTGAACTTTGCTTTAAAAAATAATATTCCTATACGATTTTATAAACTGATCAATAAAATTATTTAAGATAATGAATCCTACAATTTCCATCATTGTACCCTGTTACAATCAGGCAGAATATCTTGATGAATGTCTTCAATCAGTATATGATCAATCTTATCAGGACTGGGAATGTATCATTGTAAATGACGGCTCTCCAGATGATACAGCAGAGGTTGTAAAAAGATGGATAGAGAGAGACAACAGGTTTCATTACCTTTTTAAGACAAATGGAGGTCTTTCATCAGCTAGAAATGCAGGAATAGAAATAGCAAAAGGTGAATGGATTCTTCCATTAGACGCTGATGACAAAATTAGCAAACAATATCTCAGACTTGCTGAAAAAGAATTTAATAAAAACTATACCGTTATTTATTGCGAAGCTGAAAAATTCGGAACGGAAAGCGGCAAATGGATCTTAGAAGATTATAATAAAAAAAATTTAGCTGTAGAAAACATTATATTTTGTTCTGCTTTTTTTAAAAAAGAAAGCTGGATACAAGTAAATGGATATGATACAAACCTCATTTACGGCTGGGAAGACTGGGACTTTTGGATTTCACTTTTGAAAAATGGTGGACTTGTATATAAGATTCCTGAGATTTGTTTCTATTATAGAATTAAGGATGTGTCTATGATAACGGATATGAAGTCCGCAGATAATAGTTTTAAGATTACAATTTCAAAAAATATCATTTATAAAAAGCATATTGAATTTTTCACAAAAGAACTTGGAGATTTTCAGATTTTATATAAAACTAACCAAAGATTAATGCTGGAAAATATATATCTGAAGAACATATTAAATAGTAAACGATATCGGCTGGTGAATAAAATATTTAATATTTTTAAGCGATGAAAATATCCGTAGCACTTTGCACCTACAACGGCGAGCAGTACCTGTCTGAACAACTGGACTCCATCCTCAGCCAGACAAAACCTGTGGATGAAGTGGTGATCTGTGATGATGGTTCCGGTGATAAAACCCTGCAGATTCTTTCCGATTACCAAGCAAAATATCCGGGTTTATTTAGGATTTTTCAGAATGAAACCAATCTTGGGTTTATTAAAAATTTTGAAAAGGCCATACAGCTTTGTGAAAACCCGATTATCATCATCAGCGATCAGGATGATATATGGGAAAACAGTAAGGTTGCAGAGACAGTAGATTTTTTTGAAAAGAATCCTCAGTTTGACGGCGTATTTCATGACTTAAAACTTATTGACGGACAAATAAGACAACCTTCTTATTTAAATTGGAAAGGCATCAGCCATAAAGACGTTATCACTGAAATTGAAAATCATATCCTGTTTGAAGCCTTGGTGAGAAAAGGCAGCTTCATTCTGGGCTGTGCATTAGCCATTAGGAAAGAGGCATTGCAAAAATATGGGATGCAGGATTTTCCGATTGCTCATGATTATTATATAGTCCAAAAACTCAGTTCCAAAAATAAACTGGGCTTTATCCCTGCCTCATTATCTTCCTACAGGCTTCATCCCAATCAGGTATACGGATTAAGATATAAATCTGAAAAACTGGAAGAAAAGAAAATGACGGATACGGAAAAGTATTTTAAGGAAAATGTATGGCTGTATACCAAAATTCTGGAAAGATTTAAAGAAATAAACCCCGGTGAAGATGAAAAAAAGACCGCCATTTATAGTAAATTTATAAAAAAAAGAGATGCTTATTTAAAAATGCTAAGCTTTAGAGAGAGAAAGCTATACATTCTGAAATGTATACGCCACCAATATCTTGATCTCAACGTAACCGATTTATTTAGAATATAAGCCTAATACTATGGATGTAAGCATTTGCATTACTACGTATAAACATGAAAAATATATTGCCCAATGTCTTGAGAGTATTTTCGCTCAGGAGTTTAACGGCACCTATGAAATCATTGTTTGTAATGACAATTCTCCGGATGAAACAGAGGCTGTTATACTGGAAATAATAAATACACATCCCAAAGGAAATACAGTTAAATATTTTAAAAATGTACCTAATCTGGGATATGTAAAAAATACATTATTTTCCTTTTCAAAAGCTTTAGGAAAGTATATTGCGATTTTAGACGGTGATGATTATTGGATCGATCCTTCCAAATTGCAACAGCAATTCGACTTTTTAGAAACTCATTTGGATTTTGCGGGAATTGGAGCGGATTCTTTGGTTATTTATGAAGATGTGAATATAGAAAGTCATCGTTTTTCAAATCATGCGGGAGATATATTGGATAAAAACGACTTAACGGATCCTAAGATCTGTCAGACCTCTACTTTCTTTTTCAGAAAAAGTATTCTAAAAGAAGATTTCCCTACCGAAATAATTTCAGCAGACCGTTGTCTTTATTTGCTGACGGGATGTTTTGGTAAAATAAAGATCCTACCTGAACAGATGAGCACCTACAGACAATTTTCCGCAAGTATCTCGAAGAATGTAACTGATGAGGTTATGAAAAAAGATTTTGTCATCATTCCCTTCATTAAAAAATATGGCCCGGACTACAGCATATTTAAGTTAAAAGGTTATTTTTACTATACCCTGATGTCGTATTCTAATAAAATAACAAAATTGAACTTCTACAAAGCATCAACGGGATACTTTTTTTATAATGTCTTGTCAAAATTTTCCATAAGTCCGGTAGAATTATATCTGGCTGTAAAATGGAGCAGACATACAATCAGTCAAAAATATCAGATAAAGGAAAAGAATAAAAGTTTTATCTAAAAACACAAAAAATAATGATCATAGGAAGTGGGCTTATTGCCCAATCTTTACAATTTATCGACCAGGAAAACCATCTGTTTTTTGCTTCAGGGGTTTCCAATTCCCTTGAAACCAGAAGTTCTGAATTTGAGAGAGAATTTATGCTTCTTAAAAAAAGTATTGAAAAATATTCTGAATGTAAACTGCTGTATTTTTCGACTCTCAGTGTAAACGACCAGTCCAAGCAGGACAGCCAATATGTCTTGCATAAGCTGAAGCTTGAAGAGTATATCCGAAATAATACGACCAGCCATCTGATTTTGAGAATAGGAAATATTGTAGGAAAAGGCGGTAATCCAAATACCTTGTTTAATTTTCTCAAAACTCAGATTTCTCAAGGAATGACCTTCACAATTCATCAGCGTGCCAGAAGACTGCTGTTGGATGTCGACGACGTTTCAAAATTTTTGCAAACCTATGGTGACGATTTAAATAATCAAACCGTTAACTTTGCTTATCCTTATTATTATGATTTAAAGGAAATTGTCCAGGCCATAGAAATCAGGATGATGAAAAAAGCAAATTATACGGAAACAGATGACGGCGATTTCTATAAAATAGATTTCGACGGGACTGCCGACGGTTTTTTTACAGGGATTGATGCGGATGAATATCTAAAAAATCTGGCAGAAAAATACATTTAAAAAAGACTGAACACAGATGCCAAAAATTTATTTTATTATTGTTACCTACAACGCCATGAAATGGGCAGAGAAATGCTTCACCAGCCTGAAGCTGTCTTCTGTACCAGTTCAATGTATTGTCGTTGATAATGGTTCCACCGATGGTACTCAGAAATATATTACCACTAACTTTCCGGAAATAGAACTTATACAGTCGAAAGAAAATGTAGGCTTTGGAAAAGCCAATAACATAGGCATTGAAAAAGCTTACTGGGAAGATGCAGACTTCTTTTATCTGATGAACCAGGATGCGTGGATTTATGAGGACAGTGTTCAAAAGCTGCTGGAGGTCTATCAATCTTATCCTAATAAAAAGGAAATAGGCATTCTGAGCCCGATGCACATTGATGGTACGGAAACGAAACTGGATATTTTTTTTGAAAGATATCTTGCCCGGAATACTCAATGCAACAGAATATTCTCTGATGCTTTTGAAAATAATCTGAAGAAAAGCTATGAGATAGACTTTGTTAACGCTGCCCATTGGTTCCTACCAAAAAAAACAATAGAAGAAATCGGTGGCTTTAATCCATATTTTTTTCATTACTCAGAAGACTATGAATATGTGCAGCGTATTGCTTTTTTTAAGAAAAAAATATTAATCTGTCCTCAAAGTAAGGTAGTGCACGATGGTAGACAAGATTTTAGTAAGACCGACCATATCAATGCCTTGAGAGTACAAAGAGAGCAACGCTATCTAAATCCTGCCTTTGATTTTAACAAAAGTGTATTGAATCATGAATTCGTACCCAAAATAATAAAGCAGATGCTTATGCTGAAATTTTCTGCGGCTTCCAAAACGTGGCAGGAATACAGATACCAGTGTTCAAGATGTAACGAAATTATCAGTTCCCGGGCAATTTTAAAAAATACAGGGGCCTCTTTTCTAAACCTTTCCCGATAAAAACTACGGTTAATAATTACAAAAAGTCTATTGATGAATCCAAAAGTATCTGTAATCATGCTTACCTATAATCATGCCCCTTATCTGAAGCAGGCAATTGATGGTGTTCTCTCGCAACAAACCGATTTTCCATTCGAGCTAATTATCTGCAATGATCATTCCCCGGATAATACGGATGAGGTGGTAAAAGATTTTACGGAAAAATATCCCGGCATCATAAAATACTATAAACACGAAACAAATATAGGATTTGTAGAAAACCAGCGATTTGCCTTTACACTTGCCAAAGGAGAATATATGGCCTACTGTGAAGGTGACGATTACTGGACAGATCTCAACAAGCTTCAGTTTCAGACCGATTTTTTGGATAAAAATCCGGATTACGTAATGACAACGGCAAGAAACTTATTATTTCATCAGAATGACGGCCATTTTAGTGATGACGGGAAAACCCATATATTCCGTGACAAGGACTTTGTAGATTATACACAGGACAGTTTCTTTAAAGAACGTCCTACGCAAACATTCACCTATCTGCTCAGAAGGAAATACCTTGATTTTAAATGGATTGATATTTATCCTGATTACAGAGATCTATATTACTTTTATCATCTTTTGGAATTTGGTAAAGGTAGAGCTTTCAATCATGTTATCGGTGTATACCGACTGCACGACGGAGGAATCTACAGTTCGCTCAAAATCGAAAATCAATACCGGACTTCTATCAATATTTTCAGCAATATCAAACGTATTAATCATGACAACAGGGCCAACAGGCAGATCATAACGGATCTGGATCAGCTGATATTAAAATATTACTACAAAAAAGAGTTTAAAATTCCTTTGGTAAATCTTCATCTTTACAAGGCTGTCTTCGAAAGATTTTTTCTTTCCGGCCATTTTAAGATGCTCATCATGCAATTATTTAAAATTATGAAATATACCCTGAAAAGATAGGATTAAGGATTTGATAAATCTTGAAGAATATTGAAAAGTTACTAATTTTACACAATCGGGCTATCGGTAAGAAGATACTTTTACAATATGTTGTAAATTTGGCACTTAAAAGTTAAACGTAAATGATGAAAAACAAATTCATATGTGTGGAATAGCAGGAATTATTGCCGATAATGCAGGAAATTACCGGGAAGAGCTCAGAAAAATGACCGATGCCATTGCACATCGCGGCCCGGATTCGGCACATCATGAATTTTATGAAAATGCAGCCTTGGGCCACCGGAGGCTCTCTATCATCGATCTTTCCGAGGGTGGGAAACAGCCCATGTTTTCCAGCACAAAAAATGAATGCATTGTCCTGAACGGCGAAATCTACGGTTATCAGGATATTAAAGCCCAATATCCCAAATATCCCTACCGCGGAAGCTCTGATACCGAAGTTATCCTGGCGATGTACCAGCGCAAACAGGAAAACCTGGTCCACGATCTTCCCGGAATGTTCGCCTTCGCCATCTGGAATGATGAAAAACAGGAACTCTTCTGCGCAAGAGACAGGTTCGGGGAAAAACCGTTTTACTATGCAGTTGGAAGCAATAACGAATTTATCTTTGCTTCCGAAATAAAAGCCATCCTGGCGTCGGGACTGATCCGGCCGGAAATAAATACGGAAGCCATGTCCCATTATCTTCAGCATGGCTATGTAAGCACCTATCAGAGTATCTACAAAAATATTCATACTTTACCACCTGCGCATCAGCTCATCTGGAAAAACGGAAAAATTACGGTTTCCCGCTATTACAGCCTTCCGAAAAAAGACAGGGTGATGAGCCTATCCGATGCAAAGGACGAGTTCACCTATCTTCTAAGAAAGGCTGTACAGAAACAGTTGATTGCTGATGTTGAAGTGGGCAGTTTTTTAAGCGGAGGTCTCGATTCATCTTCTATCGTCGCACTGGTTGATGAATTCTTACCAAAACAAACGACCATCAGCTTTGGTTACGATCATGAAGCAAGCGAACTGAAATTTGCCAAAGAGATCGCCGATAAATATAGAACCAATCATATCGAAGTTCACGAAAAGAAAGAAGATCTGGCCACTTCCCTGCTGAAAATCTCTCCGTTTTTTGATGAACCCTTTTCTGACATTTCATTCATTCCACATTTTGAAATCTGCAGGAATGCCCGAAAAAATCTTACCGTTGTCCTTTCTGGAGATGCCGGCGACGAATTATTTGGCGGCTATAATTTTTATCGGGTAGAAAATGAGATGAGAAATCATTTCAGCTATAAAAATATCATTGCTCAGTTCGGCTTGAATATATACCGGAAAGTAAAACCGATCTCTTTTGTTTCCCAAAAGAATACAGAACATAAAAATATTTTGGATTTTCACCGGAACTTTGTCAGAAATGCTTTTAATACCGAAGAACGGCTTGCTCTGGGCATTTCTTCGACGTACGAACAGCCGTACAGCTTTGTCCCTGATCCGGACTCTTTAAATGATATCATGAGATTAGATCTTGAAACCTATGTTCCCGCCAATATGATGGTGAAATCCGACCGGATGGCAATGGCCAATTCGTTGGAAGTAAGAACCCCTTTCCTTGATATTGATTTTGCCGAGTTCTGCATTCAGCTTCCGGAACAGCTTAAACTTACCAACGATAACGATAAAATTATTCTTCGTGAAGCAATGGGATCTTACTGGACGGAAACCATCAGGAAACGCCGCAAGCAAGGTTTCGGCATGAGCATAAAAACATGGTTTGAAGAAAAAAACCTGATCAGCTTATCCGACGATTTACTAAAAAATCCGGATCAGAAAATATTCAATTACATCGATTTCAAGGCTGCCCAAAAGTTTTTAAATAAAGATCATAAGCACTGGAACCTGTTTCAGCTGGCACTTTGGGCGCATAATAATAAAAATGTTTTATAATGCCTGATATTTCCATAACAACTTTTGTTCATCTTATATCTCTTCTCCATGAAACTGAATAATCTACAGATTTTGAGGGCAATATCGGCAATGCTGGTCTGCTGTTTCCATTTCCGGGGTTATCTCAAATTTCAGGATCTTGAATTGGGGGATTTTTTATTTAAAAAAGGAAGCATTGGGGTTCCCGTCTTTTTTACGATCAGCGGTTTCATCATGGTTTTTACCACAAGAAAAATCGAATGTAAAGGAGATACCGGAAAGCAGGTTCTTGCATTCTATAAAAAAAGGATCTCCAGGATTGTACCGCTTTACTATATACTTACATTTTTATGGATGGTATCGGGCGGAAGCTTTTGGTTATACTTTACAGATAAAAAATTATTTTCGCGGCTTATCCACTCCATATCTTTTATCCCGCAAAAAGATACGTTTCCCATATTGTATCTCGGCTGGTCGCTTAATTATGAAATCTTTTTTTATCTTATTTTTGGTTTGTCATTATTATTCAAAAAATACAGATATTTTTTCATCATTCTCTTTTTCTTAGCGACCTACATAGTCGGGAAAATATTTAGCTTTGATAATGGATATATGGAGATGATCACAAGTCCGCTCAATCTTTATTTTATAATAGGAATTGTATTTGCGCTGTTGTTGGAAAAATTTTCTGTTCCGAAAAAATGGGCAATTCCTGTAGTTATCATCGGCTTTTCTTCGTTTATCCTGTATCTGTTCGATTTTATCTCAACAAATCATGAACTCTGGATTTTTTTAATCATCGCGCTTTTCGTATTTTCATTTTTACTTTTGGATTATACTTTTCATTTCAAAGGAAAAAAAAGCCTGGTTTTTTTAGGAGACATATCCTACTCGCTGTATCTTTCACATCCTTTTGTGGAAATATTTTTAAGGAGATTTAAAGTAGAGGGCTACCTGAATATTCCTTACTTTATCCTGAAAATTATATTGGTCATTTTTCTGGCGGCCTTTCTCTATCATTTTGTAGAGAGAAAAATAACTGAGTATCTAAAACAAAAACTGAATGTATGAATAACGAAGTCTCAGTCATTATCCCTGTTTACAATGCGAGTCTTTTCCTTGAGAAGGCGGTGCATTCCGCTATTGGTTTTGACGAAGTGAAGGAAATTATCCTGGTTGAAGACCGTTCAACTGATAATTCGCTCGAAATCTGTGAGAAATTAGCCTTCACCCATTCGAAAATAAAACTATTTCAACACCCCGACAGAGGCAATCATGGTGCCGGTGCCACCCGCAATCTAGGAATTAAGAAAGCAACCGGAACTTTTGTCAGCTTCCTGGATGCGGATGACTATTATCTTCCGAACCGTTTTAATGCTGAAAAAGAGATTTTTAAGAATTCCAAAATAGAAGGCGTTTTTGGAGCATTGGGAGTGGAATACATTACAGAAAAAGGAAAAGAGGAATATCAGGCAAAATTTAAAAATACTCCGCTTACTACTGTTAATTATCCGGCTGAAGGAGAAGAAGTTTTTAAAGGCCTGTTGGGATTAACTCCGCGGATATTCGGGACATTCTTCCACCTGAATACGTTAACGCTAAGAAAATCTGCTCTTGAAAAGCATAACCTTAGATTTAACGCGAATCTTCGGGTACATCAGGATTCGGAGTTTATTATCAGACTTGCTTATCACTGCTATCTGAAAGCAGGAATTATCGATAAGGCTGTTGCGGTAAGGGGGATTCACGACGACAACAGAATCACAAAGATTATCCAATATTCACCTCAATACAACCAAAGGCAGTACGTATACTGGAAATCAATTTATGATTGGGCCATCGGTGAAAAAAGTTTACCCTTGGCAGCTAAGAAAAGAATATACCTGATCTATAAATCTTTTGATCTTTCACAGAAAAAAGGTGCGGTAAAATATGGCTATATCTTATTTGAAAGTATAAAAAATCCAGATATATTACGAACTCAATATCGTTTCAATTATTTAAAATAAATTATTCCTGTTAATGTACTTACTTTTTAAAACACATCAATTATGAAAATCTCCGTCATCGTTCCTGTCTACAACGCCGAAAAATATGTGGCACAGGCCGTAGAATCCGCGCTTCAGTTTGATGAAGTGTATGAAGTGATTTTAGTTGAGGACAAATCTCCGGATAATGCACTGGAAGTCTGTCAGCAATTAACGGAAAAATACGATAGGGTAAAGCTTTTTCAGCATCCCGATAAGGGAAATCATGGAGCCGGAGCAACAAGAAATCTCGGACTGGAAAAAGCTGGCGGGGATTTCATAGCTTTTCTGGATGCAGATGACTATTATCTTCCCAACCGTTTTGATGCGGAGAAGGAACTCTTCAAAGATCCGAAAGTAGAAGGTGTTTACGGAGCACTTGGCGTACATTATTACTCGGAAAAAGCAAAAGAACAATACTATTCGCTGTTTAAAGATAATCTCACAACGGTTTACAGAAAGCATGATCCGAAAGATGTCTTTCCGGGCCAGTTAAATATGAAAGGAAGTTTCGGACTCTTCAGCATCGATTGCCTTACAGTAAGAAGGGAACAGATGATCCAAAAGCTGAAACCTCTTTTTAAAACCCATCTGAGACTTCACCAGGATACTGAGTTTCTGTTCAGGCTTTCATATTATCTCGATCTTTATCCCGGCATTCTGGATAAAGCAGTCGCCATGAGAGGCGTTCATGAAAATAACAGAATAACCACCGTCGATTCGCAAAAAGTAAATCCTGCAACGACCAGAGTATTGCTATGGCGGGAAGTTAACAACTGGGCACAACATGAAGATACTATTCCGGAAGATATAAAGCGGCATATCGGGAGAATGCAGCGCAGTTATGAAATTGCTCTTGCCCCGGCTGTAAAGAAATGGGGAATGATCACAAAATATCTTATCACCGATTACCCGAGTATACGATCCGGGATTTACAATATTAATTTCAGGAAATATCTGTTCTGAAAATCTAAAAAATCAGGATTTGCCGCAATAAAAAAGCGAAGAAAACCAAATGTTTTCTTCGCTTTTTCAGCTTATTTTACAAACAGCCCGATATATTTTCCTTCATATTCCACCACCATGGTTTCAAGATTATTCTTCTCACAGAAATCCTGATACGCCGAGTTGTCTCCGATATCATCACTGATGAAGACTCCTCCGGATCTCAGGTGTTTATATAATTCGTTATAAGCCCAGAATCTTCCGTTGTAACTTTTATCCGAATCATAATGGATCACATCAAATACAGAATTTTCAGCAAAAATCTTCGGCAGGGACTCTTTATCCGCAAAGCGGAAAAGTTTCCAGTTTGGCCTAAGGGTATCAGGAACTATGCACCCCACATACTGATCACCATCCTGTGCCAGATAAGGCATATCGGAACTGTAAAGAGTACCGTCTCTTTTTGTAAGGGATAATAGTGCTGCCAGAGAAGACCATCCGTAGGCAACCCCGGTTTCTACCACGTTCCTGGCTCCTGCAAATTCACAGGCGTAATAGATCAGCTCAAGTGCACCCGCACCGCCCATTTTAATAGGACAATCCATCTGCTTCTGCCCGGCATTCTTTAGTACTTCAGCATATTCGTTTCTGAAAGAACCCATCTCCATTCCGAAAAGTTTTGAAATAGCTTCCTGTTGGGACATGGCGTGTGAAGCCGCCCAGGAATTGGTTTTCTCCTTTCCTTTAAAAGCGTTCTTTCTCTGTAAAGTATTTTTTATGATTTTCCTTCTTAGCTCCGGATACAGGTCAGGCCTTTTAAGATAAGCAATGAATGTCTTGAGAACCGATGATATTTCGCTCACTGTGTTGAATTTAGGCCACAAAAATAATATTTTTTACGGTATAATACAATTAATTATCTTTGCGATACAAATTATGAATTAAATACAATCCCCACATGCTGCACCTTATTCTTGAAAAGCTCCAACGCAAACATCAGCTTTCTGTTCTGAAAAAAAATCACAATACCACTTTAGGAAGTATTAAAATAGGAATCAACAATCATTTTATCCTATCTGAAAAGCTGGAAAGAGTAGCGATCGGAACTGCTGTAAGTTTCAGAAACTACATCCATATTGTAGTGGAAAAAAATGCAAAACTTACCATTGGAGATGGTGTATTTATGAACAATTTCTGTTCGGTAAACTGCCTGGACTCTATTTCCATCGGAGAGAATACGCTTTTTGGGGAAAATGTAAAACTTTACGACCACAATCACCTGTACACAGCGGTTCCGGAATTCAAAGTTTCAAATTCGGACTTTTCTACAGCTCCGATAAAAATCGGTAAAAACTGCTGGCTGGGAAGCAATGTTACGGTACTGAAAGGAGTATCCATCGGCGACAACTGCATCATCGGTGCGGGATGTACCATTTTCAAAGACATTCCAAGCAATACAAAAGTTATTAATCAGCAGCAGTTAATTCTTAATTCCGTTTCATGAAATTCTCAATCTTAATTGCCAATTATAACAACGGAAAGTATTTCAAAGAATGCTATGATTCTATTATGGCACAGGAATACAGAGACTGGGAAGCTGTGATTCTGGATGATGCTTCTACCGATGATTCCGTCATTGTTATCAAAAATATCATTGGGTCCGACAACCGTTTCAGATTTTTTGAAAATGCCGGAAACAGCGGCGTGGGAATTACCAAAAGTAAACTTATAGAGCTTGCAGACGGAGACATTTGCGGATTTGTGGATCCGGATGATGCCATTACACCTACTGCCATCTCGTCCAGCATAAAAAATTTCCGGAAGCAGGATGTTGTCCTAACGTATTCCCGATTCATGAGCTGCAACGACAATCTTCAGCCGGTCTCTCCTTTTGTAACCAGGCAGGTAAGGAATAACGATCACTATTTCTTTAATTATCCCATCCAGATTGCCCATTTTGTATGTTTTAGAAAAAAGGTTTATCGTAATACGGAAAAAATGAATACGGCCATGAAAATTGCGGAGGACCAGGACCTATACCTGAAAATGTATGAAAAGGGAAAAGTAAAATTCATTAACGAAATCAATTATTTATACAGGCTTCATTCAGGGGGGATTTCGCAGAATGACAATAAGTCGGAGTCCTACGAATATTTTGCAAAAGTAATTTTCAGTGCCATGAAACGCAGAGGGCTTAAAAAGATTAATGGAAATAAAATACCAGACGAATATACCCATTCCCGGGAAATTTATAGTCTTCTGGAATACCAGCATTCCATTCCTTACAGAATTAAGAAAAAGGTCATTATTTTTATACAAAAAATCTTCGGTTGATGGTAAAAAATGACAAAATCAAGGTTCTCTTCAGACACCGGTCTATGGAAATGGGCGGTGTGGAAAAGGTAATGCTGAGTTTACTTAACAATCTCGACAGGGAAAAATTTGAGCTTACAGTATGCCTCAACATCAACCAAGGTGAGCTACGGGATGAATTTCCTGATCACGTACGTAAAGTTTACCTTACCGACGGTAAAGAAGATCTTTCTGAAAACGCCTTACTCCAGAAAATTCAGCTGATCCGCAGAAATCTGAGGCTGAAACAGATACAGAGACAACCCGCCATTGCGGATAAATTGCTCGGCGAAAAATACGATGTGGAAATCGGAATGACCTACGGCGATTTTCCGGCCGTACTGAATTCCACCAACAGGAATTCAAAAAAAATCGGCTGGTTCCACTCTGAAATCAATCTGCCGAAGCTGCAACCGCTGGTTCCCGGAATCCTGAAAAACTTTCCCCAATTCGATCAGATGGTGTATTGTTCTCAAAAAATTAAAGATATGATGCATCAGTATTATCCTGATCTTCAGTATCCACCCGAAGAAGTGATCATCAACGCCATTCCGATTGAAGAGATCCGGAAAAAGGCGGAAGAACCGCTCGACCATTTTCCTGCAGGGCCGGTATTTGTATCTATCGGAAGGCTACACTCCAGAAAGGGATACCATAAACTGATCGAAGCCCATACAAAACTCATTCATGAGGGTTTTCAACATAAGATCCTGGTCGTAGGCGACGGAGAAGAACGTCAAAACCTCAGGCAGCAGATTGCCGGCAATAAAGTGGAAGACACCTTTATCCTGGCAGGAAACAAAATGAATCCGTATCCGTATGTTAAAAATGCGGATTACTTCATTCTCCCGTCGGAATCTGAAGCCTGGCCGCTTGTGATTGCAGAAGCACTTATTCTCCAAAAACCAACGATTGCAACCCGAACAGGAGATATTCCGGCTATGATTCAACATGAAAAAACAGGCTATCTTATTAGTTACGAAACAGAGGAAATGTATGCAGCGATGAAGAGGTTCCTTACCGAATCACCACTGGTTTCTGAACTTAAAAAGAATCTGGAAAATATAGACGGGCAATTTGATAATCAGAAGATTTTTAATGCCGTTGAAAATATTATCATTAATTTATCAAAAAAATAAACATGATCCTTTTATATCGTGCCATCCTTAAAATTCATACCATGTATCAGTTTATGATACAGAGAATATATCTTAAAATTTGTCTTTCCAAAGGACTGAAAGTAGGAAAAAACGTCCGTTTTGTAGAAGTGCCTCAATTCGGTACCGAATGTTTTCTTATTGAGATCGGGGACGAAACCACCTTTTCCAACAATGTAAGATTCGTGAACCACGATGGTGGCCAAAACGCTCTTCATTTTTTTGAAAAATATAAAGATGTGAGGACTTTCGGAAGGATTAAGATCGGTAAGCAATGTCTTATCGGAGCAGATACCATCATCATGCTTGGGGTTGAAATGGGCGACAATTGTGTTTTGGGCGCCGGCTCTATTTTAACGACATCCATGCCAAGCGGAACCGTATATGCCGGTGTGCCCGCCAAATATATTTGTACGATCGAAGAATACGGGGATAAATTATTGGCCAATAATGTAATATATCCCAGAGAATTGGAAAAAGACAGGCCTGAGCTGGAAACCTATATTAAAGAAAACCTTCCCCGTAAGTTTAAACCCGTTAAAAAATAAATGCCTGAAAAAAAGAAAATCCTCATCCGAATCGGATCCCTTCGCCATGGTGGGGCGGAAAAAGTGCTGGTCACGTTCCTGAAAAACCTGCCGAAAGATAAATATGAGATCGATCTGCTGCTAAATCTGTATTCCGGAAAATACCTTCCGGAGGTTCCGGAATGGATCAATATCCTGTATCTTCACAAAGGGGAAATGATTACCACCAACAGGCCTCATGAGATCCCAAGGAAAGCGGCCCGGGTAATACATGAAAAAATCGTGAAAAAATTCCCAAAGCTTCTTTATAAAAATAAGTTAAAGAATAAACAATATGACATCGAATTTGCTGCCATTCACGGTATGCGCGATGAAATCCTGGGTTCTCCCCTGTCCTCATCTAAAAAAATAGTCTGGATCCACAACGACCTTTCAGAAGTGAAAGGATATACCGATGCTGAGATCCGGAAATTTTTTGGGTTTGATAAAATTATGGTGATCTCTGAGAAGATCGAAACACTTTTTAAGAGTCTGGCCAGCAATAAAACGGAGAAAGATAAAATTATTAAAATCTACAATCCTCTGGATACGGAAGAATTTATTTCCAAAGCGGAACAGCCGGGGGGTAAGTATTATTTTGACCTCTCTGTTCCTACATTTATTTCCGTAGGGACTATTTTTCCACAAAAGGGTTTTGATAGGTTATTGAAAGTTCATAAAAGGCTTCTGGATGAAGGTTTTAAGCATAATATCCTGATCGTAGGCGACGGATACGATTTTGAGAATATAAAAAAATTAAAATCCGATCTTGGAGTTGATGAAACAGCAACAATGCTGGGCTTTACCGACAATCCTTATCCTTATTTCAAACAGGCGGAATTTTACATTTTAAGTTCCAGATACGAAGGTTTTCCGACCGTTCTTTTTGAAGCCATTACCCTTAAAAAGAAAATCATCTCCACAGAGGTTTCCGGATCTGCCGAAATGCTCAGGAATGGCGAACTGGGATTGCTGGTGGAAAATTCAGAAGAAGGGATTTATGCCGGAATGAAGCAGGCACTTAATCATCCCGAAAGCTTTGAACAATACACGAAAAAGCTGAAATCTTATAAAATACCGTTTACCCTTAAAAATTCTGTCGAAAAAATAATCTCAGTTCTGGACGGTCTTTAGCATCATTTTAAATTAATATAAACCGGAAATCTTTATTTTTGCTGTATGGCTGAACAATATTCTATCCTTCAGAAAGATTTTTTCAGGGAAAGCGGAAAATGGCTTTCCACTGTAGAGATCTGGAAAAAATGCCTTAATCCCAATCTCCATTTTATTTATGTCCTGAGAAAATCCCAGCAGCATCTGGAAACACCATTGCTGAATGTCTTCTGGAAATTTGTTCTCCGGCATTATCAGATCAAATACGGATTCCAGATTTACCCGGAGACGGAAATCGGGGAAGGGTTTTATTTAGGACATTGGGGAAGCCTGGTGATCAATCCGCAGGCAAAGATTGGTAAGAACTGCAATATTGCGCAGGGCGTTACCATAGGACAGCAGAACCGGGGTACAAAAGCGGGTGTTCCCATTATCGGTAATGAGGTCTGGATCGGAACCAACGCGGTCATTGTCGGTGGTATTACCATTGGCAACAATGTTTTGGTTGCTCCCAATTCCTATATCAATTTTGATATTCCTGAAGATTCAATAGCCGTAGGAAATCCGGCAAGGATCTACCCCAATCTTAAAGCGACGGACGGATATATCAATAATAAAATATAGTATTCTTTTCAAATTTAATGTAAAAACGGCTTCTTATATTTAAATAGTTTGTAATTTTAACCGGATTTGCAGAATAATGGAATCAATATCAGCCTGATTTCAGATATTTTTGATATTAAACTTTGTTAAAAGTATTTACTTTCTCAACAAAAATTTTATTTTTGCAATATTATTGATTTAGTCTATTGATTTTAAAAATAATTTAAACGAAATAAATAATCAGACCCAATAAAAATTTTATTTATGTCACAATCGTACAAAGTTATTTTTGAAAACAACAGGAAGTGGGTGGAAGCTAAAATTGCGGAAAACCCGGATTTCTTCCATGATCTTGCAAAAAACCAGCAGCCCGATTATTTGTACATCGGATGTTCGGACAGCAGGGCAACTGCGGAAGAACTGATGGGAGCCAAACCGGGTGAAGTTTTCGTACACAGGAATATCGCCAATGTGGTGAACACCCTGGACATGAGTTCAGCCGCTGTTATCCAGTATGCCGTAGAGCATCTGAAAGTAAAGCATATTATCGTCTGCGGGCATTACAACTGCGGCGGCGTGAAAGCGGCAATGACGCCTGAGGATCTTGGATTGCTGAATCCGTGGCTGAGAACGATCCGGGATGTATACCGGTTACACCAGACCGAACTGGACGCAATAGAAGATGAAGGAAAACGTTATGACAGGCTTGTGGAACTGAACGTTCAGGAGCAATGCATCAACGTGGTGAAAATGGCCTGTGTGCAGGAACGCTACATTCTGGAAGAATTTCCTGTAGTACATGGCTGGGTTTTCGACCTTAGAACCGGTAAAATCATTGATCTGGAAATCGATTTTGAAAAAATTCTGAAAGACATCCAGAAAATTTATAACCTTACCAGTTCAAATTGGGTTATGAGCAGAAAAAAATAGCTCAAAAATAATGTGAAATGAAACTTTGGAGTATTATTACATTGGTGTTTTTTCTCAACTTTACAGCATTACCAGGTATGGCTGCGGTATTCGGTTGGGATCTTACCCGCACCAATGTCGTGATCAGTGAAGAAGAACCTCATTCTCATCCAAGCTCTTTTATCGTTTACGAAAAAACACTTCCCAAACCTCTGGATGTTTTCGACTACCTGAAGTTCTTCGAGCCTTCCAGCGAAGTAAAATCTTTTGTACTGATCGATGATTCTTTTCATCTGTCACCATTACTTACCCTATTTTCCCCTCCTCCGGAAGCATAATTTTTACAGTCCGTTTTTTTTACCGTTTATATCGAAATGCCGGTATAAATTCACATGCACTTTAAAAATTAAATTTTCATTTACATAGCTGATTTATTTCTAAAAATAAACCGGTTATTTTTCACAGCTCAACATCATGAAAAAGACATCATTCATCGGAGGAATAAAGGAAAACTTCCCTTCAGGCCTCGTTGTATTTCTGGTAGCACTTCCTCTGTGCCTGGGAATCGCTTTAGCATCGGGCGCACCGCCTTTATCCGGCATTATCGCAGGAATTGTGGGAGGACTCGTCGTAGGATCTATCAGCAACTCGAACATCTCGGTTTCCGGACCTGCCGCAGGACTTACGGCCATTGTTTTAACGGCCATCAAAGATCTTGGCGCTTTTGAACTTTTTCTTTGCGCAGGAATCATCGCAGGGTTTATCCAATTGGTTCTGGGATTCATCAGAGCCGGAAGTATTTCCAATTATTTCCCGAATAATGTCATTGAAGGAATGCTTGCCGCCATCGGGATCATCATCATTTTGAAGCAGATTCCGCATGCACTGGGATTCGATAAAGATTACGAAGGCCACGAATCGATCTTCGACAACGGCCTTAACTTTGGGTATTTCACGGAATTGTTTGGGGCCGTACAGCCCGGTGCTATTCTTATTACCTTAATTTCCATTGCAATTCTTATTACCTGGGATAAAGTATATATCCTGAAAAGGATTAAAATGCTTCCGGGAGCGTTGGTAGCCGTAGTTACGGGAATTGTTCTGAATGAAGTCTTTAAAATGACGGGAAGCTCACTGGCCATCCAATCCCAGCACCTGGTTTCATTACCGGTACCGCAGTCTTTCGACGATTTCAAAGGCCTGGTAACAATGCCTGATTTTACAGGCTTTACCAATCCGAAGGTATGGATTGCCGGGGCAACGATTGCGATTGTTGCTTCCATTGAAACACTGCTGTGTATCGAAGCTTCGGACCGTCTGGATGTTCAGCGCAGGATAACGGACACCAACCTGGAACTGAAAGCACAGGGAATCGGGAATCTAGTCAGCTCCTTTATTGGTGGTCTTCCGATGACTTCGGTGGTCGTGAGAAGTTCTGCCAATGCCAATGCCGGAGCTACTTCCAAGGTGTCGACCATTATTCATGGGATTTTGCTGCTGATTTGTGTCCTTTCGATTCCCGTGGTATTAAATTTAATTCCGTTGGCTACTTTGGCTGCAGTTTTGATTATGGTGGGATACAAATTGGCCAAACCTGCGACATTCAGACATTTCTGGCATCTGGGAAAATTCCAGTTTATTCCTTTTGTGGCAACGGTAGTGGCCGTTGTGGCCACAGACCTTTTAAAAGGGGTGGGAATAGGTCTTGCCATTTCTGTTTTTTATATCCTTCAGGGGAATATGAAAAGGGCTTATTATTTGAGCAGGAAGGAGCTGGACGATGCAGATGGAATTACAATGAAGTTGGCAGAGGAAGTTTCATTTTTAAATAAAGCAGCCATTAAAAAAACACTGAAAAATATCAAGCCGAATTCTGCGGTAACCATCGATGCAAGAGGAACATCCTACATTGCAACCGACGTTCTCGAAATGATCCAGGACTTTGCCAACATACGGGCGAAAGAAGAGGATATCATCGTGGAACTTTTAGGCTTTAAAACCTCATACAGAGATTATGAAAGAGACGAAGATTCTCACATTCTTATAACCCATAAAAGGGCAATGTAATATCTTCACCTTAAATTTTTTCTAACTTTAACAAAATATAATTCAAAAAATAATAAAATATATGAAAGCACATACGCACGAAACCCAGGCCACCATCACTCCTGAAAAAGCACTGGAATTTTTAAAAGAAGGAAACCAGAGATTTGTAAATAACCTGAAGGCCAACAGAGACCTTTTGGAACAGGTAAATGCGACCCGTGAGGGACAGTGGCCTTTTGCCGTGGTATTAAGCTGTATCGACAGCCGTACTTCTGCAGAGCTTATTTTTGACCAGGGACTAGGTGATGTTTTCAGCATCAGGATTGCCGGTAACTTTGTGAATCAGGATATCCTGGGTTCTATGGAGTTCGGATGTAATGTGGCCGGATCCAAGCTTGTCGTAGTATTGGGACACACCAAATGCGGAGCCCTGAAAGGCGGTCTGGATGCCGCACAAATCGAAGGTATGGGCATGGATAACCTCAACCATCTGATCAACCATTTCGATCCGATTATTGATAAAATCATCGAGGATGGCGAAGAACGCTCGTCTTCCAATGCCGAACTTCTGGAAAGGCTGAATCAGCATAACGTGAAAAATGCTATCGAAGATATCCGCAAGCAGAGTTCTACTTTGAGAAGACTTGAAGAAGAAGGGAAAATTAAGATCGTAGGTGCCAACTACGATGTAGAAACCGGGGTTGTCACCTGGTTATAGTCGAATCCTTTTTTGAAGGAGCATTTTAATGATAAGAATGTTATCGTTAGATAGATTGGAAATTAAATTTTTAAGAGTACAACGAGCAGACCACCGGAATCCGGTGGTTTGCTTATTTCTGATAGACGTTATGAATTTTAAATCGCAAGTGATTTTAAATTAGGCAACAATACTTAAATTACACTAACTGATTATTTTTCAGTTTAAGCAAAGCGTTTTTATTAAGCGCAGATCAATAACTTAAATTTACAAACAATGGAACATTCTAATTTGATTACAAATGACTATTTACGAGGAATAGTAAAAATTATTGAGGGTATGAACTTAATATTAAAAACTAATAATTCTAATGTAACAATATGTTTAGGGACAAGTGCTGAACAAGAAAAAATATTACAAAATTTACTTCAATCATTATCTAAAGAGAATCTAATATAGCTTTAGTTTTTTCCTCATAGGCTTTTATTATACTTTTTGTAATAGGGGCCACTATAATGACAATTACGGCATCTTTAAGTAGTATTTGATTTCCTTTAATAAGTGGATTTTCTACCATTACATTAAAATCAATTTTTAATTCTTCTGAGACAATGCTTATATTTTTTTCAAAATTATTAGATAGATTCAGTTTATATTCAGATATAAGAATTATAAGCTCATCTTTATTCAGGTCTTTTGATTTTACCTCTATATCTGATACATATTTTTCAGCAAGACTCCTATTTACTAAGTTATAATTAATTGCAAAACTATTGATTTTATCTTGAGGTATATTCATTTTTAGATTTTTTCAAAGTTAGTAATTATTTAGTTCCAACTTTTCCCGTATATGGATTAATGTTTGGAGAAGTGGAGTAATTATCGTAAGTGGTTTGATTAGGAGCGGTTCTCATGTGAGGTTCAACATAGGTTCCATTAGATTTAATGTAACTTCTAACACGAACATCATCAGAGCTATTATTATTAGAAGATTTTTCTTTTATAGAATTTACATACCTAAGAGCTTTAGTTTCCTCCCTATCGTATGATGGTAAAGGAGAATATTCGTTGATCTCTTGAGATGAGGGTATACTTTGAAGCATTTTAGAGCGTTCGTATTCTTCGTTCATTTTACGATGGCTCTCATTGACCTGTCGCATAGCTTCTTCTCCTTTTTCAATCTGAGCTTTGGAATAATTATTTGCATGTTCAGTAGCTTCTTTTATATTTTTTATCGGCTCATCGAGCTCATTTGGATAAGATATTTCAGTTTCGACAAATTTTTGTGGTGGGTTTTCTTTAAACTCTTGTTCTATCTCTTTTCCTAATGTTAGGGTATCTATGTACTCATTATCTGGAGTTGAAACATAGTCTTGTTTTTTGCAAGATGATAAGAGACTTACCATCAATACTAGAAGAAAAAATTTTTTCATAGTGATTTGTTTATATCACTAGCCCCAAAGTGATGGTTATAAATACATAAAGCGTGGGACTAAACCGTATTTATCTCTCGTGGGGCTCTGGTAAGCCAATAGGTAAATAAACAGGAAAGCCCACGCCATATAGCATGAGCATTCGCTAATTTATCTATACCTATTTTTTGAATTTACCAGATTCCACGAGGTAGTATAAACAGCTAACGCTTTGTTTCGATAAAGTTTGAATTACAAATATATAAAGAATTTTAATATGAAAATCAACCCTTTTGCATATCGCTTAATTCCACCTTAGCTTTGTAAAAGCAGAGGAAAAAAGGTAGTCGATCATTACACCAATTTAATGGTTTGGTGTGGTATTTGACTATGTTTAAGGAGAAAAAAGAAAGCAAAATGTTTAACGGAAAATTTAATTCGATCGTAGAAGTAATGCAAGTATTCTCAACAGAGGATAAATGTATTGCGCACTTAGAAGAGCTTTATTGGCAAGGTGTTCCGGTAAGTCCATTTGATGAAAATTCTAAGGTCTACAAGTGTAAAGGAGGAAAGTATAAATGTAAGAATAGCGGTAAGTATTTTACAGTTATTACAGGTACGATGTTTGGTGGAACTAAAGTAGGATTACCTTTATGGTTTTGTGCTATTTATTTAGTGACTAGTCATAAAAAAGGAATCTCTTCCGCACAACTTGGAAGAGACTTAGGAATTAGTCAAAAAACTGCTTGGTTTATGCTGCAACGTATTAGAAAATGTTTCGGAATTGAAAACTATAATGATTTAGACGGTGTAGTTGAAGCTGATGAAAGTTTTTATGGCGGACTAAATAAAAACCGCCACAAAGACAAAAAGATCAAGAATAGCCAAGGACGAGCATGTGTAGATAAAACACCAGTACTGGGACTTCTTCAAAGAGATGGAAAATTAACGGCCGTTGTAACAAAAAATACTTCGAGAGGAGAAATACAACCTGTAATAAGAAAGTATGTTAAACCAGATACACTATTTATCACTGATGATTGGAAAGGATACAGAAATATGCCTGAATACAATCATTATGTTGTAAAGGATTATAAAGAAAGAGTACATGATAGTTATATTCATACTAATGGCATTGAATCAGCCTGGAAAATAATGAAAAATAGCCTTAGAGATATGTACAATTCAGTATCAAAAAAGTATCTTCAAATATACGTAGATGAATTTGTTTTCCGTTTCAATACAAGAACAATGGAAGCAGGAGTTCGATTTAATTACTTACTTTTGAACTCTGACACAAGAACACGTTATAAAGATTTAATGAATGCTTAGACTAGATAAAAAACAATTATTAGAAAACAAAGAAATAAGAAAAGTTCAGTTTGAAGGTGAAAATTATTTCAGCATTGAAGATGTATCAAAACTTTTAAATGAAGATTTATCTGAAGTTATCGGGCTAACACTGCCGATTGACGGAGAGTATAAACCAACTGCAACAATAGAGAATATTGAGAAAGGTAGAAGACAAGAAGAGTTATCAGATTTTAATAGGGCTCTTTTAAAAGCAAGGAAATTTAAAGATTAAAAAAATACGACGAGTTTTGTCGTATTACTCTATTAGTTTTGAAAAAAGTTACCTTATGAAACTTAGAGCAACTATCCGGGAAGATGTACAAGAGAATGCAAGCAGCATTGTCGTAGAATTTGAAGGTGATAAGAAAAAACAGCACTTTGAAGTAAAATGTACTTTTAATCCTTACGAAGTTGGAATGATGAAATGGGATGTTTGGGACCTAAAGATAAGATTTGAATCAGAAATATTTACAGAACAGAAGACAGGACAGAAATCTTATTTTACGCACTTAGTTTGCGATAGTGCAAAAGTATTCAAATCTATACATTAAAAAAGAAAAAATCCTTAACCAAAGTCAAGGATCTTTATTTTACGGAAAACCGCATTTACCTGTAAATAAATTTGTTATCTTAGTTAAAACTTTGATTATGACAGATAAACAACCTAAAAATCACGGGAAAACTTGGACTTCAGAAGATTTGCAAAAGCTTAAAGATCTAGCTAATGGGAATACACCAACAGGAATCATTGGACTTAAACTAGGAAGATCAGTAGATTCTATCAGAAATAGAGCAAACCAAGAAAACATCTCATTACAACCAACTAATAAGCCTCCTTATGATCGAAATGTATCTAATAAGAAGAAAGGTAGGAAGTAATCTTATCAAACCTTTGTCTTAAGTCATTTGACCAAATATGGTTATCTGGTACTAAAACTCCTAATTCCATAATTAGGTCGTATATTTCTTTTTGTTCCATATTTATAAATTTTAACAAATTTAAAAACAATAGATTATAAACACAAAAGGATTGATTTTGAGATTAAAAAAATACTGCAATATAAAATAAAAGTCTAAATTTATAGCAAAACTAAGAAGTGAATACTGATTTTAAAATTAAGTTTGACGGCAGAAAACATGAAATAGATGCAAATATTCTGATTAATAATCTTATCCATACAACCACAATCATACAAGAAATTAATAGGAATTTAGATAGTGGTAAGAAAATAGAGATAAATGTAAAAGCATTAGAAAAAGGAAGCTTTCTTATACATATTGGATTAGATGAAACTTTTATTGAAAGTTTAAAAAACCTCCTCACCATGGAAAATATGGAGGTAGCAGTTAAGATAATAAGTGCATTTACATCTATAATTAAACTGAAAAAGTTTTTAAAAGGAAAGGATGCTGAAAAAACAGAAAGTACAGGCGATAAAGTTAAGATACAAAACGAACAAGGGCAAGTTATTTATGTAGAAAATTTTGTTCAAAATATTTATAATAATCATGTAATTAACGATGCACTAAGTAAAAGCTTTGAAACATTAGAAAATGATGAATCGATAACCGGATACGAAATTACTGATAGTGAAGAAAATCCCTTGGTAAGAGTAGAACGTAGTGATTTTGAAGTTTTAGCAACTAGTCCAGATCAGATTTTAGAGGGTGAAAACGTAATAAAAGTACTTGCAAATATAAATATTCTAAGAATTTCTTTTGAAGAAAAACTTAAATCAGATTTTTACTATAAAGGGCATAAAATATCTTCAAAAATTAACGACCCAGATTTCTATAAAAGAATAGATAAAGGTGAAAAATTTTCTAAAGGGGATATGCTTGAGGTAGAACTTGAAATAAAACAAATTTTTGACAAAACTGTTAATACCTATATTAATAAAAGTTATAAAATCTGTAAAATAATAAATCATAGTCCAAGAGGTGAACAAGCTTCTCTAGATTTTTAAACCAGTGTAAAATAGGTATTGTTGCCTTAAATTATTACATTTGATAAGGCAAAAAATTAAAGAAACAGCTTATCTATGAAATTCATCATCAATATACTTTTAACGGCTCTTCTGACATCATTTACAGGACTGGCCAAAGCCCAGAAAACCATAAGCGATACCTTAGGCTATGCTAAAAAATTTGAAATCAATAAGGACAAATATATCGGAAAAAAATTTTCACTGCTGTTGAAGGATATGACGCAGCTCCCGTTTAAAAAAGCAAAATCCGACATCAAAGAAGACCGGGACAATCCTTTGGCAAGTACTTTATTCAGGTTTTCAGATAAAGATATAGATGCTCCCGGCCAGGTAACGGTAGCCATCAAATGGAAACCTGAGGATACCCTGGTTACTCCCCTCGAATTTTTCGAGCAGGAGCACAATTACAGGTTTACCGTCAGTGAAAAAAACTTCTTTGAAAGCAGGATCATTAAAGATATTGTCGTCTATAAACAGTAAACCTCCGTTTCCGGAGGTTATTTAATTTTGTTTGATTTACTTACTTACCGTTAAATGCAGACATTGTATTGCTGATTCCTGCAAAGACAAACGACAGGCTGGCTTTTGAAAATTTATCAATCCGCTCCGGCAATTTTTCGCTTTCTTCTTCATTCCATGTACCCAGCACGTAATCTACCTGCCGGCCTTCGGAAAAATCGGCAGAGATTCCAAAGCGAAGACGTGCGTAATTCTGCGTCTGGAGCACCTCATTAATGTTTTTCAGTCCGTTATGACCTGCATCGGAACCTTTGCCTTTCATTCTCAATGTCCCGAAAGGCAGTGCCAGATCGTCTGTAACGATCAGCACATTTTCCAATGGAATATTTTCTTTCTGCATCCAGTAGCGTACCGCATTCCCGGAAAGGTTCATATAAGTATCCGGCTTCAGCACCAGCACCCTTCTTCCTTTATATTTCCCGTCTGCCATCCAGCCGAAATTGGTAGTATTGAAGGAAACCTCCAGCGTTTCGGCAATTTTATCGGCTACCTTGAAACCGATGTTGTGACGTGTATTTTCGTATTCGGCACCTTTATTTCCAAGACCGACTATCAAGTATTTCATTGCGAAATTTTTTGCAAAATTAAAACTTTCAAAATAAAAAGCCCGATCTTCGGAAGATCGGGCTTGGATATTATTTAAATTATTTCTTACAATGGTTTGTAGATATAGTTTACACCGTATCCTTTTCTCATATATGTCTGCGCATCGTAGTTGTAATTGGTTGAGAAGATAACCGGAGTCGGAACAGGCTGCATAAGATCCGTAACGGAATACCTGGTCGGGCTGTTCGGTGATAAGATCCAGCTTTTTACATCATTGATGTCCGTTGATAAAAGTCTTGAGATTTTATATACATTTGGAAGCAATGTGAAAGGATTGATCTGCGTATCGTAATTCGAGTACTCATATCCATATTTCACTGTAGGCGATCCTAGCGTACTTCCGCTGATCGGTCCGTAAAGTCTGGTCACTTTAGAAACATTATCTCCGCTATATTCATATTTTGTTTTAGAATAAGAAGTATAGGTAAAAGGTGTTCCCGATACATCCGGGCCGTTCCTCATGATAATAGAATCCAGTTTAGCCGTTGTAGCGGAATATTTTATACCATAAAGGGCTTTTGTCTTTTTATAAAGGGTTTGCGGGCCCGGCGCGGTAGCGGAATAAGGTGCCGTAATACTTCTTTTGAAGAAAGAACGGTTTTCGGAAATCGTTTCCAGTCTTCCCGTACTTCCGTAAGTAAACTGCTGTGTATAGGTAATACTGTCTTTATCCAGCTTTCCGTTTCCGTTGAGATCCAGGAATCCCCTGAAATCCACCCTGCTGATCTTGTCTCCGCTCCATGCTATGTCTGCTGTGGAATTCATACTGTCGGTAACCACCTTGGTAAGCTGAAGCCCGTTGTAATAATACGTAGCCAATGTATCTGAATCGGTGATTTCCCTGTATAATGCTCTCGGGCCGTTAAGCCCTGAATTGCCGTTGATATCCACCAGAGGATCTCCGTTTTCATCCATCACTTCTTTACAAGAATGAATTGAAGAAACACCTACCAGGATCAAAATAAAATAAAAAAGTCGTTTCATTCCAAAGGGGATTATTTATTTTGTCAAAAATATAATTTTTTTTTGAATAAAAAGTATCTTTTTACTCATATAACGATAAAACTATTAAAAGATAATTCTATCTTACAACGGTTTATATACATACTTAACGGTCTGGCTAAGATCTGAAACCGGATAATTTTGAGAATCATATAAATATCCTTTCGTATAGGACACCTGTGGGGATACCGGGCTTTGAACTGTTATTTTCCCGACATTGTTGCTGGAAAGCATGTAAGCATTAAGCTGCGACAGTGTGGAAGCCACCATGAAATATTCTTTCGGTAGAGTAATGTAAGGATTAACTTTGGTGTCATAATTATCGAAATAATATACCGTGGTTGAAGCTGTAGAAGTGTTGGGGTTCCCACCGCTCATCGTCATTCTGGTATAGTCTAGCTTTACAATATTGGTGGTAGAATAGGTAAATTTCATTTCATTATAAAAAGAATAGGAAGCACTTCCGCCTACTTTTTTCTTTTCCACGATTCTGTATAAAATCCCTCCTGCATCATAATATACGGTAAAATCGCTATGGTTGGCAGACCCCATAATGGTCTGGTCCATCGTAAAAGCGGACAGTTTCCCGCCTGTGTAGGTAAGCGCATATGTATTATCCGTAACGTGAGGGTTTGCATTATCCTGGATCTTAATCTGTGTGATGACAGACCCAGTATATGTGACCGTTGAAGCAGTCGCATTGGTAGATCCTGCATCCCGTACATATACCATGGAGAGCAATCCCGCGTTTGTTACATATTCTTCAAGATCCTTATTCCCATTGGTAATCCTACTCAGAATTCTCGGTCCTGTAATCGTACCGGTGCCTGAAGTGTTTTTATTCTGATTAGGCGGATCTTCTGTGGTATTGTCGCAGGATATTACAAAACCTAAGAACAACGCTGCCAGAGAAGAAAAAATGTATTTTTTTGTCATAAATTATTAATTTTTAATGCCGTCAAATATAATTTATTTTCTTTTACTTTAAAGTTAAAATTCATAAATAAATCACACTTAAAACAAAAAATCAAAAGTTTACGCTTTTAGAATGCGAAATTGCTGACAAGGGAAGTCATCCAAAGCCCCGAAATCCCATGACTTGAAATTGAATATTATATATCGGAATTTAAATAGATGGTTTTAAATCCCGATATATCTTCTGCTTATTCTTCACTCTTCAGAATCGATTTCAAAAGTGCATTTACCTCATCCACATTACCGACTTTATCTTTCCTCATCATCAGCTGATTGCCTTCTTTTCCTGTTTTTTCCTTCAGCTGGGCTTGGGCAGGATTTTTTGTAAGGTAGCCGATAATCTTCCTGAATTTACTGGTCTGATAGAATTTATCTTGCGGATTTCCCGGAAAATATCCCAGAAACACCCCATTTTTCATAACAATTTTCTCAAAACCGATGTCCGCAGCCAGCCATTTTAAGCTCACACTCTTCAGCAGGTTTATTGCCTCGTCTGGCAGTTCGCCGAAGCGGTCAACAAGTTCAGATTCAAATTTCGTTAAATTTTCTTCATTATCAATCTCCGAAAGTTTCTGGTACAGCAACAGCCTTTCTTCCGTATTGGAAATATACCAGTCCGGAAGCATCAATTCGAGATCCGTATCGATATTGACGTCTTTGGTTGTCTTGAAAAGTTTGTTCCTGTCTTCTTCATTTTCAAAAAGATTTTCGAATTCCTGATCGTCTTTAAGTTCCTCCAAAGCTTCCTGCATCAGCTTCTGATAAGTCTCAAAACCCATTTCGTTGATGAAACCGCTTTGTTCTGCCCCTAAAAGATCCCCTGCCCCACGTATTTCAAGATCCTTCATGGCAATCTGGAACCCGCTTCCCAGATCGGAAAACTGCTCAATTGCTTCGAGGCGTTTTCGGGCATCGGCAGTCATCATATCGTAAGGCGGAGTAATCAGGAAGCAGAATGCCTTCCGGTTGCTCCTTCCTACCCGGCCTCTCATCTGGTGAAGGTCCGCCATTCCGAATCGGTGGGCATCGTTAATGAAGATGGTATTCGCATTCGGTACATCCACCCCACTTTCCACAATGGTGGTAGATACGAGCACATCATATTTACCTTCCATAAAATCCAGTACATTTTTTTCCAGCTGCTTGCCCTCCATCTGGCCGTGGCCGGTAATAACCCTTGCATCGGGAACCAGCCGCTGGATCAGGCCGGCAATATCTTTAAGGTTTTCCACCCTGTTGTTGATGAAATACACCTGTCCGTCCCGCTGGAGCTCGTAAGACACCGCATCACGGATGATTTCTTCGCTGAAACCGATCAGCTGCGTATCTACCGGTTGTCTGTTCGGCGGTGGCGTTTTAATCACGGATAAATCCCTTGCAGCCATAAGGGAAAACTGTAGGGTTCTCGGAATCGGCGTTGCCGTTAATGTCAGCGTATCCACATCTGCTTTGAGAGTCTTTAATTTATCTTTTACCGAAACACCAAACTTATGTTCCTCGTCGATAATCAGCAGCCCTAAATCTTTAAATTTAACCGAGCTTCCTGCCAGCTGGTGTGTTCCGATAATAATATCCACTTTTCCGTTCTTAAGATCCTGCAGGGTTTCCGACTTCTGTTTCGCTGTTCGGAAACGGTTGACATAAGCAACATTTACCGGGAAATCCTTCAACCGGTCTTTAAAGCTCCGGTAATGCTGGAATGCAAGGATCGTCGTTGGAACCAACACGGCTACCTGCTTCCCGTCTGTTGCCGCTTTGAATGCCGCCCGGATCGCCACTTCCGTTTTACCGAAACCTACATCCCCACAGACCAGGCGGTCCATCACCGTGTCGGCTTCCATATCGCGTTTTACATCAATGGTGGCTTTCTCCTGATCCGGCGTATCTTCGTACAGGAAGCTGGCTTCCAACTCGTTCTGCAGGTAAGAATCCGGTGTATAGGAAAAGCCTTTCGCCGATTTTCGCTGGGCATATAATTTAATAAGGTCAAAGGCAATCTGTTTTACCCTGGCCTTGGTTTTCTGTTTTAAAGACTTCCAGGTTGGCGATCCCAGTTTGCTCAGCACAATTTCGCGGCCTTCCGGTCCGTTGTATTTGGAAATCTTGTGTAATGAATGGATGCTTACATATAATAAGTCGCCATTTTTATAGGTAAGCTTAAAACATTCCTGGATTTTCCCGTCGTTGTTCACCTTTACCAGCCCCATGAATTTTCCGATGCCATGGTCGATGTGGGCAATATAATCACCGATCTTGAGGGACATCAGGTCTTTTAACGTAAGCTGTTCGGATTTGGCAAAGGTATTTTTGGCTTTGTACCGCTGGTAACGGTCGAAGATCTGGTGATCGGTATACAACAGGAATTTGTGGCCGTTGTCTACAAATCCTTCATGGATTTCCGAGGTGAAACTTTTAAAGGGAAGCTCATGTTCCAGCTCTTCAAAAATAGACTGCAGCCTTTCTTTCTGCTTCTCGGATGAAAACGAAATCCAGGTATCGAACCCTTCCTTTTGCTTTCCTTCCAGGTCTTCGATCAGCAATTCAAAATTTTTATGGAATGAAGGCTGTGCGGTCTGATCCATTTTCAGTTCCGTCAATTCGATCAGCCCTTCAATAGGTACGGCTCCGAAATCTATGGTTTTAAACTTTTTATAGTCAAACAGGAATTCCTGATCGGAAATAAACAGTTCCTGAGGTGTCCTGTGGGAAATATCTTTACTCAGGGTATCGTACTTTTCCAGGGCTTTTTCGTAAAACACCCTAAGCTTCTGCATGCCGACAATCCCGTTTTTGGAAACGACACAGCTGCCTTTCGGCAACAGCTGGAGTAGGGAAACACGGCTGCCTGTCACCGTAAAATTCATATTGGAAACGAGCTGAAATTCGGTTACTTTCTCTACGGACAGTTGCGTTTCGATATCGAAGGTCTTGATATTCTCCACTTCATTTCCGAAAAAGGTGATCCTGTACGGTTTTTCGTTGGAGTAGGAAAATACATCCACGATCCCGCCCCGAACGGAAAATTCGCCCGGCTCTGAAACGAAATCCGCCTGCTGAAAATTATAATGGTTCAGCAATTCGTCTACAAAATCGAAATCAAGCTGATCACCTACTTTGATGTGATGGGAAATGGCTTTGAAATCTTCTTTCTTCAGTACTTTTTCAGATAATGCGCCTGCATAGGCTACGATGACTTTAGGAGATTTTTCGGAAGTGATTTTATTAATGGCTTCCGTTCTCAGTACAAGATTCGCATTCTGGGTTTTTTCGACCTGATAAGGTTCCATATGGGTTGCCGGAAAATAAAGGATCTTTTCCTTTCCGAGCAGGTCTTCCATTTCCGTATTGGCATATAACGCATCTTCTTTGTCATCTACTATGTACAGGATATGTTTTTTCTGCGTAAGGAAAAGTTCGGCCACAAATAGGGAAACTGAAGATCCGGCGCTGCCTTGCACAGAGATATGCTGATGATTTTCCAGCTGAATGAAAATTTCCTTTCCGAATTCTTTCTGAAGCAGGTCCGGAAGGAATTTTTCGCTGATGGTTTTTAATTGCATAAAAATATTTTGGTATAAACGGCAAAAGCGATTCCGGAAGTTTCCGAAATCGTTTGATCCATACAAAGATAAGGATAAATATTCTTTATTAAAAGGAAAAGCAACCTGCACTCTCCTTCATATCAGGTGAAAAATCTTAATATTTTACTAAAATTCCCAGTCGGAAAGTTAAAATAACGAACCGTGGCTTACCTGGCATTCTGTTTGAATAACCAGCCTTAAGAAACCATTTAAGAAATATTATTATGAAAAAAGCAATCAGAATATTAGGATTATTCCTGCTAACGTTTTTCGCAGTCACGGCCATGTCTTCATGCAGCAATGATGATGATCCGGCAAACAATGATTTCTTCGCAGGAACTTACAAAGGAAGCATTTCGTACAACGGGGACGGAAATAACATCAGTACGAATGACGGAAGTGTTTTTGTAACGAAGATCGCCAGCGGAACGAAATACAACTTTGCCTTTTCAAACAGCATTCCGGACCTGAACGGGATTGAATTTACCCAACAGGGCGACAATACTTTGGTAATGGTAGGATCAAACACTACCTCTTACATCAGAATCGATAATAACGAACTGAAAATTTACTACAATAAGGATGGAAAAACGTGGACGGCCAACGCTACCCGTTAATCAGCTTTTCATACATATGTTAGGGCCTGCTTTTCCTTACGGGGAGGAGCAGGTTTTGTTTTTAATCCATAATCATCGGAAGTATAAACTTCTAATTTGCATCATTTATTCGCTTTTGTAAAAGCTTCAGCTAATTAATGAAAATCCGGATACCGCGATTTAATCTTTTTTTAAGCAGTGATAAACTTTAGTTAAGTTTAAAAAACGAGGGGTTTCAGTCTGTTTTTTGTATAACTTTGAATCAACGAAAAAAACAAAACGTATCCACTATGAAAAAATTTTTAACCGCAATGTCTGTTGTTTTAGGACTTGGACTTGCAACGGCTCAGCAAACTGCTCCGGCCGCGAAAACTCAAACTGTTAAAACAGTAAAGCCGGTTAAATCCGCCAAACAGGTTACTCCGGCAGCAACCACAAAACCTGCTGCTGCCCCTTCCGGAATGAAGCTGAAGAAAGACGGAACTCCCGATAAAAGATACAAGGAGAATAAAAACCTTAAAAAGGACGGAACTCCTGATAAAAGGTATAAAGCCAATAAGTAATCAACATTATAGTTGTTATTTTCATAATCAAATTTCGAAGACCGATGCATTACTCATTCATCGGTTTTTTTGTGCCTTATTTTGTGAAAATTAGCATACAATTCTTCAGTTATTTATAAATTTGATGCATGTTAAATTTCCTAAAGAAAAAAGCAGCTTTGCTCTGGTCGAAAGAGCACGTCCGGAATGCAGAAGAATTCAAGAACCATGCAGAGCGGGACCAAGAGGCCCTGCTGCTGTCTCTAACGTCTGCTGCTAAAAAGACTCTTTTCGGAAGGGAGCACGATTTTGAAAACATCAGATCGGTAAAAGATTTCCAGGACCGTGTAAAAGTAGGTGATTATGAAGACCTGAAACCTTATATCGAAAGGGTCAAAAGAGGCCAGGCCAATATCCTCTGGACTGATGTTCCCGAATATTTTGCCAAAACTTCAGGCACAACCTCAGGTTCCAAATATATCCCCATTTCCAAAGAAGGAATATCTTTTCAGGTAAAAGGAGCTCAAAGTGCACTCTTCCATTATATTGCTAAAAAAAACAATGCCGATTTCGTAAACGGAAAAATGATTTTTCTTCAGGGCAGCCCTGAACTGGAAGAGGTTTTCGGAATCAAAACCGGACGGCTTTCCGGGATCGTCGCCCACCATATCCCAAAATACTTACAGAAAAACAGGCTTCCGAGCTGGCAAACCAATATGATGGAAGATTGGGAAGCCAAAGTGGATAAAATCGTGGAGGAAACGGAAAAAGAAAACATGACCCTGATCTCCGGTATTCCACCATGGCTGATTATGTATTTTGAAAAACTTACGGAAAAGCATGGTAAAAAAATCAAACAGATTTTCCCTAATCTTCAGCTTATCGTAACCGGTGGTGTCAATTACGAACCGTACCGCGACAAGATGGAAGAATTGCTGGGCAGACCTGTAGATATTGTCCAGACATTTCCTGCTTCGGAAGGATTTTTTGCATTCCAGGATGACTATACGAAAGAAGGATTGCTGTTGCTGACCAATCAGGGGATTTTCTATGAATTTATTCCTTTGGAAGAATATGGGAAACCGGAAGCAAGACGCCTGACCCTGAAAGAAGTGGAACTTAATAAAGATTACGCCCTGATCCTGACGACCAATTCCGGACTCTGGGCCTATTCTATCGGCGATGTGGTGAGATTTATTGATAAAAAACCTTACCGGATCCTGGTAAGCGGAAGAACGAAACATTTTACCTCTGCATTTGGAGAACATGTGATTGCATTCGAAGTGGAAGAAGCAATGAAAGCAACCCTGGAAAAATATCCCGCCCAGATTACGGAATTCCATCTTGCACCACAGGTAAACCCCACCGAAGGACTTCCCTATCACGAATGGTTTATCGAATTTGAAAAAGAGCCCGAAAATACGGACTTTTTCAGAGTAGAATTGGATAATCAGCTTAGAAGACGTAATACGTATTATGATGATCTGATTTCCGGGAATATCCTTCAGCAGCTTCTTGTCACCAGCCTGCAGAAAAATGCTTTTCAGGAATATGCAAAATCGCAGGGCAAACTCGGCGGGCAGAATAAAATACCAAGACTGGCCAATGATAGAAAAATCGCGGATTTATTGGAAATATATAAACTTTAATTACATTTTTTCAATTCCGGAAACGTATATTGGAAAAAAATTATAAATTTGGAAAACTAAAAAATTATAATGAAAGCATCTGTACTTTTAAAATCATCTTTATTGACATCCTTATTTGTAATTTCTTCCTGCGCTACTACCAAATATAGTATGGATACTGCTAAAAACGATTACTCCAATCTTCAGGCAGGAAAAATGTATACGGTAATGATGAGGGATGGTTCCAAAAATCAGAAAATGTTATTCCGCAATGTGGAAGGAGATAACCTGATCGGAACTGCAGGCAGAAAAGACAGTACAGTTGTAACGATTCCTAAAGCTAATGTGGCAGCGGTAAGGGACAGCAGAAAAGCAGGAATGGCTACAGGTGCAGTCGTTATCGGTGCTGCCGGAGTGGCTGCGTTGGTATTCAGTGCTTCGAGAGCGGACTAAAATAGATTTTATCTTTTGGTCTTCATTTAATTTTTCATTTAAAAAATGATTATAACAGTAGCTTCAAATCAATATTTGAGGCTATTTTTGTCGGATGATGTCGTTTACCCCGTTACAGACGTTGAAAAATGTCGAATTCAGGAACCTCCTTACAGGAAGATTTTTTATTGTCCTTGCCTTCAGAATGCTCGCTACATTACTCGGATGGTGGGTATACCAATTAACCAAAGATCCTTTTTCTATCGGCCTCATCGGTCTTTCAGAGGTTATTCCAGCTGTTAGCTGTGCATTATACGCGGGTCACGTCATCGATATGAATGAGAAGAAAAAGTTATTGCTAATCTGCAATTATGCTTATATTTTCCTGATCGGCCTACTGCTGATTCCCGCATTCCTGGATATCAGAATGCATTTTACAGGACATCAGATCACTTACTTTATTTACGGCGTCATTTTCTTTACAGGCATTGCAAGGGCATTCATCGGGCCGATCATTCCGGTGATGATTCCTAAGATCGTAAAAAAAGATAACCTTCCGAACGCCGTTACCTTAAATCAGGCCACTTTTCTGATTTCATCGGTCTGCGGACATGCCGTGGGCGGGTTCCTGATCGGTTATTTCGGGATCAAATGGACATTGGTGGTTATTATTTCCCTGATCTTTTTAGCCTCTCTATTCTTTTTTCAGTTAAAAAAACAGCATTCGGAATACAAAAAAGAGAATATTAACGTTATGGACAGTATGCGGGAAGGAATTTCTTACATTTTTAAGACTAAAGAAATTCTGGGAGCGCTTTGCCTGGATATGTTTGCCGTCCTTTTTGGGGGTGCCGTTGCGATGATTCCGGTCTATGCCACCGACATTCTGAAAGTAGGAGCAGAAGGTTTCGGACTACTGAATGCGGCATCCGATATCGGATCGATGTGCATCATCACCATTCTGTCGGTCGTTCCATTAAGAAAAAACCAAGGGAAGATTTTACTGGCCGTGGTAACAGGCTTTGGACTCTGCATCATCGGTTTCGGGCTGTCGACCTGGTATTGGATTTCTTTTATGTTCCTCGTGATGAGCGGCATGCTGGACGGAATTTCGGTGGTGATCAGAGGAACCATCGTCCAGCTGAAAACCCCGGACAATATCAGGGGGCGTGTGATGAGTGTAAACTCCATATTCATTATGTCCAGCAACGAAATGGGACAGTTTGAAAGCGGGCTTTCCGCGAAACTTTTAGGAGTTGTACGTTCGGTGATTTTTGGAGGTACCATGACAGTGCTAATCGCACTGGTTGTGGGAAGTACAAATCCCAAACTAAGAAAAATGCAATATTAAGACAATATAAGCAATTTTATTAAATTAATCTTAAAAGTTTTAAATTAAGGTTAATATTTTTTTATATTTGTGTGTAAAATATTCTATATCATGATAAAACAACTATTTATTTTCTTTTCATTAGCCGTGGGTACATGCATTTTTGCTCAATCGTCTGATGAAAAAGGCCTAGCAAATCAGATCACTAAGTTGGAGTCTGCAAAAAAAACTGAAGACTTCCAGCAATCAAGGGATTATTTTGCTACTTATGTTAATAATCTTGCCAGAGGTACCCAAACAAAAAAAGAAGACTGGCGAGCTTATTATTATACCGCTTTGTCAATAATCAGAGGTCAGATTACCTCTCAGCGGGAAGGCAACGTACAAAACATTGATGAAACTTCGGCGTTAGCGGAAAAATACATTGGTGGAATATTTGTAAAAAATCCTAATAATGCGGAAGCAAATATTCTTCTGTCCCAAATTTACGTATTAAAATCATCAAATAATCCAACCGGTAGTGCAGATAACTTAGCCAAGGCAAATGAATATCTGACTAAGGCAGCATCCGCAGATAAGAATAATCCAAGAATTGATGTAATTAAAGGAGAAATTGCATTCAATGGAGGAGATAAAGAATTGGCAAAAAAATATTTCAATTCAGCATCAGGAAAATTTAAAACTTATAGCAAAAAATCCAGTCTGGATCCAAACTGGGGGAAGGAAGATATAGAATACTATCTTTCCATTATTAAATAATTTATCATAATTAAGATAAACTATATCATTATGAAGAAAATCTACCTTATATTACTACTCGTTCTTTCACAAATTTTCTTTGCACAGTCCGATTGCGTTTCGGCTATTCCTGTGTGTGGAAATTCAGACATCTCTTATTTCCCTACAGGCCCGGGAATCATAGACGATCAGGTAAATGCTAATGGAAGCTGCTTAAGCGCAAACGAGCATTATTCCGTATGGTATCAGTTTACAGTAGCTACGTCCGGAACGTTAACGTTTACCATTTCTCCTTCGGCGCCTTATAATGCCGATTATGATTTCGCTGTGTACGGACCTAATAAAACGTGTGCTACCAAGGGAGCGCCAATACGATGTAATTACGCAGGCGTACAGGCAGCTCCTAACCAGACAGGATTACAAATCGGCCTTACAGCTAATTCCGGTGCATGGAGTCCTGCATTGAATGTTACAGCAGGCGAATCTTATTATCTTATCGTAGACAACTGGTCCGGGGCTAATGCCGCATTGGCTTTCTCATTAACCTGGGGAGGTACCGCTACATTAACCTCACCATTTAATGATCCTGCGATTCAGCCTAATCCGTTTAATCCGATTGGAATTCCCGGAGCGACTGCATCCAGCCCAAGACTTATAGAGACCTGTGATATCACAGCATTATACAATTTCCAGAGCAACAGCGCCAATATCATTAACGGCAATCCGAATTTCTTTGTAAAGTATTACAGAACCTCCAACGATGCTTTATCCGATACAAACGCAATTACTGCACCGATCGTCGTAAACACCACAGATACATATTATTACGCCATCCGTTATCAGGACCCTTCGAATCCTAATAATCCGACGAATAAATGTTTTAATATCAATGCCTTTAAATTTAAAGACGTTACGTTTAAAACAATAAATGCAAGTCTGACAGAGTGTAACAACAATAATAACGGAGTTGCCACGTTTAATCTGACCACAACAACGTTATACACGCCAAATCCGGCGTATACGTACACTACGAAGTATTATCCTACGATTGCGGATGCAAATAACGGAACCAATGAAATTACCAACCCGTGGGCTTATGTTTCAGCAAGCGGCGATGTATACGCAAAAGTAACAACCAATCTGGGATGTTCGGATATTGCAAAGATTACATTGAACTTCTTTCCTGTGGTTATCGTTCAGAACGCTACACTAAGATCATGCTATATTGCATCAAACCCTGCAACCGCAGCATTTGACCTAACTTCTGCACCGGTAACCTCTCAACAGGCAACCAAAAAATATTATCCGTCTTTAACGGATGCCATAGCCGGAACAAACGAAATATTAACGCCTTCACCTTTTGTTTCTCCTAATGGCGTGGTTTTCGTTAGGGTAACCAACTCCAACGGATGTTATACCGTAGCGAAAGTGACACTGGTTGTTCTTCCTCCTGTTTATTCCAGCCTGCTGGAAGATAAAATCATCTGTATGGAAGATACTACCACGCTGGATGCAGGGCCTGGATTCACTTCTTACAAATGGAGCACCGGAGCAACATCTCAGAGCATCAACAATGTATCGGTAGGAACTTATTGGGTAGACCTCAAAACAGGAGAATGTACCACAAGACAGACAGTAAAAGTTTACCCTTCCGAGCAGCCTGTTATATCAAACATCGATATTACCAACAATACGGTAACCGTAAATGTTGCCGGAGGGACACCACCGTATAAATACTCGATAGATGGAATTAAATGGCAGGACTCTAATGTATTCAACAATGTTCCGAGAGGCGACAATACGATTTATGTAAAAGATGATTATGACTGTGACCCTATTACAGTAACGGTAATAGTTCCTAACTTAGTCAATGTTATTACGCCAAACGGCGACGGGGTGAATGATGTGATTGATTATTCCGCACTCGCCGGTAAGAAAGGCTTAGTCTTGACGATCTATGACAGGTACGGCACAAAAGTAGGACAGGCCGACAAATCCAACGGCTACAAATGGGACGGAACAACCTTAGGTAAAAAAGTCCCTACCGGAACATACTGGTATTCCGTAGAGTGGAACGAAAACGATAAAAAGAATACACCATTTAAATTCTCCGGATGGGTAATGGTAAAGAACAGAGAATAAAAACCTATTGACAGTAGAAAAAAACCGCTTGGTAAAAGCGGTTTTTTCACATTTAATAAAAGAAAGTTAATCATATAAAAATCAGTTATCATGAAGAAACTAATACTTCTGACTGTCTTATTTCTGTCGCAATTGCTGTTCTCACAATCAGATTGTGTGTCGGCAATCCCTGTGTGCGGAAATTCAGATATTTCTTATTTTCCTACAGGCTCGGGAACCGTGGACGATCAGGTAAGCGCAAACGGAAGCTGTTTAAGCGGAAATGAGCATTATTCCGTATGGTACCAGTTCACGATTGCTACATCCGGAACGTTAACGTTTACTATTTCTCCTTCGGCGCCTTATAATGCTGATTATGATTTTGCAGTATATGGACCGAACGTAACCTGCGGAACTAAAGGTGCTCCGATACGATGTAATTATGCACCCGGACAACCGGCACCCAACCAGACGGGATTACAGCTCGGTCTCCCTGCAACAAGCGGTGCATGGAGCCCTGCAATGAATGTGATAGCTGGCGAAACCTATTATCTTATTGTAGACAACTGGTCCGGCGCCAATGCATCCATACCTTTTTCACTAACCTGGGGAGGTACTGCTTCACTGACATCTGCTTTCACTGACCCTGCATTGACGCCGAACCCGTTCATTACACCGGGAGCACCGGCTGCAAATCCGGCTGATCCGAATGAGATCCTGAAATGTGCATTGCCAACCATGTTCGACTTCAGTACATTATCAACAGGGATCATCAATGGTAATCCGAATTTTACCGTAACTTATCACTTAAACAGTAACGATGCGATCACAGGAAATGCGCCGATTACCACGCCAATTATGGTAAATGCAACTACCATTTATTATTACAGACTCAAATATACTGATCCCGCAAATCCTAACAATCCTGTAAACGGCTGCTTCCAGATCGGGAAATTCAAATTCAGATCAGGGAATATTGTGGTTAACAATGCAACGATAACGGCATGCAATTATGATGATACCGGTATCGGTTATTTCGATCTGAATTCGGCAAACGTTTACGGCCCAACCAATGTTACGAAAACGTATTATCCGACCATGGCAGATCTTAATGCGGGAACCAATCAGATCACCACACCTTCATCATACGCATCTGCTCCTAAAAAGGTATATGTGAAAATTGTTACGAGTGAAGGATGCGTAGGAACCGGGGAAATTACCTTACAGTTCCTTCCGCCTCTTACTGTAGTTCCGGCTACCGTAAATGCTTGTAACAATAACAATGCAGGAACCGGAGTTTTCGATTTGACGGCACCCGACGTTTATCCTACGTCTACCAACATTACGAAAAAGTATTATCCTACGATTGTTGATTTGAATGCAGGAACCAATGAAATTACCAATCCTGCAACTTACACTTCTGCTGCACCAAAAACAGTATATGTAAAAGTAAGAACACCGCAGGGTTGTACGGGATACAACCAGATCAAACTGGAGTTTTATCCTGCAGTGGCCGTAAATGATGCCAGCGTGGAAGAATGTTACATTGAATCCAATATCACCAGTGCTGCATTCAACCTGACCCAGGTAAATGTAACTTCTCAGACCAGCGTTACAAAAAAATATTTCAAGACCATGGCCGATGCTCTTGCGGGAACCAATGAAATCTTAAACGCGGCTGCTTATATCTCAACAACAGGCGTTGTCTATGTAAGGGTGACCAGCATACAAAACTGTTATGGAATTGCCAAAATTAGCCTGAAAGTTCTGCCTCCTGTAAAGTCAAACGTTTTGAAAGATAAAATTATCTGTATTGAAAATAAAACAACACTGGATGCAGGTCCGGGATTTGATGCTTACGAATGGAGCACCGGTGCAACGACCCCATCGATTACGAATGTTGCAGCCGGAGCGTATTGGGTAAAACTGAAAACAGGAAAATGCTGGACACTGCAGGAAGTGAAAGTAAATGCTTCGGCTCAGCCTGTAATTACCAACATTGAAATCAATAATGATTCATTCACCATAACGGCTAACGGTGGCAAAGGCCCTTATCAATATTCACTGGACGGTACCAACTGGCAGGATTCTAATGTTTTCACAGGTCTTCCGAGAGGCGAAAACAAGGTATACGTAAGAGATTCTTACAATTGTAATCCGATCAGTGTTCAGGTAACGGTTCCAAACCTTCTGAATGCCATTACACCGAATGGGGATAACAAAAACGATTATATCGATTATTCAGCTTTGGCTTATAAGAAAAACCTTGTTTTCACAGTTTATGACCGATATGGAAACATGATCTATAAAGCGGATAAAATCAGAAATTATACCTGGGACGGAACTTCCAACGGTAAAAAAATCGTAACCGGAACTTACTGGTACACGATTACATGGAATGAAAATGATAAAAACAATACCGAAACCAAATACAGCGGATGGGTATTGGTAAAAAATATCAACTAAAAGAAATTTATTTAATTTCAACTAAACGAATCACCTCATTTTGGGGTGATTTTTTTATACACATCATCGCAACCTCTCTGATACAATAAACCCGGACAAAATTGTGTTTATAAATTGTTGAATACTATTTTTTAATTGATTTTCAAAAAAACTATCTTTGCAGAACTATGGCGCAGAAAGAAACATTATCTACCTTGACGAACGGAAATTTTGCAAAAGAACTCTCTATTGCCGATGGGAAGATGCCTCCCAACGCTCTGGATTTCGAAAGACTGGTCATCGGAACCTTTTTGATTGACAAAAAAGGGCTTGATCATTCCATCGATCTGCTTACACCGGAAGTTTTTTATGATCCGAGACACCAGGTGATTTTTTCTACCATCTTAAAATTGTATGAAGGCAATCAGCCGGTGGATTTAATGACCATCATTCAGGCTTTGAAAAAAGAAGACAAACTGAATCTGGCGGGCGGCGACAGCTACATTATCGATCTGACGATGGGCGTAAGCTCATCCGCCCATATCGAATACCACGTACGGGTAATCCTTGAAAAATATATTTTAAGAAGCCTTATTAATGTTTCCGCCAATGTGATTGATGCTTCGTATAAAGAATCCACTGATGTTTTTGAACTGCTGGATAAAGCAGAGCAATCTTTTTTTGAGATCACCAACGGTACCATTAAAAAGGGATTCGACACGGCGAATTCATTGGTAAAACAGGCTATAGATACCATTAAATCACTGAAGGACAAAGAAGGTCTTTCCGGAGTACCTTCGGGATTCCGGGATGTGGATAAAGAAACCGGGGGCTGGCAGAATTCCGACCTGATCATCATTGCGGCACGTCCGGCGATGGGGAAAACGGCTTTTCTTCTTTCCATGGCCCGAAATATAGCCGTAGGACATAAAATCCCGATGGCTTTATTTTCACTCGAGATGGCTTCGGTACAGCTGATCACGAGGATGATCGCTTCCGAAACGAGAATTTCATCAGAAAAACTGAGAAAAGGAACACTCGATGATGAAGAATGGCAAAGGCTATTCTCCAATGTATCCGAACTCGAAAATGCGCCTTTATATATCGACGAAACACCCTCGCTTTCGATCTTCGACTTCCGCGCGAAGTGCCGGAGACTGGTGATGCAGCATGGGGTAAAGATCATCATGGTCGATTACCTTCAGCTGATGACTGCCGGAGGTGGCGGAAAAGGAGCAGGAAACCGGGAACAGGAAATCTCCATGATTTCCCGATCATTAAAGGCCATTGCCAAAGAACTGAATGTTCCTGTAATTGCACTTTCCCAGCTTTCGCGAAGTGTGGAAACCCGTCCCGGAAAAAGGCCACAGCTTTCTGACCTGAGAGAATCCGGAGCTATCGAGCAGGATGCGGATATCGTATCCTTCATCTTCAGACCGGAATATTATAAGATAACCGTATGGGATAATGATGAAGAAGGACAGGAAACCTCAACGGAAAACCAGGCTGAGCTTATCATCGCCAAGCACAGGAACGGGGCTACTGCCGATGTGCGTCTATCCTTCCTTAAACATTTTGCAAAATTTGCCGATATCGAAATGGCATTCGATGGCGGCGGCGGATCGATGGGCTACAGCTCTAATGGCGGATTGTTGGGAGAGCCGAGCGGTTTCGATAAGATTAAAACCACTATCCAGCCGGGTGCCGCATTTGATCTGCCGGACAGCTCAAAACTTTCAGGATCTTCCATGAATGATTTTGATGATGACGATGATTTTCCTTTTTAAAAAATTAAGGCTAAATCTTCCTGAATCTTAAACTAAATCTGAGCCCTGATCTCAACCTGACATGAGAATTGAAATATACACCGACGGAGCATGCAGCGGAAATCCCGGAAAAGGCGGATATGGAATCCTTATGCGCGTACCGGAAAAAAATTACCAGAAAACATTTTCCAAAGGCTTCAGGAAAACGACCAACAACAGGATGGAACTTCTGGCCGTCATCACAGCGCTGGAAAAACTAAAATCTCCCGATAACGATATCCATGTATACACCGACAGTAAATATGTTGCGGATGCCATCAATCAAAACTGGCTGGCCGGATGGATCAGGCGTGGCTGGAAAAATGTAAAAAACCCTGATCTCTGGCAGAAATTTGTTAGCTTATACAACCTCCATAAGCCCAAAATGCACTGGATTAAAGGCCATGCAGGACACTTTGAAAATGAGCTGTGCGATAAACTGGCTGTAACCGCCGCTGCTTCTCCGGACCTGGAAGTAGATCACTATTTCGAAAGCCTGGAAAACAACACTTTATTCTGATCCTTTCCAATACTACGCCGATCAAAAATTTTCACTATTTACCTTTTAAACTTATCATTTTTTGATGAATAGCCTTCATTTCCGGCAAAATTAACATTGAATACGCATTTATTGCTTGGGATTTAATATCTTTGACAAGTCTAATTTTAAGTATCATAATATATGAATAAAAAACTATTGGCTTGTTTTATCCTGCTCTTATCCTGCTTGGTAGGAAAATCCTCAGCTCAGACCTATCAGCTGGCAGGAAATCCCGTCGTAACCACAGGATGGGATATAGTTCCGTCTGCAGTTGTTAACGGCGACTTCATTCAGCTTACTGCCGACCAGATTTCCCAGGTAGGTGGTATCAAACTCAATGCACCCATCAACCTGAAATTCTGCGACAAATGGAGAGTGGAATTCGATTTCAGGATCGATGGAAACGGAACTACCAGTTACGGACGCGGCGACGGCTTCGCTTTCTGGTATCTTGCCAATCCTCCCGCTGCCTATACTGCAGGAGGCGGTTTAGGGATTCCCGCCAACTCTACCGGGCTGATGGTAGGATTCGACATCTTTAACAACAGCACCGAGGCACAGATGAGCAAAGTGCATGTTCTGTACGGAACCAACAATACTGCAGGATCAAATATTGAATTTAACAATACACCCGGAAGTACATTCCACACACCGGATCTTAACCCGACACAGCCTTTTGTAGGAGCAACCTACAAGCACGTTGAAGTATTGGGACAGGTAGATCCTGCTATCCCTGCCAACTGGATCATCAGCATCAAAATTGACGGGAATACGGTAGTGAACCAGTCTTTTGCACCTTCCGGCTCAGCTGTCGGAATGACACAGGGATATTTCGGATTCTCCGCATCTACCGGGGCGGCCAGTGCGAGACATTCTATTAAAAATGCAAAAATATTTACCGATAAGGTTGCCATTAACCAGACAAGCGTATCGGCAAGCGTATGCCCGAATCCGTCCACAGGACAGGGAACCATCAACCTAACGACATTCCAGAGTCAGTTTGTAAGCAATCCGGCGAACTATACCTTCACATACAGCGTTGGCGGAACACCGATTACGAATCCTGCGAACTTCCAGTTCAGCGGCAATACGACTGTTTCGGTAAGAATTAAAGATAATTCCGGACTTCTGTGTGATAATCCCGACGGCAAAATCCAATTAACATTGTCTCCGTTTACGGCAACACCTGCTACCCTTACCGAGTGTAATAACAATAACGCAGGAACAGCAACTTATAATCTTACGCTCGCCAACGTGAACGAGCCAGCCGGTTCTACCAAAAAGTTTTATGCCACTATGGCTAATCTTAATGCAGGAACCCCTGAAATTACAAACCCGACCGCTTATATTTCTGCAGCCGGAACTGTTTATGTAAAAGTAACAACGCCTCAGGGATGCCAGGGTTCGGCACCTATCACACTGGCATTCTATCCGCAGATTGCCTCTCAGGATGCGACCATAGAATCGTGTTATATTGATGTAGCACCAACGACCGCATTATTCAATCTTACCCAGGCGAATGTAACATCGGCCACCGGAGTTACGAAGAGATATTTTAAAACACAGGCCGACGCCCTTGCAGGAACAAATGAGATCCTGAATCCAACGGCTTACATTGCACCATCTTCTACCGTGTACGTAAGAATTACCAATGTTGCGAATTGCTTTGTGATCGTAAAAATTACACTTAAAGTTTTACCACCGATTTATTCTTCCGTTTTAAAGGATAAAATCATCTGTATTGATGCTAAAACCAACCTTGACGCCGGACCTGGATTCGACAGCTATTTGTGGAGTACGGGAGCAACGACACAATCTATCCAGAACATACCTCCGGGGCAATATTGGGTACAATTAAAAACAGGAAGATGCATCACTTTGCAGACCGTAAAAGTAAATCCGGCCAGCCAACCGGTTATTTCAAGCATCGATATCAACAATACGACCATTACAGTAAATGTAAAAGGTGGAAAGGGACCTTTCCAATATTCTCTTGACGGAGTAAAATGGCAGGATTCCAATGTATTTACAGGACTTACAAGAGGCGAAGTAACAGTTTATGTAAAAGACTCCTACAACTGTACACCGATCCATATTCAGATTACCGTTCCTAATCTCATCAATGCCATTACACCAAATGGCGATAATGTAAACGATGTAATTGATTATTCAGCTTTAGCCTACAAAAAAGATCTTGTGTTTACAGTATATGACCGATATGGAAACAAACTTTATGAAGCGAATAAAATCAGAAACTTCAAATGGGACGGAACTTCTGGCGGAAAAAAAATACTGACAGGAACCTACTGGTATACGATCACCTGGACTGAAAACGACAAAAATAATACTCCAACCTCTTACCATGGCTGGGTACTTGTGAAAAACAGGGAATAATTTATATAAGGATCGCTCCGTATGGGGTGATCCTTTTTGTTTTTAAAAGTTTGTACGGTCAATAGATGATACCACCATGCTTTATCATTAATTCGGAATTCAGACAATTAAAAACAAAACGACAAATCATTTTACAATTCTAATCATTAGCCCTTAGCTCGAATGAAAAAGCTATTACTCATTAATTTTTTTATCCTTTTCATCTGCTTTACCGGAAAGCTATCCGCTCAGACGTACCAGCTTACCGGCAACCCTGTAAACACAACGGGATGGGATCTTGTTCCCAATGCTACCGTAAATACGGATTTTATACAGCTTACCCAGGATGTTACCAGCCAGTTTGGAGTGGTAAAACTATCAACCCCCATTAATCTTAAATACTGCGACAAGTGGAAGGTGGAATTCGATTTCAGGATCGACGGAAACGGAACTGCAGCCTACGGCCGTGGTGACGGATTTACGTTCTGGTACCTGACCAATCCTCCGACTACCTTTTCAGGCGGAGGCGGGCTCGGAATCCCTTCAAATGCCAACGGGCTGATGGTGGGATTTGATATTTTCAATAATTCAACGGAAGGGCAGATGAGCAAGATCCACGTTTTGTACGGAACAAATAATCTTCCGGCAACAAACAATAATATAGAGTTCAATAACACACCGGGAAGTACTTATCACACCCCCGACCTGAACCCCACACAGCCTTTTGTAGGATCTAATTACAAGCACGTCATCGTAAACGGTACCATAGATCCCGTAAATCCGAATATCTGGAATATTAAAATCCAGCTGGACGGTGTTGTTCTGGTAGACCAACCGTTTACCGCATCCGGAGGAGCAGTGGGAATGACAACCGGTTATTTCGGATTTTCCGCCGCTACCGGAGGAGCAAGTGCAAGGCACTCGATAAAAAATGCTAAAATCTATATTGATAAAGTTCCTATCCTTACCAATACCATTACGCCTTTCGTGTGCGTAAACCCGGGCACAGGAAACGGAACAGTAGATTTAACGTCTTTCCAGAACCAGTTTGTAAATAACCCGGCAAATTATGTTTTTACATATTTCGGGCCTGGCGGAACACCGATTACAAACCCTTCAAATTACACCTATCCCGCAGGAACGACAACCGTTACGGTTGTCGTAAAAGATCCATCGTCTACCCTCTGTGATAATGGTGACGGGAAAATCGTATTGACACCGACAGCTTTTGCGGCTAATGATGTTACGCTTACCGGATGTAACAATAACAATGCAGGAGGAGCTGTATTTAACCTTACAGCGGCGGCTGTATCTTCAGTTCCGGGAAGTACGGCTGTATTTTATAATTCTATGTATGATCTTAATAATCATATCAACCCGATTGCGAATCCTTCGGCATTCTTTTCGCCGGCGGCCATTATTTACGCTCAGGTAACCACACCGCAGGGCTGTACGGACGTTGCCGATATAACACTCGTCATTTCCCCTGTGGTGGTTGTGCAGGATGCCACCATCAGAGCCTGTGCCATGGATACCAATCCTTCCACCGGACTGTTTGACCTTACGACAGCTCCGGTATCTTTACAGCCAGGTACAAAAACTTACTTCCCATCGCTCACAGATGCACAGAACGGAACCAACCCGATCCCCACACCGGCAAATTACATCTCTCCGAATGGTGTAGCGTACATCAAAGTAACCAATACAAACGGCTGCTACAGCATTGCTAAGGTAACACTGATCGTTATACAGCAGATCTTCTCCACAGTACTGAATGATAAAACCATCTGTATGGAAGACACGACAATACTGGATGCGGGACCTGGATTCACCTCGTACAAATGGAGCACAGGAGCAACTACCCAGAGCATCAGCAACGTAGGCGTAGGAAACTACTGGGTGGAACTTAAAACAGGAAACTGTACCGCAAGGCAAACCGTAAAAGTATACGCCTCCGGGCAGCCGGTGATTACCCGTGTTGATATTTCCAACACAACAATTACCATCTACGCCAACGGAGGAACCGCCCCCTACAAATATTCGATGGACGGAATTCACTGGCAGGATTCCAACGAATTCAAAAATGTACCGCGGGGAGACAGCCGGGTATATGTAAAAGATGCTTACGACTGTGATCCGATTACCATTACCATTGTTGTCCCTAACCTTATCAATGTGATTACCCCTAACGGTGACGGTATAAATGATGTTATCGACTATTCCGCGCTTGCCGGGAAAAAGAATTTGGTTTTCAATATTTTTGACCGTTACGGAGCAAAAATCCATGAAGCCGATAAAAACAACAAATACCGTTGGGACGGAACCGTAGGCGGAAGGAAGGTATCTACCGGAAACTATTGGTATTCTGTTTCATGGAATGAAAACGACAAGAAGAGTACGCCGATCAAATACTCAGGATGGATCCTGGTAAAAAACAGAGACTAACGGAATAACCATTTCCTATATATATAAAAGGATCACTTCAAAATTATTTGGAGTGATCTTTTTTATCTGATTTTAGAGTAAGATATTTTGCTTTATCCTTATTTAATTCGCATTCAATGTTTAAATTTGTCTTATGAATTATTTGGAGGCTTTGAGCAGAAGATATTCTGTAAAGAAATTTAACGGCGAAATTATTCCGAAAGACATATTGCACAATATTCTTGAATCGGGAAAGTTATCGGCAAGCTCGCTGGGCCTCCAGCCTTATGAAATCCTGATTGTTGAAAGTGAGGAGATGAAGCGGAAATTAATCCCGGCTTTTTATAATCCGTCTCAGATTTCCACATGTTCCCATCTGATCGTTATTGTTGCCAAAAAAATTGTGGACGACCATTATATCAACGGATATTTCAGGCACATCTCGAAAGTAAGGGAAACACCACTGGAAAAGCTGGATCTTTTCAAGAACAGCATTAATCAGCATATGAGTCAAAAAACACAGGATGAGATTTTCAGCTGGGCAGAAAAGCAGGCTTACATCGTTCTGGCCAATCTCATGTATGCCGCAGCGATTGAAAACATAGACACCTGCCCCATGGAAGGATTCCGACAAGAACTGATCGAAGGAATTTTAAACATCGATCAGGAAACTGAAAAAGTAAGCGTTACCCTTGCTTTGGGCTACCGCTCGGAGGAAGATCATTTCCAGCACATGAAAAAAGTGAGAAAACCAAACGAAAAATTGTTTAAATTTATATAGTCATCAGACAATTTTTCTTAAACCAAGGATATGATAAAAGCGGATGTATTAGTAATCGGTTCCGGAATTTCGGGACTTTCTTATGCCATAAAAGTTTCTGAGCAGCTTCCTAATGCCAAGATAATCATCGTAACAAAGTCGGACGAAGACGAAAGTAATACCAAATATGCCCAGGGCGGCCTTGCAGTGGTAACGGATTCTAAAAACGACAATTTCCAGAAACACATCGAAGATACCATGCGCGCCGGAGACGGGGAAAACAAACGTGATGTCGTAGAGATGGTAGTTACGGAAGCTCCTGCACGATTTAACGAAATCGTGGAATGGGGCGCCAACTTCGATATGAAAAACGGTGAATTTGCATTGGGAAGAGAAGGCGGACATACCGAGAACAGAATTGTACATCACAAAGACATCACCGGGTTTGAAATTGAAAGGGCTTTACTGGAAACCGCCAATAAAAGCGAAAACATTGAGATCTTGGATCATCATTATGTGATCGATATCATTACCCAGCACCACGTTCCGGGAAAAGAGCTGAACGAAGGCGATATCCATTGTTACGGGGCTTATATTTTAGATGAAAAATCTAAAAAAATAAAAAAAATCACCTCAAAGATCACTTTAGTCGCAACGGGAGGTGCCGGCCATGTTTACAAAAATACCACCAATCCTACCATTGCTACCGGAGACGGAATCGCTTTTGTGGCCAGAGCGAAAGGCAAGGTTTCCAACATGCAGTATTACCAGTTCCACCCGACGGCTTTATACAGCAAAATTGACGGCATGCTGTTCCTGATTTCGGAAGCGGTCCGCGGAGACGGCGCCAAACTCCGAACGAAAAAGGGCGAAAAATTCATGCACAAGTATGATGAGCGTGAAGAACTGGCTTCCAGAGACATCGTTGCCAGAGCCATTGATGCTGAAATGAAAATTACCGGTGACGAATATGTAGGACTGGACTGCCGCGAAATGAACCGCGAAAAATTCCTTGAACACTTTCCGAATATCTATAAAAAATGTAAAGACGAGGGCGTTGATCCTTTTACCCAGCTGATTCCCGTAGTTCCTGCCTGTCATTATCTTATGGGAGGTATTGAGGTCGACCGGGACGGGCAGTCTTCCATCAGGAACCTGTTCGGTGTGGGGGAATGTACCAACTCCGGACTTCACGGTGCCAACCGGCTCGCTTCTAATTCTTTACTGGAAGGCCTGGTTTTCGGTCATAATGCGGCGATGAAGACCGTGGAACTTCTAAACGAAAACAACTTCAACTTCGATGATCTGAAAGCGGTTCCGGAATGGAATGAAGAAGGTATGAAGATCATGGATGAAATGGTGATCGTTTCGTACCTGAGAAAACAGCTTCAGGAAATGATGAGCGACCTCGTAGGTATCGTAAGAAGCAACCGCCGTCTGAACATGGCTTTGCAGAAACACCAGGAAATCGCTGCGGCCGTGGACGAAATCTACCACTACTCCATTCTTTCCCCTCAGTTATCGGAACTGAGAAATTTAACCACCGTGGCGCACCTTATCATTACCCAATCTATGGAAATGACGCAGAATAAGGGAGCGTTTTATAATAAAGATTTAGTTTAAAAGCATACCTATGAAAAGACCGGCATACGTTACTGATAAAGTTTTAAAACAGTTTATTAAGAGCGCTTTGGAGGAAGACATCCAGGATGGCGACCACTCTACCCTTTCTACCATTCCGAAAGACCTGGAACAAAGTGCTAAGCTTCTGGTAAAACAAGACTGTATCCTGGCAGGTGTTGAACTGGCAGAGATCATTTTTAAAACTTTCGATAAAGATCTGAAAGTAGAGACCTTCGTAAAGGACGGTGATGCTGTGAAAGTGGGCGATATAGCCTTTAGCGTTACCGGCAGCGCAAGATCCATCCTCTCTACCGAACGCCTTGTCCTAAACTGCATGCAGCGGATGAGCGGAATTGCTACCCTGACCCACGACTGGGATTCCAGGCTTGTCGGCACCAAAACAAAGCTTCTGGATACCCGCAAGACTACGCCAAACTTCAGGGTATGTGAAAAATGGGCGGTGGCCATCGGCGGCGGCACCAATCACCGGTACGGACTTTATGACATGATCATGCTGAAAGACAACCACATCGATTATAACGGAAGCATTACCAACGCCGTAAAAATGGCCAAGGATTATATTAAAAAGAACAAGAAAAAACTGAAAATAGAGGTGGAAACCAGAAATCTTGAAGAGGTTCAGGAAGCCATCCATGCCAAAGTAGACCGGATCATGCTCGACAATATGGATGTGAAGACCATGAAAAAAGCGGTAAAGCTTGTCAACGGCACCTGCGAAACCGAGGCATCCGGCGGAATTACCCGTGAACAGCTGAAAGAAATTGCCTCCACCGGTGTCACCTACATTTCTGCGGGCGCGCTTACCCATTCTGCGGACAATATGGATTTAAGCCTGAAAGCCGTTAAATAGGGATTGAATTTTCAATAAAAATAACTATATTCTGTTAAAAATTAAATAATGTGATTTTTTTCATACAGAATTTCGATTATTATTCAATACATTGTAAATCAGAATTTTAAACCTTATTCAGAACGTTTAAAAATTAACATACAGTTAATATTAGTTAAAATATATTTCCTCATTTTTGCAGAAAATTTAATCTAACTATTACTAACGATTATGAAATTAATCAACAAATCGATTCTAACTGCAGTAATTACTTTGTCTACAGCTAGTGTCTATTACGCTCAACAAGTTCAGGACACTGCAGCAAAGTCCAAAGACATTGAAGAGGTAATCCTACGAGGTGTTACAGATATCGCCAAAGATAGAAAAACACCAGTTGCGGTATCTACTATTAAAGCAGCACAAATTCTTGAAAGACAAGGAAATCAGGAGCTTGTTGAAATGCTTAATACGACACCTTCCATTTATGCTACCAAAGGAGGTGGTGGTTTCGGAGACTCTCAGATTGTGATGCGTGGATTCGAATCCAGAAATATTGCAGTAATGGTAAACGGTATGCCAGTAAATGATATGGAAGGTGGTACTGTTTATTTTTCAAACTGGACCGGTCTTTCTGATGTAACCAGCTTTATCCAGGTACAGAGAGGTCTTGGTTCTTCCAAACTGGCTATTGCATCCGTAGGAGGTACGATGAACTTTATTACAAAATCAGCCGATATGAAAAAGGGCGGTATTGTAAGATTAGGAGTTGGTAACAATGATTATTTAAAAACTTCATTTGCCTATAACACCGGAAAATCTGATAAGGGATGGTCTTCATCATTCTTAATGGGTAGACAATCAGGATCTACTTATATCCAAAATACAGATTACGAAGCATATACGTATTTCTTTGCCTTAGGTTGGGAAGTGAACCAAAAGCACAATCTACAGTTTACGATAACCGGAGCTCCGCAATGGCATGATCAAAGATCTTTTGCTCCTACCATTTCTGATTATATCAAATACAATCCGGATAATGACGGAACACCGGACAGAACTTATAACAGTGACTGGGGATATTACACCAATGCAGAAGGCAGAAGGGTGGCATTATCTAACAGATCAAACTACTATAACAAGCCTGTAATGATGTTGAACTGGGATTGGACATTTAATGAAAAATCAAAATTAAGTACCGTTGCATATATGTCTAACGGTAGAGGTGGAGGAACCGGTGATCTTGGTAGAGTAAACGGAAGAAACCTTACAGCATCTGTAAATGGAGTGCCATATTTCAGAGATGCACAAGGTCTTTATAACTATGATAAATTATTTGCTGAAAATGCAGCTGTTAATGTTAATACCGCTAACGCAGGAAGTACGTTAATCCGCAGAGCTAGTATCAACTCTCACAACTGGTATGGTATTTTAGCAAATTTCCAACACAAAGTAAATGATAACTGGAATTTCTCAATAGGAACAGATAACAGATATTACTATGGTTATCATTACCAGGTTATTTCAGATCTTTATGGCGCAAAAGGATATAAAGATAATGCCAACAAAAATATAGCTCCTAATATTGTAACAGCGACTTCAGATTATAAAAAATTAAACTGGAACCCTTTTGGTGGAAGCCAAGTCCCATTAAATGAAAGAATAGGATTTAGCAATGATGGCGAAGTACTTTGGTATAGCGGATTTGGACAAATTGAGTATTCTAAAAACAATTTATCTGCATTCATTCAAGGATCTGTTTCAAATCAAGGATATCAAAGGATTGACGAATTCGTTCAGGATGGTATTACTGTACAGAGAAATCAGACAGTAAACAGAAAGACCGGATTCAAAAATATCTTTGGATATAATATTAAAGGAGGTGCTAACTATAACATCGATGAAAACAATAATGTTTTTGCCAACATCGGTTATTACAGTAAACAGCCATTTATGAATACAGTATATCCTAGTAACCAGCAAGTGGTTAACCCTCAACTAACAAACGAGAAAATTTTCTCTGCTGAGCTGGGATATGGTTTCAGATCTGCAAAATTCAATGCAAATGTGAACGTTTACAGAACGCAGTGGAAAGACAGAGCACTGAGGAGAACGATTACGGTTCCTAATGTGACAGATGCTTATGCAGAAATGAACGGAATCACTGAAATCCACCAAGGAGTTGAAGTAGATGCAGCCTACAAACTTAATAACATTGTAGAATTCAACGGAATGTTCTCATGGGGCGATTACTATTATAAAGGAAATGCTACAGGTAGTACATTCGACGGAAATAACAATCCTTTAACGGTTGCAGGTGATTCCAACACCACTACTCTTTATCTTGATAAAGTGAAAGTAGGAGGAACAAGCAACAACAGTATCCCGCAAATGACCGCAGCTTTAGGAGCTACAGTTAAGCCAGTAAAAGATTTAAGTGTATATGCCGGATGGCGTTTTGTAGGAAAACTTTATTCATCTATTGATATTGCCACTTTCTCAAACCCTGCGAATCAGGAAAGAGGAGTTTTGAAATTACCGGACTATAACTTAACCGATATTGGTATATCTTACAAAATAAGATTAAAAGATAATTCCAAATTCTTTACTATCGGAGCAAACGTTTATAACTTATTCGATAAAACATATATCCAGGACGGAGCTACCAATAACTTTGTTAAAACCGTAGGTGATTTTACAACTACTACAACAGGAGGAGTAACAACTACTGCACAGCAGAAATATGATGCCTACATCAATAATCCTGCTAACTTCTATAATGGTATTGATACTTCAAACCGTGTATTCTTCGGATTCGGAAGAACATGGGCTGCAACATTGTCTTTCAACTTCTAATAAATATTAAAACATTAGATTTTAAACCTACCCATCCCGGCATTTCGCCGGGATTTTTTGTTATATTTATATAAATAAACCTTATGGAGAATGCATTAGAAATTTTTGTGAATGAATGGAAAACAAAAAATTATGTAACAGGTATACTTTTAACAGGTAGTTATGCAATAGGCCTAGAGAATAGTAATTCAGATGTAGATATAAGATTGATCTTTAATTCTAAACAAAAGAAGAGTATTAAGGGGCTTACAACTATTAATGGATATATATTTTCTTATTTAGGAAGGTCATCAGAAAAAACTTTTAAAAGCTTTTCTAAAGATTTTTTAATGAATAACAAATTTGAAGCTAGAATTTTTAGTATAGGAAAAATTCTTTATGATGAAAAGAATATACTGGAAAAATTAATAGAGACAGGAAAAGTATATTTAGAAACTCCATTTATACAAAAAAAAATTTCTAAAGAAATTGTTAATACGAATATGTATTCAATATATAGTAATAAAACTTTTTTAGAATCATTACCTGAAACATCAACCTTTTTTTCTTACCATTATTATAATTTTCTCAGACAAACAATGAAATTCTATTCTTTATATTTAGGCTATGAATCTTTTATCGATTCTAAAATTCAAAAAATATTTATTGATGAAAAATATCAAAGAATATATTCATGGGATAAATTTCCTGATCAAGATTTCATCTATCTATGGATTGATTGTCTAAATAAAGAAAATCATCAATCTGTTATATTAATTTATCGTTACTTAGAAAAAAAAATTGTTAAAATTGAAGAAAAACAATTCACACTATCGTGGTATGAAGTTTAGATTTTATATATTTGTTTAATTAAAATAATAATTAATATGAAAAAGAAATTAAACTTAAAAAAGATTAAAATTGCTAAACTATCAAAATCCAAATTACCTCAAACCGAACTTAAAAATGTAAAGGGCGGTGATGGTTGCGCATTTTCAGTTGTCACTGTTGAAACAGAAGGTGGTGGCCTAGGAGGAACGTATGGATACGTTACAAGTTGTGCTCTGAATGATTACACAGAATGTATCACAAGAGGTTCGTAATTACACATAATTTAAAAAATTAGAGCACTTCATTCGAGGTGCTTTTTATATAAACTATTAATTAGCAATATGTTTTTAACCTTAAAAAAGTTCCTGATATCTATCATTAATTGAAATCTTTAAATTAATCTTATGAATGATTCTTTGATTCTACAAGTCATCGAAAATATCCATATCAATGTTAGCAAAAATTTCAGCAATAGCATTAATATAGGTGTGTTAAATGGAATTAGTGGATACTCAATATTTTATGAATATTATAATAAATATTTAACAGATCAGCCTAATGAATATCAGTCAAAACACATATTGAATATATGCATTGATAGGATAAATAATAATTATAATAAAGCAACATACTGTGATGGTATTTGTGGATTTATATGGGCTATTAATTTTTTAAAAGAAAATAAACTAAGATACTTTAATTTAAATATTAATAGTCTTTACAAATATATAAAAGAGTGGACTTTAATAGCTATTGCTTCTGGTAATTATGACTTTTTACATGGCTCAACTGGAACTATTTATTACCTTGTTAATAAACTAAAAATAAACAGTAACTCCTTATCATTATTTCAAAATTATATCAACGCTCTTGAAAAAAAATATTGTGAAATATACAATTTCAGAAATCAAAAATTAGCAGAAAGATCGTATTTAGGCTTAGCTCATGGAGTAGCCTGTTATATGAAAATATTATTAACCATTTCAAAAATCCCACAATTAAAAGAGCAATGTTATAATCTACTGTATAAAAATTATAACTTTTTAATTAAAATTTATAATTTTTCAGAAAACAAAAAGTCACTATTTCCTTCTTGGCTTTCATATAACACAGATATAAATAAAGAATATTCTGGTTTATCATGGTGTTTAGGAGATCCAGGTATTGGCATTACATTATTAAATATATCTAGTGATATTAATGACATTAATATGAGAAATATAGCAGTAAATATTCTTAAACACTCATCTAAAAGATTATCAGAAGAACAATCACTACTAAAACACCCATGTTTATGTCACGGCTTTTTTGGAGCTTATAAAATATTTTCAAGGGCCTATACTCTCACAAATGAAAAAGAATTTTTAAATGCTAAGAAACATTGGCTTTCAAGGGGACTTGAGTATTTGAATAATAATAAACTTCCAGATGATTTATCTATTTTAAATGGCCAATCTGGAATTGGGTTAGCCCTTATTGACGTTTATACTGATACAGATCATAATTGGGGAGAATGCCTTCTGATATCATAATAACTAAATGATCGCATGAGTAAATTTCCATATAAGGCCTTAGATCATTTTGTTCTGAGGGCGCCATCAAAATCATTAACTTTTTTAAAAATCTTCTTAAGAAACAAAAAAATTTCGGACATAGAATTACTGAAAATTTGTTCTGAACCTTTTTTTCAGGAAGCCTTATTTTTAGCATCTCCAAATTTACATCAATCACTTAAAGTTTGGTTAGAGAGAAAAGAAGATAATAAAGTAAGGGATGAAAAAATAAAGTTGAGCATTTTAAAATATATATGCAGAATGTCAACAAGATGTACTCCTTTTGGTTTGTTTGCTGGCTACAATATAGGAACTTTTAAAAATGAAAATTCAATTTCGGTAAATGAAATATCAACTTACAGAAGATCAACTAGGTTAGATATGCAATACTTAGTCACATTATCACAAAACTTTTTAAAAGACAAGAAAATAAGAGGAAAATTAAAATTTAAAAGTAATAGTAGTTTATATAAAGCTGGAAACCAATACCGATATATAGAATATACTTATTTAAACGATCTTAAAAGAATATACCATATTGAAGCTATTGAAAGTGACAAATATTTTAAATATATCATCGATAATTCCATAGAAGGAAATACAATTACTCAACTAGCTAATGATCTAATAAACTTCGATTCCGAAATAAATGTCTCCGAAGCAAAAGATTATATAAATGCATTAATTGACAATCAAATACTAGTAAGCGAAATCGATCCTGTAATAATAGGTGAAGATTACTTCAAAATTATTAAAAAAAAGATTATTTTAAAAGACATTGTAAAAGTACTACAAGATATCAACGATGAATTGAGCTCAATTGACAAGAAATTTGGAAACTCAGTTGATAGATATTATAGAATAAGATCAATTGCTGATAATCTTAATACTGATATCAATTTAAAATATTTTTTTCAAACTGATCTTAAAATAAATACTCATAAAAATTTTCTAGACAAAAAAATTCTAAAAGACATTAAAGAGGGTATTATTTTTCTAAATAAACTGTCAATCTTATCGAAAAATTATTCTGAAACTCACATAGATAATTTTATTAAAAAATTTAAAGCCCGTTATGATAGACAGTGTATACCTCTCTCTAAAGTTTTGGATCCTGAATCAGGAATTGGTTATAAGAATAATGATATGAGTATAATTATTCCTGATAACAATTTTATTGACAATTTGATAATACCTCAGCAATCAGATTCTAAAAATGAGATTAATTGGTCTAATGTTAATGGTATTTTACATTATAAAATTACACAGGCATATAAAAACGGAGACTATATAATAAGATTTAATAGTAATGATCTTCCTGCTTGGATTACAGAAACTTGGAATGATCTTCCAGACACCTTATCATTTATGACAGAAATTGTTAATATTAACGGTGAGCAGAAAATAAAATTAGATGGAGCAGGAGGTGCAAGTGGCTCTGATCTTTTTGGAAGATTTTGCTTAAATGATGATGAACTTTTTAATCATACAAAAGATATAATTGATATTGAGAAAAAAATTAATCCTAATTTGGTAATAGCTGAATTATCGCATCTTCCTGAATCAAGAATAGGAAATGTTATATCAAGACCAAGCTTTTGCGAATATGAAATTCCTTATCTTGCCCAATCAATAAAAACAACGGATAAACAAATACTCATTGATGATTTAATGCTTTCTGTTAAAGGAAATGAAATAATTCTTTTTTCAAAAAAGCTAAACAAACGAATTCTTCCAAGACTTATTAACGCTCATAATTATTCGTTCAATTCGATTCCGATTTATAATTTTTTATGTGACCTTCAAAATCAAAATAAGAGGTCTGGACTCAACCTAAGACTTGGAGCAATGGAAAAAAATTATAAGTTTATTCCCCGTATTGAACTAGGCAATCTTATTCTCAAACCTGCAACATGGAATTTGAGAAAAAAAGATTTAGAAATATTTACTATACAAACGGACTCTGACGATGATTTGTTAGAAGCTGCTCAAAGAACAAGAACTACATGGAAAATGCCCCCATACATAGTGTTAGCTGAAAATGATAATGAATTATTTATTAATCTTCAAAATATTGATAGTATAAGAATGATGATTAATGCAATAGGAGAAAAGGCAAATTTTATTTTTAAAGAATTCTTATTTACGGATGATGAACAGCTTGTGAGAAAAAATCAAGAATTTTATACAAACCAAATCATTATCACTTACTACAATAATCAAAAATTATCAACTATAAAAAATGACTGATCATTCTATACAAAGAGATTTTATAATTGGCGATGATTGGTTATACTATAAATTTTTCTGTGGCCATAATGCTTCAAATAAGATCATAACGGAATTTTTAAAACCTATTAGTGAAGAATTTATATCTTCCGGGATGATCAATGAATGGTTTTTTATACGCTATAATGATCCTTCTTATCACATAAGGTATAGGATAAAACTAAGTAGCCCTAAATATATTGGTCAGGTAATAATAAAATTAAATAATTATCTAAAAAAATACTTATCAAATGAAATTGTATGGAATGTTGAATTAGATACATATAAAAGGGAATTAGAAAGATATGGCAGCAATACAATGGAAATTTCTGAAAAGATTTTTTATATAGATAGTAAAATTATATCTGATTTTATTGAAAATTCAGATAGTGAACTATTGTATCAAAAAAGTCTTTTCGGGTTAAGATTGGTGGCATTTTATCTAGATACATTCAATCTATCTGTTTTAGATAAATTAAAATATACAGAATTACTAAAAAATTCATATTACAAAGAATTTGGTTCTGAAAAAGAAGTAAAAAAACAATTAGATAAAGTTTTTGTCTCAAATCAAAATTCTATTAATAAAATACTGGATACTAAAATTAGCAAGGCTAATAAATTAACAAAAAGTATCGCGATCTACAAATATGAAATAAAAAACAACATTAAAAGTTTACTTTCCGTATATGAGAAAAATTCTTTAGAGATTAATATAGAAAGCCTATTAAGCAGTTATATACATATGTCTATTAATAGGCTTTTCATACATAATAATCGATTACATGAACTAAATATATACGATTTTTTGTGGAGATATTATAAAAAATTATATTATAAACAAAACAATATGTAATGTATTCAATTCAAGAGATTTATCTAGTCTTATCGAAATTGCCACACGACTTTGGACAATTAGATTCGGGACTAAACGGGAGATCAGCCGTATCACTTTTTTTATTTGAATATTCAGATGTATATACTGATATAATCGCCTATAATAAAGGGATCGAACTACTTGAATATGAATTAAACTCCATAGAAGAAGTCAAAAATGTTAGTCTCTATAATGGCCTTACAGGGATAGCTTGGACAATAAACTATCTTTCAAGCAAAAATTTGATTGAAATTAATCATGATGATTTCCTTCCTGCACTACTAGAAGATCAATTGAAAAACTATTTTTTTACACATAATCAGTTAATATCTCTAGAACATTTTACATTCAATGAAAATATTTTTTTTTATTTTATTAACAGGTTAATAACAACAAATAATGATTCACTTAGAAAAAAATATATAGTTTTCATTAATCAGGGTTTAATTTTATTTATCCATTATTTTTATCAAATTAATGATCTTAAAATAAAATTTGAAATGAAAGTTTTAACTAATTTTATAAAAACTTTAAACTTATTATCTGATCAGTTAAAATCTCCTTTATTACACTTATTGCTAACAAACGTTTTAGAGCTAGCTGTAAACATTGAAAATATAAAACATATTAAAGAGCATTCACACTTCATAAAGGCATCAGTATTTCTAAATAATCAAAAATTTCAAAATAAGTTGAAGAAATATAAATTTCAAAACAAGACTTACAGAAACAATTTTGATAACACCTTTCAAATGGGGATTTGGCAAGAAGGTTTAAGCTATCAAGGACTGAAAAAAATAATGTATAAGAAAAAGCTTCAAGATAAATTTTTAGAATACTTTATAAAATAAAAACATCAGATTTTATACCCATAAATCCCGGCATTTCGCCGGGATTTTTTTGTTATCTTTGTGTACTTTAAAAAACAAAAAATAGATTATGGAATTTTACAACATTTTGCTTAATGCGCATAAAGGAATCGGATATCTGGAAATCCTTTTGGTGACTTTATTTGTAATTGCCCTTTTAACGACGATGTTCGGGTACAGTGGAAAAGTGAATAAGTTTCTGAAAAAGATTACCCTTTTTACGATGATCTTTTTCCATGTGCAGTTTATATTGGGAATAATTCTCTTGATCAACTTCTTTACTCAAGGAAGTGTTAACATGGGTGAAATCATGAAAAATTCTGCTCAAAGATTCCAATACGTAGAGCATCCGTTTTCTATGCTGATCGCTGCGGTTCTGATGACCGTCGTTAACAAAAAAGTAAAAACAAACCCTACCATTACCCTGGCGGTAGTGATTATGGGATTGATCGCCGTAGGTTTATTTGCATTCGCGTTCCCGTGGGCCAGAGTCTTCGGGGCATAAATATATTTTAACAAAACAATTTTTAATTATCAATGAAAGTAGCTGTAGTAGGTTCAACAGGAATGGTTGGACAGGTTATGCTTAAAGTTCTCGAAGAGAGAAACTTCCCGATCACCGAACTGATTCCGGTAGCATCCGAAAAATCCGTAGGCAATAAGGTGAAGTATAAACAGGAAGAATTTACGATTGTAAGCATGAAGGACGCTATAGCTGCCAAACCCGATATCGCGATCTTCTCTGCCGGAGGCGGAACTTCCCTGGAATTTGCTCCTCTTTTTGCAGAAGCGGGAACTACCGTGATCGACAATTCTTCAGCCTGGAGAATGGATCCCGACAAAAAACTGGTGGTTCCTGAAATCAATGCGGATGTATTAACAAAGGAAGATAAGATCATCGCCAATCCGAACTGTTCCACCATTCAGCTGGTGATGGTATTAGGGCCATTGAATAAAAAGTACGATCTTAAAAGAGTGATCGTTTCCACTTACCAATCCGTTACAGGAACCGGAAAAGCAGCCGTTGACCAGCTGAACGGGGAAATCGGAGGAGATGAATCGATTGCCAAAGTATATCCTTACCAGATCTTCAAAAATGCATTGCCGCATTGCGATGTCTTTGCAGATGACGATTACACGAAGGAAGAAATTAAACTGATGAAGGAACCCAAGAAAATTTTAGGAGACGACACCTTTAATTTAACGGCTACTGCCGTACGGGTTCCGGTACAGGGAGGCCACTCGGAAAGTGTAAACATCGAATTTGAAAACGAATTCGATCTGGATGAAGTAAGAAAAATCTTATCTGAAACGCCAGGCGTTGTTGTTATGGATAATGTAAAAAACAACGAATACCCGATGCCGCTCTACTCCGAAGGGAAAGATGAAGTTTTCGTCGGAAGGATCCGGCGGGACCTGTCGCAACCCAAGACTCTGAATCTCTGGATTGTGGCGGACAACCTGCGAAAAGGAGCCGCTACCAACGCGGTACAGATTGCAGAATACCTGGTAGAAAAGAACTTAGTATAAACTAACAAACCTAAAAAGAGTCTCAGAATTGAGATTCTTTTTTTTATCAAACCTATGAACGTTCAGCAGAATAAAAATAAAGATAAACTGGCCTTTCAGAAGCTTATTGCCGTTTTTGGGATCATCCTTTTTATCGGAAAAATCGTAGCATGGAAACTGACGAATTCCGATGCCGTTTTTTCGGATGCAATGGAAAGTATCGTGAATGTGATCAGTGCCTTTATGGGGCTATATTCACTATACCTGGCCGCAAAACCTAAAGATGAAGACCATCCGTACGGTCATGGAAAAGTAGAATTTGTAACCTCCGGAATTGAAGGGGCACTGATTGCCATTGCCGGACTTATGATTATTTATGAAGGAGTTAACAGCCTTATCACCGGCAAGGTATTAAGCAAACTGGACGTCGGAATATGGATCATTGCCGCTACCGCCATTATCAATTATCTGTTAGGGTATATTTCCATTAAAAAAGGAAAAGCGGAAAATTCCCTGGTGTTGATTTCGTCGGGAAAGCACCTGCAATCCGATACGGTAACGACCCTTGGAGTGGTTATGAGTTTGATCGTGGTTTATTTTACAAAAATCTATTGGCTGGACTCGGTGGTAGCTTTGATTTTCGGGCTCTATATCATCTTTGTCGGATACAAGATCGTCCGGAAGTCTTTAAGCGGCATCATGGACGAGCAGGATCCCGAATT